>NZ_RQSI01000008.1:0-148043 GCF_003856955.1 Novosphingobium sp. LASN5T
ACACTGAGTAAGTCCATGTCGATCACTCCGATGCCTCCTGACTGTTAGCCAGGGGCGAGGAAAACATGGGTCAATTCTCAGTGAAAACTTATAACCCTCCCGGGTCACTTCTCAGTGCAACTCAACAACCGGAACTCATCGTCGATGGTGAAATGCACGCTGATGCCGCGCTCTCGCATCGTCTGCGCGAAAGGCTGGTTACCGACAGCCCGCTGAAAGGACCGGCGAACTTGCTGGTAATGCCCAATCTCGATGCCGCCAACATTACGTTGACGGCGCTCTCCGCTTCATCGAATTCGCCTGTCGTCGGTCCGATGCTGATGGGCCTCTCCAGGCCGATTCATGTTCTTACCCCCAGCGTGACGGCGCGTGGCATCCTCAATCTCACGGCGATCGTCGCGACCGATGAGATGCAGAACACTTAGCAGCGCTACGACCGGCAAAGACACGACCCGCACAGGCAGAGGCCGTGATTTACCGCTGACGACGATGGCGAGATTGTGTTTCCACTGGTGTACCCGAGCCGACCTCTATGCCTATCCAGCCCTTGAACGGAGTTTTACGATATGCAGGAGAAACCATTCGATCCAGCGTGCTCAGTTCCAGACGTCCAGGCAGTTCTCAAAGCGATGGGTGATTGGCTCGAAAGGCCGTCTCTCGTTCTGGCCGGGTGTATTGCAGGAACAGGGTCAGTTCTATGACTTCGCCGATATCGACCAGGCGGTCGCGGACTGCGAGAGCGCCAAGACCGTCAAGCCCATCCTGCGTCTCGAGTAATAACCCTTGGGCGGCCGCCATGCTGGTACCGATGCGCGCCGGCGAGCGGCTTTGACAGGATCGGCTCTTGCGGTGATGCTCCTGACATCCATGCCCCGTGTGGCTTCAGCCGTCTTCGCTTCTCGCCTGGAGGAGCGTCTCCAGGTTGGATTCCACCCAGTCGGCGAGGTCTCGTACCTTAACGGCCGCCTGCATGCCCATCGGCGTAAGCGTGTATTCCACATGCGGCGGGACGACGTTGAAGGCGCGCCGCTCCACCATACCGTCCTTTTCGAGCAGCTGAAGCGTCTGCGCCAGCATCCGCTCGCTGACCCCGCCGATCCGACGACGCAGTTGGCTGAACCGCATGGTTCCAGGGAGCAACGCGATGAGCGCCAATATGCCCCACCGGCTGGTGAGATGGTTGAGGATCTCGCGGGAGGGGCATGCGGGCGTCAGAACATCGCCGCGTAGGAGCCTGTCGGGAAGGGTTTTCCGCTCCGATGGTTCGGACGTGCGGGCGGACTTTTCGAGCGCCATCCTAAACTTACCTTTTTGTATGTACTTACCAAGAATAATGGCGGACGCTATATCGAGGCAAGCCCTCCTACCCTGATTCAACGCGGAGATATTTGCCATGACGATCGCAGTAACGGCTGCAGCCGGCCAGCTGGGCCATATTGTCATCGACAAGCTCAAGCAGAAGGTGTCTGCCGGCGATCTTCTCGCCCTGGTCCGCCGACCGGAGCAGACTGAGGTTCTTGGGGTTGCTGCCCAGCCGATCGACTATTCCGCTCCTGCTACGCTCGATGCGCCTCTCCGCGGCGTCAACACCCTGTTGCTGATCTCCTCCAGCGAGATCGGCAAGCGAGCCGTCCAGCACGCCAATGTAATCGCGGCCGCGAAGAAAGCGGGGGTCGAGCGCATCGTTTATACGAGCGTGCTTCACGCGGACGTGTCCAGCTTGAGCCTGGCGGACGAGCACCGGGCAACCGAAGCCGAACTGAAATCGTCGGGTCTTGCCTACACGCTCCTGCGCAACGGTTGGTATACCGAGAACTATACCGGCTCCGTCGGCCCTGCGCTGACCAACGGCGCGCTGATCGGCAGCGCGGGTGATGGCAGGATATCCTCCGCGACCCGGGAGGACCTTGCCGAAGCCGCCGTCGCCGTATTGACCACTCCGGGTCATGAGAACATGACCTATGAACTGGCCGGCGACGAAGCCTGGACCCTGACCGACCTTGCGGCCGAAATATCGCGACAGACCGGCAAGAACATTCCCTATCATAATCTTCCCGCAGCCGATTACGCCGCAGCGCTCGAAGGTGCCGGTTTGCCCAAGGAGTTGGCCGCAGCCATCGCTTCCTATGATGTCAGCGCCTCGCAGGGCGCGCTTTATGGATCGGAGCGCACCTTGTCGCAGCTCATCGGGCGTCCGACGACGCCGCTGGCAACGAGCGTTGAACGCGCGCTCAAATCCCTCTGAGCGACATGCTTGGGCATCATTTATCTGAAACTGACAGCAACGACGCCGGCGCGCCGTTGCGCTTCAACGGAGATTGACGAGATGCAGGCAAAACCCTTCGATCCGGCGCGGCTGGCGCCCGACGTCCGCGCGGTCCTGGAGGCGATGAACGAATCGGGTGCGCCGCCGCTCGATACTCTGCCGATCGCTGAGATGCGCGAAGCATACAAGCAGATCGGCGCGACATTGGGCGGCGAGGTGCTGCCCGTCGGCGAGGTACGCGACATCAAGGCCATGGGGCCCGCGGGAGCGATCCCGCTGCGCCTCTATGTTCCGCAGACCCCCAGTTCGCCGGGAGCCGCAACCGTGTACATCCACGGCGGCGGCTGGTCGCTCGGCGACCTGGACAGTCACGACAAGGTCTGTCGGCGGCTCGTCCACAATAGCGGCGTGACCGTGGTTGCGATCGGCTATCGTCTGGCGCCCGAATATCCTGCTCCTGCCGGCCCCGACGATGTCGTGGCCGCTATCCGATGGCTCGCGGAGCATGCCGGCGAGTTCGCTCTGGATCCCCAGCGGCTTGCCGTTGCGGGCGACAGCGCCGGGGGCAGCCTTGCCGCCGTCGCGACGCAACAACTGCGCGACGAGGTTCAGTTTCGCGCGCAGGTGCTGTTCTACCCTTGCGGTGATCTATCCCCGACCGGCTGGGCATTTTCGTCTCGGGTCGAAAACGGCAATGTGCCACCACTGACGCTGGACGCGATGCACGCCATGTCCGATCCTTTCGTTTCCGATATCGATCCTCGCGATCCAAGGGTCTCCCCTCTCCTCGCCTCCACCTTCGATCGCTTGCCGCCGGCGCTGATCTTCAGCGGGGAATGCGACGCGCTCCGCGATGACGGTCGCCTGTACCGGGACGCGCTCCAATCGGCCGGTGTGCCGGTGGACTATGTCGAAATTCTCGGCATGGTGCATGGGTTCATCGAAATGGCCGGCGTCCTGAACACAGCGGTCGAGGCTTCCGAACGCGCGGGAGCCTTCCTGCGGCAAAACCTTTCTTAGCAAGGTCTCTGAAAGCGTCTACGATTTGCTAGCCTTGACCAAGCCACGGCTTAAGCATCGCCTCGCTCCGGTCCCACAGTCCCCTGGCAATCGATCCATCGTCTTTGAAGCCCACCTTCATCGGCTTCCCGTTCGCATACATCCCGCCACATTCCCAATCGCTGCCCGGGGTTCCCTCGGCAAGGTCGACCAGACCGGTTGCCGCCTTCTCAGGGCTTATCGTGATGAGGTACTTCAGCGGCGTGTGATAGATAAAGCGCATGAAATGCGTGGTGTCGCTTGCAAAGCTGGAGCGGACGACGCCGGGATGGAACGCCACGGCGGAAATGCCGTCCGGTCGGTGCCGACGATCGAGTTCCCTGGTGAACAATATGTTCGCCAGCTTTGCCCGGCCATAAGCCTTCTGCGGTGCGTAGTCGCGCTCGTTGTTGAGGTCGCTGAGGTCAAAACCGCCGCCCCACATGTTCGCGGCTTCGCTTGCGGTCTGGATGACGGTGGAACGACTTGCGATCAGTTCGGGCATCAGCAGCTTGACCAGAAGGAACGGCGCGAGATGGTTCACCTGAAAGGTTTTCTCGAACCCGTCCTCGGTCAGTTCGCGGTTCCCCATGATACCGCCCGCATTGTTCGCGAGCACATCGATGCGATCATAATGTTGCAGTTCGTCCGCCAGTCGCTGCACATCACCAAGCGTGGCATAGTCGGCCAGATGGAAGGGCACAGACAGTTCGCGGGCCATCGCCTCGGTCTTCGACCGCGAACGGCCCACCAGGATGACGGTGTGGCCAAGCGATTTGAGCTTCCGCGCTGCTGCCGCTCCAATTCCATCGCTGGCTCCGGTTATGATGATGGTCTTCTGCATTGGTCGGTTCTTTCTTATGGAACGATCGGTTTCGCGATGGCTGGATCGGGTCTAGCCACGCGGGCTGCGGCATATGATCTGCACGGCCAGACGAATTCCTGCCCGATATGCATTGGGCGAGGCGACTTCATGCTTTATGCCGACCGAGGCGTGGACGAGGTGCTGCGCCAGCTCGGCTGCCGAAAGCTTTTCCGCTTTCCATCGATCCGCAACCTGCGCCACCGACAGGGCTTCGGTGACCTCGGACAGGAGCGTCGTTTCGAACGCTCCGACCGCAAGCGGGCAACGTTTTCGGCTCTCCTCTATGAGTTCGTCCAGCAATGGAGAGCCAATGCCTGCGCCGTGCGCGACCTCGAATGCCTCGGCCAGCCTGTCTTCAATGCTGCAATCAGCCCGCCGGAGCGCCCGCCGCACCGTACCGCCCGCATCGCGCAGGTTCCCTGCGACCATCGCCTCGAAGATGGAATCCTTGCTGCCAAAATGCAGGTAGAGACCTTGCCGTGACAGGCCGGCCGCCTGCGCGAGATCCTTCATCGATGTCTTGGCGAAGCCGTACCGGAGGAAGACCTCAAGCGCGGCCGTGAGGATCGCGTCATACGTGTCGCCGGGCTCGGTGTTCATGGGTCTCTCTGCGGCGGGCTCTTCAGAAACGGGCGGCCCTCTGATTTACAGATTTGACATATTTAGTACGATTGTCAACCGACGTGCATGGCGAGCTGTGGCATGCCAAACCTGCGTCCGGGATCATTCACGGAGCCGGCCATCGAAGGCGACACGGGCAGCTTTGATCATGTCCTGATGGGCGCGAGCCCATTTTCCCAGCGCGGCAACAGGTTTCTGCAACGAGCGCCCGAGCGGCGTGAGCGCGTAGTCGACGCGCGCCGGAACGGTCGGCGTCACCGTCCGCGTGACGAGACCGTCCCGTTCCAGCCCACGAAGCGTCAAGGTCAGCATGCGCTGCGAAATGTCTGGCACCAGACGCGCGATTTCCGAGAAGCGACGAGGCCCGCCGGCAAGGCTCATAATGACCAGCACGGTCCATTTATCGCCAATCCGCTGCAAGACGTCTCGCGTGATCTCGCAGCCCTCGGCCACCTGCTGGAGCTGATCGCTGACATCGCTGTTCGGGACTATCATGCATGTGCCTCCTTGCAGCCGTTCGAGGAACTTACCAATATAGCGTCACTTCCTTTTTGTAAGCCGGAGGCTGCCTCATGACGCTGAATGTAGGAATCATCATCGGAAGCACGCGGCCCGGCCGCAATGGCGAAGCGGTAGCGCGTTGGGTCCATGAACTCGCCTCGCAGCGCAAGGACGCCGCCTTTCATCTCGTCGATATCGAGAGTTTCAACCTGCCGGTGCTCGACGAGCCGTTCCCGCCGTCGCTGCGGCAACCCTTCACCAAGGAGCATTCCAAAGCCTGGTCGGGCGCGATCGCACCGCTCGATGCCCTCGTGTTCGTGACGCCGGAATATAACCATTCGACCTCCGGTGCGCTCAAGAACGCGATCGATTTCCTGTTCTACGAGTGGCACGACAAGGCTGCGGGTTTCGTGAGCTATGGCAGCACGGGCGGCGTTCGCGCCGTCGAGCATCTGCGCGGTATCGTCGGAGAATTGCACATCGCGGATGTGCGTTCGCAGGTCGCGCTATCGCTGTTCGACGACTTTGAGAATTTCTCCACGTTCAAGCCGCGCGACGTGCAGGCGACCGCACTCAATACGATGCTCGACGAGCTGCTTGGCTGGGGCGGCGCGCTCAAGGGCTACCGAGAAGGCAAGCAGGCGAAAGCCGGCTGACCCGATCACGGGGTGCGTTTCGAAACAGGGAGAGACCATGACCGAACGGACGATCGTCAACAAAGGCGTCGCGCGGCGCGAGGACAATCACGACCTGATCACCCGCATCCCGCCGGTGACCATGTCTGGCCCCACGCCTTTCCTGCTGATCGTCCATCACGGGCCGCAGGTCTATCCGCCGAACAATCATGGCCTGCCCTTTGCGCCCCATCCACATCGGGGGTTCGAGACGATAACCTTCGTCCGCACCGGCGCGCTGCTGCACGAGGACAGCCGCTCGTCGCCCAGGATTGTTCATGGCGGCGGCGTGCAATGGATGACGGCCGGCTCGGGCATTGTCCACAACGAGTCCGCCCCGCCAGCCTTCAGGAAGGACGGCGGACCGCTCGAAGTCCTCCAACTCTGGCTCAACCTTCCCTCGGCGCTCAAAGACGCCCCGCCGCATTATGTCGGGCTCGAGGCTGAAGACATCCCGTCGATTGAGATCGATGGCGGCCGCGCCACCGTCAACGTCGTCGCGGGTCGCTTCGAGGACACCATGGCTCCGATCCGTTCGCTGACAGACGCGACAATGCTCGTCGTTGACCTAGCGCCTGGTGGAACGGTGGTGTTGCCGGCGCCGGAGGGACGCAGCCTCTTCCTCTACGTGATCGAGGGGGACGTCATCATCGGCGGCGAAAGGGTCGAGCAGTATAGCCGCGTGATGTTCGGCGATATGGGCGACCGCGTCACCGTGACGTCGACTGATGGCGGAACGATCATCTACGGCCACGCCCCGCCGATCAACGAATCCGTCGCTGCGCGTGGCCCTTTCGTCATGACCACGGCCACTGAACTCGTACAGGCCGCGCGCGACTATCAGGCAGGGCTGTTCGCATGAATTGAACAGGGGCGCCGGAAACCAAAACCCTGGCGATGCGCACAGTCTTGGCTTCCCGTCTGTACTGCCCCCTCAAGGAAGCGACGCCTGGCGAGGGCCGACGGTGATCAGAAGAGCACGAGGCCGGTTACCGCCTGACCCTGGTCGTACAGCACCGTCCGTTCCATGGTCTCAAGGTCGATGCGATAGACGCGGCCCGACAGGTCCGACACATAGGCGACATTGTCACCAGGGCAGAGCGTCAGGCCGATCGTTTCCTCAAAGCCGCGAACCAGAACCTCGTGCCCTTCCAGGCCGGTAGCCGTGATGCGGGCGCGGTTCAAGGAGTTGCCATCGGGCTCAGCGCCGCGATCGGTCCAGTAGAGCAGGCCCCGTTCCTCGTCGATTTCGAGATCGATGGGTTCAGGAAGCGCGTCCACGAGCAGCTCGATGTCGGACCGGTTCCAGGGCTGCTCACCTTGGGCAAGCTCAATGCCGGCGCGGAAGATACGGCCGAGACCTGCTTTCTTGGGCCCCTTCTGGGTCCAGTAGAGCTTGCCGTGCGCGGCATCGAGCGCGATGCCGACACATTGGTCGAGCTTGTCGCGGGGATAGGCGCCTCCCCTGCCCCGCTCCACCAGCGTTTCCAGCCCGCTCCCGTCGACCCTGCTGCGCATGACCCGGCCGCCTTCGCGGTCGCACCAGTAGAGCATGCCGGCGTCATGATCCAATTGGAGCTGCTTGGGCGTGTAGATCGCGCCGTCGCCGACCAGCTGGGTATCGCCAGTGCCGTCGAGGCGGCAGCGCCGGATGGTGCCGTCCGGCTCGAAGAAGTCCTCGCCTTCGCGATGGGGGCCCATGTCGGTCCAGTAGAAATAACCTTTTGCCGCATCGACCTGGATACCGTCGGGGTGGCCGACATTCTCCACCGTCAGGAGGATCTTGCCGCTCTCACGCTCAATCACCACCAACTGCCGCTTGTAGACATCCAGCAGGGCCAGACGGCCCTGCGCAGCCGTGTATTCGTTCATCTCACATCTCCGATTGCAACCGACCCTGCCTCATCTGGCGGGCGGCGAGGATCTCAGCGCGCGAGCCATTCAGCCTTGCCCGAGCCGCGAGGCACCAGCGGCGTCGCGTAGAAGCCGGGCGTGCGGGACATCCGAACCTGGTCGGTGACCCCCTGATAATGCCCACATGGCGTGTCCGCTTCGAACAGCTCGGGCGCGAGATATTCATGATCGCCGGCAGTGCCCGCGATCGCAGCGGCATAGGCCTTGTCGAAGATGCCCATGTGCAGGAGCCAGATCGACAGCCGTGCGAGCGAGATCCGGATACGATAGCTGCCGCCCTCGGTCGCGCGGCGTTGAAGCGCAGCCGCGACGGCAACGCTGGCGATCCACGACATGGCGTAGTCGTTGACGACGAATATCTCGGTCAGCTGCGGCCGCTCGGGCGTGCCTTCGCGGGCGAACACGCCGCTGACGCCGCCGGCATTCTGGTCGAAGCCGATACGATCCGCCCAGGGACCGCGCCAGCCATAGAGCGACATGTCGACATGGATGAGGCCGGGCTTGATTTCGGCGAGCTGCTCGGCCGTCAGGTTGTAGCGACCAAGGAAGCCCGGGCGCCGATTGGAAAAGAAGAGGTCGGCATCGCCCAGCAGCGCCTTGAAGCGCGTCATCTCGTCGGCGCGCTTGAGATCCATGGTCGCGGACCGCATTCCGACGTTCGCCGTGTAATAGGTCAGGTCCATCTCGAAGTCGCCCGGTCCCCACAGGTTGAGGACGTCCGCGCCATGATAGGCGAGAGCGCGGCCCAGGCCGGCGCCGGCGATCACCCGGCCAAGTCCGAGCGCCCGGATCCCGTCGAGGGGCGTTCGTGGATCGGCGGTGAACGGAACCGGATCGCTGTCGCCGATCTTCGTGATCTCGACGAGTGGCATATCCTTCAGATAGCCGAACTGCTCGGTCTGCGTGAATTCCTCGGCGGTGCGCACCAATGTCGCCTGCAGACCGGCCTGGTTGAAACGCTCCTCGAGCGCGAGCCCGTCATGCTCGCGAACCGCGGCCGCGATGGCGCTGACGCTGTCGCTGCACCCGAGCAAGGCGAGCGCCGCCGATTTGGTCCGGGGATAGATGTTGAGCAACTGCAGCCAGCGGCCGTCTCGCGTCTGGTACATGTGGCTCGGCATGAACGGATTGGCCGGGTCGGACGGTGTACCCGGCGCATATCCGTTCAGCATCTCCCACTTCTTGTCGTAGAAGGGGCATAGCCGGTGGAGCACCTGGCGCAGGTCGACCGACAGGTCCTGTCCCTCGCCGGTCCGCGTCTTCCAGATCCCCGCGAAGGCCACCGCCTTGGCCATCAGCGACACGCCCGCCATGGTGGCAAGCGGCCAGGGGCTGGAGATGATCGGGTCCTTGCCGGAGAATGTGACCGTTCCTCCGGCGTCGGTGGGGTCGAGACCTACCCCGTCCAACACCTCCCGCAGCTCCCTGGCGGGATCGATGCGATCGTCGGATGTGAGCGGCGCCGAGAGCGCCGCGGCAATGCGGTCCTGGATCATGCTGGTCATCACGTCATCCAATGTCTTGAGAGAGAAGCTCAGGGCAGCTGAGGAGCCTGGGCCTTGAGGGCGAGGAGTTGGATCAGCGTGTCGTCGCGCTCCTCCTGGAGCGTTGCGAGTTCCCGGCCGCTCAATTCGTCCTCGACGCCCTGCATCGCCTCGGTCTTGACCTTGGGCGTGAAGGAGAGGTCGCCGAGATCGCGCCACCAGGACTCGATCGGCGGTCCGAGATGGTCGATCACATGGCCGATACCACCGCTGCCGCCTGACAGATGGAGGTTGAGGAACGGTCCGAGCAGCGCCCAGCGCAGGCCCGGGCCATGCGCGATGGCGGTGTCGATGTCGGACACCGAAGCGATGCCCTGATCGACCAGGTAGAAAGCCTCGCGCCACAGCGCCGCCTGCAGCCGGTTGGCGACATGGCCCTTGACCTCGCGCCGGATATGGATCGGCTTCTTGCCGATCGCGCGATAGAAATTGATCGCCCGTTCGACCGCCTCGTCGGAGGTTTCCTTGCCGCCCACGACCTCGACGAGCGGGATCAGATGCGGCGGGTTGAAGGGGTGACCGAGCACGACCCGCTCGGGATTGCGCGCGCCGCCCTGGATGTCGGAGATGAGAATTCCCGACGAGGAGGTGGCGATGATCACGTCATCGGCGACGGCTGCCGAAATCTCGGCGAGCAGCGCGCGTTTGACGTCGACGCGCTCGGGTCCGTTCTCCTGCACGAAGCCGACGCCGGCCAGCGCGCTCACGGGGTCGGCATCGAAGGTCAGCCGGTCCTGGGACGCGCCGGGCGCGAGCCCGATCTTGACGAGCGCGGGCCAATATTGCGCGACGAGATCCCGCAGCTTCTGCTCGGCACCGGGCGCGGGATCGGTTGCGCCAACGTCAAATCCGCGAGCCAGATAATAAGCCGCCCAACTGGCGCCGATGACGCCGCAACCGACGATGCCGATTTTTTGAGGTGTCGCCACGATGATTTCTCCGTTTTGCTTGCGCAGATCTCGACGAGATGCGGACAAGCCTAAAAAATGTTCGAGGTGGGCGGGTGTCTGATTGGCGATGTCCACCCATCTCTTGCGCCAAATCTATGCCTGCGTTGCCAGACACACCAAGACTTGCTAGCGCTACAAGCTATGCTCAGGAGGCATGGTTGGAACTGCGCCACATCCGATACTTCGTTGCCGTCGCGGAATCCGGAAGCGTCAGCACGGCAGCGCGATCCCGGCTGCATACCTCGCAGCCGTCACTGAGCCGGCAGTTGCTCGAGCTTGAAGAAGAGCTGGGCGTGAAGCTCTTCGAACGACGGTCTCGTGGCGTGGTGCTTACCGATCCGGGCCTCGTGTTCCTGGAACGAAGCCGGCGCGTGTTGAAAGAAGTCGATGACGCGGCTGCGGCGGCCAGAAATACTCCGGCTGTGTTGAGGCTGGGGGTCCTCCCCGGGCTTGAACTGTCGACACTGCCCAGGGTGGTCGAACTTGCCCGGAAGCATTCCCCCGAAGCGGAAATTCGCGTGATGAGCGCCTCATCTCCGCGACTGATCGAGGAGTTGCGCGCCGGGAACATCGATATGGCTTTCATGCGTCAGGACGAAGACGCGGTGGATATCCATTTCGAGATTGCGGGCTATCACGGCCTCACCGCCTTTCTGCGCGACGACCATGCTCTGGCTGCGAAGCCCGAGCTCGTCTTCGAGGACCTGATCGATCAGACCTATGTGTCAGTCGGGCGTCGGTCCGCCCCGGCTCTGCGCGTGGCCATCGACGCCTGGGCGCAGCGCAAGGACCTGCCGCTGCGCCCGGTCCACACGGCCGCCAACATTGCCTCGGCGCTGTCGCTCATCCTCACGGTCGGAGGCTTTTCGCTTTTGCCGAAATATGCCGACCAGCTCCTGCTCCCGCGCGTCATCACGCGTCCTCTCGTCGACGGACCTTCCCCAATCCCGCTCATGATCGGCTACCGGCCCAAGAACGCATCCCGCTCCAGGCATTTGATGGAAGCTGTGCGAAAAGGGTGGCGGGCCTAGTCGTACAGCCCATGCCCGGTGGTCGGCTCACCGGCCACGATCATGCCGGGGGTCTGCCCCGCGCATCATCAGCCTGGGCAGTTCGTATGTCAGTGAGCGAAAGAGCTCCGCTCAGCATCATCGTGCCGTTACAATAGCGAACGGGATGACAGCAGATTGCTATGCTGCCCGTTTGCCGCTCGCGGATTTCTTGCCGATCAGCTCGAGAACCATTTCCGCCAGTTCGTCGATCTTTATGTCTCCGTCAGGATCGTACCAGGTGTGGGTCCAGTTGATCATCCCGAAGAGCAGCATGGTCTGGACGCGTGCCCGTTTCGGGTCGCCGGCCAGACCCGGGGTGAGAGCGGTGAGTAGCTTCTGGGTCACTTCGACCACCTGGCGCTGCTTGCTCACGATCGTTTCACGCATTGCGTCTGGCAAATGCGCCAGCTCGTTCAACAGCACTTTCTGGCGGCTCGCCGCGCCCATATAGTGGCGCAGGAAGGCATGGATCAGCCTGTTGAACTGGTCGGCGGCTCGCCCGCCTTCCCGGGCCACCTGATGGGTATCCTCCACGAGCTGATCGATGTGCGAAGACATCACCTCGTAAAGAATATCCTCCTTCGAAGGGAAATAATGGTAGATGAGCGACTTGGACGTCTGGCACGCTGCGGCGAGATCGGAGAGGGATGCGCCGGTGAAGCCGCGCCGAGCAAAGAGTTCGGCTGCCTTGTCGACGATCGCTATGCGGCGCTCCTCATAATCCGGGGCCTGGGTGCGCGCCATCAATCCGTCCAATCCACACAAGAGTATAAGAACCGACCCTATTATCCGGATCGGCCCGAAATTCTCAAGCAATGATTGACCGGCCGGTCGGCCTCGAGAGGACGGCAGCTGCTGCAAGCGACCAATAGCCATTCCAGACGGGATCGACCGGCCACATGTGCGCCTTGCCCGATGGCCCCCGTCACCGGACCAGGGCCTTGGCCATCAGCCGCAGGACATTGCCGGCCAGACCGGATCGCGTCGTTCGCGGAAGGCCGCGATGCCCTCGGCTTTCTCCGGACCGGCGAGCAGTGCAAGAAAGCGCTGGCGCTCGGCGCAGAGATGCTCGCTCAAGGAACGATCCGCGGCGTCTCTTATGCTGGCCTTCGCAGCCTTGAGCGCGCGAGGTGCGCGCGAGGCGAGCTTGCTTGCAAGGGTCAGCGCATCGGACAAGGCCTCGCCGTCCCGGGCCAGCCGCGCGATCAGCCCGAGATCATATGCGCGCCTGGCGTGGATCGGCTCGCCCGTCAGCACCATATCCAGGGCGGCGGCCCGTCCTACGAGGCGCGGCAGGAGCGCAGTGCCCCCTGCCCCAGGGATGATCCCGAGATTGGTTTCGGGCTGGCCGATCCTGGCATTTTCGGCCGCGACAACGATGTCGCAGCGCAGCATCAGTTCGCAGCCCGCGCCGAGGCACCAGCCCTCGACCGCCGCCACCAGCGGTTTGGGGAAGCCCGCGATACAGGCCCAGGCGTTCCAGCGCGGCCCGGCGATCGGCTCCTTTCCGTCGGAGCGCTCCAGTTCCCCAAGATCGGCACCCGCCGCGAATACCTTCTCGTTTCCGGCAAGGACGACACAGCGAATGGTATCATCGTCGGCCGCGCCCATCAGCTCGCGGGCGATCATCTCGAGCAGAGGCGTCGCGAGAGCGTTGCGGCTTGCCGGCCGGTTGAGGGTCAGCAGCAACACGCCATCGGAAGGCCGCGACGCGAGCAGCATGGGGGCCTCAGCTGTCATAGTCGACAACCACACCCTCGCCGGCCGGGATGGACTGGCAGGTCAGGATGTAACCCTGCTCGACTTCCTGCGGGCTCAATCCGTAATTCTTTTTCATGGTGACCTCGCCAGCGACCAGTTTGGCCCGACAGGTCGCGCACACGCCCGCCTTGCACGCATAGGGCGCAGGGAGTCCGGAGGCCCGGGCGCTCTCGAGGATATTGCCCTTCTCGGCATCGAATTCGATGGCCCGGCGCCGTCCGTCGACACGAACTTCCATCCGCAGGCCCTGCGCCTTCCGGCGGCTCTCACGATCCGCTTGCCGTTCCGTCTCGCTCTCCTCGCCGGTGGAAAAGCGCTCGGTCAGGACATGTTCCGGCGACAGGCCCGCGCCCAGCATCGCCAGCTCGGCGGCGTCCATCATGGCACCCGGACCGCAGATGAACGCGACATCGATCGCGGCCGGGTCGACAAGCGAGTCCAGGACCATGGCGATCCGCGCCTCGTCCAGGCGACCGTTGAACAATTCGATATCGTCGAACTCGCTGGTGAGGAAATGATAGATCTGGAGCCGACCCAGATAGCGGTCCTTCAGCGCGGCGAGTTCCTCGAGAAACATGATCGAGGAGGAACTCCGATTGCCATAGAGCAGCGTGAAACGACTGTCTTGCTCGATCGCCAGGCCCGTCCTGATGAGCGAGAGAACCGGCGTGATGCCCGAGCCCGCGGCGAAGGCCAGATAATGATGCCGAGCCTCGGGCTCGAATTTCCAGGTGAAATGGCCGCGCGGTGCCATCGTTTCGATGATATCGCCCGCCTTCAATGATTGAAGCGCCCAGCCGGAGAAAAGTCCGCCTTCCACCTGCTTGATGGCGACCCGCAGCGGGCCGTTGCCCGGTGCCGCGCAGATCGAATAGTTGCGGCGCACATCCTGCCCGGCGATTTCCGCGCGGAAAGTCAGATGCTGTCCCGGAAGAAAGGCAAAGGTCTCGGCAAGCGACGGATCAGGCTCGAGCGTCACCGCGATCGCCTGATCGGTTTCGTGGGCGACGTCCAGGATCTTGAGCGGATGGAAAGCGGTCGACATTGGCGTTCCTAATGACATTTGAAGCGATCGAACGGTTCTTGGCAGTCGAGGCAGCGCCACAGCGCCTTGCACGGGGTCGATCCGAAACGGCTGACCTCCTGCGTATGCAGCGATCCGCAGCGGGGACATTCGGCAGGAGAGTCAGCCCGAAGCGATCGCGATCCGGCGCCTTTGGGTGGCGGTGCGATGCCATAGGCGCGCAGCTTCTCGCGTCCCTCGTCGCTGATCCAGTCGGTCGTCCATGGCGGCGAAAGGACCGTCTTGATCCCCACATCGGCAAAGCCGGCTTCGTCGAGAGCCGCGCGGACGGATGCCTCGATGACCAGCGTCGCGGGGCAGCCGGTGTAGGTTGGCGTGATGGTCACGACCGGAGGATCGCAACGCACGCCGCGGACGATGCCCAGGTCCGTCACCGACACCGCCGGTATCTCCGGATCGGGAACGGTAGCGAGAACCGCCATGATCCGGTCGGCAACGGCATCGTCAAGGACCTCGGAAACCATGCCGATCACCAGACCGCGTCAGGGTAGGTGCGCGGCAGATACTGCATCGTTGCGAGCAGATGGCCGAGATGCTCGCCATGATGGCCGATCCGGCCGCCAGTAAGGGCGCGGGGATATTCGGGGAGGGGCAAGGTGGCGTCGCGCAGCACGTTTCCGACGGTCGCGTCGAAACCCTGGCGAAGTTCCGCCCGATCGACCGCGATACCCGCGCGGGTCAAGGACTGCTCGATCTCATCGCTCTGGAACATCTCGTCAACGAAGCGCCAGAACCAGTCCAGGCCGTCGACCATGCGCCGCCGGCTTTCCTCGGTACCGTCTCCGAGCCGGACCACCCAGTCGGAGGCAAGCTCGGCATGGTAGCGCACTTCCTTGACCGCCTTGGCGGCAATCTCCGCGATCCGGTGATCGGACGAGCCGGTCAGTCGTTCGAACAGCGACAGCTGCATGGTGGAAAACAGGAATTGCCGCGCGATGGTCTGCGCGAAATCGCCGTTCGGTTGCTCGACGAGCAGGCAATTGCGGAAGGCAAGAACATCCCGATGGAAAGCCAGCCTGTCGCCATCGCGGCCCTTTCCCTCCACCTCGCCCGCCAGGTTGAGGAACAGGCTCGCCTGACCGATCAGGTCGAGACCGATATTGGCGAGGCTGAGGTCGATCTCGAGCGCCGGCGCATGCCCGCACCATTCGGTGAGACGCTGACCCAGGATCAGGCTGTCATCGCCAAGGCGCAGAAGATAGTCGAAGAGCGCCCCATGATGCTCGACCGCTTCGCCCGCGTCGAAGCTGCCGCCCGCCCGCGCCTTTTCGGCATTAGCCACATCGCCCGGCTGGATGGTCGGAAGCGACGGCGCCATCACATATGCCCCACGGCGTCTGGGATGTCGTAGAAGGTCGGATGGCGATAGATCTTCGTCTCCGCCGGCTCGAACATCGGGCCGGACTGGTCCGGGTCGGAAGCGACGATATCGCTCGACTGTACGACCCAGAGGCTGACGCCTTCCAGCCGCCGGGTATAGACGTCGCGCGCATGACGCAGGGCAAGTTCCCCATCGGGCGCATGCACCGACCCGACATGCTTATGGCTCAACCCGCCTTTCGACCGGATGAAGACCTCCCAGAGCGGCCAATCGTGGCTCATCAAAATCGTCCTTGTTTATGGTGTCGACAGGTCTCAGGCGGCAAGCCGGGCCCGGCGTTTGGCTTCATGGGCGTCGGCCGCCTCGCGGACCCAGGCGCCCTGCTCCCAGGCGTCGCGTCGGGCTTTCATGCGCTCCCTGGCGGTCGGTCCCTCGCCGCGAACCACGGCATAGAATTCCTCCCAGTCGATCTCGCCGAAATCATAGCCTTCCTTCTCAGCATTCCAGCGAAGGTCGGGATCGGGGATCGTCAGGCCCAGGAACTCCGCCTGCGGCACGGTCGCATCGACGAATTTCCGGCGGAGATCGTCATTGCTGTCGCGCTTGATCCGCCAGCGGAAGCCTTGCGCGGAATTGGGCGAATCCGCGTCGGGCGGACCGAACATCATCAGCGAGGGCCACCACCAGCGGTTGAGCGCGTCCTGTGCCATCGCCTTTTGCTCGGCTGTACCGGCGCCCAGCGTCATCATGATCTCGTAACCCTGGCGCTGGTGGAAGCTCTCCTCCTTGCAGACGCGGATCATCGCGCGGGCATAGGGACCATAAGACGTGCGCTGCAACGGCACCTGGTTCATGATCGCGGCGCCGTCGACGAGCCAGCCGATGGCGCCGATATCGGCCCAGGTCAGCGTCGGATAATTGAAGATGGTGCTGTACTTGGCCTTGCCCGCATGAAGCGCCTCGATCATCTCCTCTCGGCTCGTGCCGAGCGTCTCGGCGGCGCAGTAAAGATAGAGCCCGTGGCCGCCTTCGTCCTGCACCTTGGCCAGCAGGATCGCCTTGCGTCGCAGCGACGGCGCGCGCGTCAGCCAGTTGCCTTCCGGTAGCATGCCGACAATTTCGGAATGCGCATGCTGCGAGATCTGGCGCACGAGCGTCCGACGATAAGCCTCGGGCATCCAGTCCTTGGGCTCGATGAATTCGTCCGCGGCCACCCGCGCCTCGAAGGCGGCGACGAGTTCCGGGTCTTCGGACACGATCGAAACGGGGGCGACCTTACCGCCCTGCTCCTTGAGCTCGGTGGTATACATCGGCTTGCTCCTTCTCAGTACGAATCCGGTATATAATTCACCGACCGGACGGTCAACTAATTTTGTGCGCTCAGACCCGCTCGATGATCGTGGCGATGCCCTGCCCGACGCCGATGCACATCGTGCACAGCGCATAGCGGGCGCCGCGGCGCTGGAGCTCCTCGGTGGCGGTCAGCAGGAGGCGCGCGCCCGACATGCCCAGCGGATGACCGAGCGCGATCGCACCACCATTCGGGTTCACATGCTCCGCATCGTCGGGCAGGCCGAGCCGGCGCATCACGGCCAGGCCCTGGCTGGCGAAGGCTTCGTTGAGTTCAACAAGATCCATGTCGCCGATCGAAAGGCCGAGCCGTGCGAGCAGCTTTTCGGAAGCCGGGGCGGGACCGATCCCCATGATGCGCGGAGGAACGCCCGCAACCGCGCCGCCCACCACGCGGGCGCGCGGCGTGAGGCCATATTTTGCGGCGGCAGCCTCGCTCGCCACGATGATGGCGGCCGCTCCATCATTCACACCGGATGCATTGCCGGCGGTGACCGTTCCGTCGGGGCGCACGATAGGTTTCAGCCTGGCGAGCGTTTCGACGCTGGTCTCGCGCGGATGCTCGTCGCGGGTGACAAGCAGAGGATCGCCTTTCCTTTGCGGGACCGCGACGGGAACGATCTCGGCATCGAACCGGCCGGACGCCTGGGCCGACGCTGCGCGGCGCTGGCTTTCGGCCGCGAACCGGTCCTGATCCTCGCGCGTCACGTGGAAATCCTGGGCGACATTCTCCGCGGTCTCCGGCATCGAATCGATACCGAATTGAGCCTTGAGCGCCTTGTTCACGAACCGCCAGCCGATGGTGGTGTCGTAAACCGCGTTGGACCGCGAAAACGGCCCGTCGGCTTTGGGCATGACGAACGGCGCGCGGGTCATGCTCTCCACCCCACCTGCGACGATGAACTCTGCTTCGCCCGCCTTGATCGCACGAGCCGCCATTGCGACCGCGTCCATCCCCGAGCCGCACAGGCGGTTGACGGTGGTGCCCGGGGCCTGCTCGCCGAAACCTCCCAGCAGCGCCGCCATGCGGGCGACATTGCGATTATCTTCGCCTGCCTGGTTGGCGCAGCCGAGAATGACGTCGTCGAGCGCGGCCCAGTCGACCTTCGGATTGCGCTCGACAAGGGCCCGGATCGGGACTGCGGCAAGGTCGTCGGCGCGCACGCCGGCAAGGCTGCCGCCATAGCGGCCAACAGGTGTGCGAATCGCGTCGCAGATGAAAGCGTCAGGCATCGTCTTGGTTCTCCGATGGCAGGATCGCACCGCCGATGGTGCGGGAAAGGCCGTGAAAGGACGCGACGGCGCGCCCCTCGCTCGTGCGCACCGTCACCGCATAGGCGCCGCTGCGGCCGGACAGCATGACTTCGCTCGCTTCCGCGATCAGACGGTCGCCGCGTCTGGCGGGGCCGAGGAAGCTGATCGACGCGGCGTGCGCTACGGTGAAGGCATCGTGGGAGTTGCAGGCATAGGCGAAAGCCTGATCGGCCAGCGTGAAGATCGCGCCGCCATGGGCGGTTTCATAGCCGTTGAGCATGAAGGCGTTGACGGTGACGGCGATGCGGGCATATCCGGTCCGCACCTCCTCGATCTCGATCCCCCACTCGGCGCCCATCGTCTCGCGGGTCCGCAGGAGATCGGTGATCGCTCTGGCTCGCGCATCGCTCACAGGCGGTCGAGCCCGCGCGACGGGGAATAAAGAAGATCGTCCGTGCCGGCAGCGATATGGAGGAGTGTCTGCTTCAGCCTGGCAGGCCCGAAATCGCGGGCCCAGGCCAATGGCCCGCGCGGATAATTGGCACCGTGGATCATCGCCTCGTCGATGGCGTTGGCCGGCGCGATGCCATCCTCGACGGCATCCGCCGCGCCATTGACGAGCTGCGCCAGGGTCCGCAGGACGATCTGGCCCGGCCGGTCGGGAAGGAGAAGAAGCCTCTTATCGAGCGCGAAGGCGAGATCCGCGGCGGCCGCAGCCGAACGCTCGTCGCGCGCCGATGCGATCAGCACCGGCGATATGGCGTGGTCATGAACATGGTCGAGGAGGACGTCCACTTCGCGCCGCTGATCGAGCGTGCGGCCGTCTCCCTTCGCCACGATGACGCCATCAACCGAAATGCTGCCGGCAGGTATTCCTGTCGCAGGCGAGGTCGACAGCCTCCCGCTCAGCCAGAGAAAGTCCTGCGCGTCCTGGGCGACGGCGATTTGAGGCGCTGGCCGCTGGCTGGCGGTCGTTTGATCGACCTGCCCGGTTTTCTCGGCGGCTCCATAGTCATAGACCCCCCTGCCCGACTTGCGGCCTAGTCGCCCTTCGTCCAGCAGCCGCGCCTGCGCCGGCTGGGGCCGAAACCGCGCGTGCGGGGAAATCCCATCGAAGACCGAGCGGGCGGCCGCATAGTTCACATCGTGGCCGATCATATCCGCGAGCGTGAGCGGCCCCATCCGGAACCCGCCCCCGCTGCTGATCGCGTCGTCGATCAGCGCGGCTGGAATTCCTTCGTCGAGTGCCAGGAAGGCCTCGGCATAGAAGGGCCGCGCCACGCGATTGACGATGAAGCCGGGCACATCCTTCACCGCGACCGCGTGCTTGCCCCACGCGGCCATGAGGCGGGTCAGCTGCTCGACAACCACAGGGTTGGTCTCTGCCCCCGCGACCACCTCGACGAGCTTCATCGCGGGCACCGGGTTGAAAAAGTGAAGGCCAGCGAAACGCTCGGGATGGCGCAGGCTGCGCGCCATCTCGGAGATCGAGAGCGAGGAGGTGTTGCTGGCGACGATGGCGTCACGCGCGGCAAGCGCGCCGAGGTCCGCGAAGAGCCTGTGCTTGACATCGAGGTCTTCGAGCACGGCCTCGATGATCAGGCCCGCGTCCGCGGCATCGCCCAGCTCCTGCGACCAGCCAATACGTGCTACGATGGTGTCGGCATCGTCCCGATCGAGCCGCGAGCGCGCGACCAGCGCACCGATCGACTTTGCGAGGAGCTGCCGACCGCGATCGAGAGCGCTCGCGTCGCGGTCAATCACTACCACCTCATGCCCCGCCGTCGCGGCTACCTGGCCTATACCGCTTCCCATCGTGCCCGCGCCGATGACCGCAACCTTCCTGTTCATCCGAATCTCCTTGGGGACTTTCCTAACCAGCAATTTCCCGCTTGCCAATAATAGTCCGACCGGGCAGTCTATTAAAGAGGATGAATCGGAAAGGGCGTTGATGAGTTACCAGACCATCGACTTCGATCTGGCGGACGGGGTGGCGAAGCTCACCTTGAACCGGCCGGATCGGTTGAACAGCTTCACCGCACAGATGCACGAGGAGGTCGCGGCCGCGCTCGACATCGCGGCGGCTGACCAGAGCGCGCGCGTGCTCGTGCTGACCGGTGCGGGCCGCGGCTTTTGCGCCGGCCAGGATCTCGCCGATCGCGCGGTTGCGCCGGGCGAACAGGCCGTGGATCTCGGCGAATCCGTCGAACGCTTCTATGCTCCGCTGATCCGGCGGATCACCAATCTCGAAAAGCCCACCATCTGCGCGGTCAACGGCGTCGCGGCGGGCGCGGGCGCCAACATCGCGCTTGCCTGCGACATCGTCATCGCCGCGCGCAGCGCGAAATTCATCCAGTCCTTCGCCAATATCGGGCTCATTCCCGACTCCGGGGGCACCTGGGTCTTGCCGCGGCTCGTTGGGCAGGCGCGGGCGCTCGGGCTGGCGCTGACCGGAGACCCCCTGCCCGCCGAGACCGCCGAACGCTGGGGCATGATCTGGAAATGCGTCGATGACGAAGCCCTGGGCGCCGAAGTGGAGGCGCTGGCGACGCGCTTTGCGGCCGGTCCCACCAGAGGCCTCGCCGCCACCAAAAGACTTATCCGCCAGTCCTGGCTCCAGCCGATCGAAACCGAGCTCGAGCTGGAACGCGACGCGATGCGTGAACTCGGCTTTTCCGAGGATTATCGCGAAGGCGTCGCCGCCTTCATGGCGAAGCGCAAGCCGCAGTTCACGGGACGCTGAACCAGGAATTCGAGCAAGAGGATTATATGACGAACTTTCCGATCACCCTGCAGAATTACGCGCTCGATGAGTGGAAGACGGCGGCAGGAGACCTGTCCGAGGTGCGTTCCGCGATCACCGGCGAGACGGTCGCGCTTACGGGCAGCCAGGGCCTCGATTTCGAGGCGATGCTCGCACATGGCCGCGACATCGGTGGCCCTGCGCTCAGGGCGATGACATTCCACCAGCGCGCCGTCATGATCAAGGCGCTCGCGCAGGCGATCATCGAGCGAAAGGAAGAGCTTTACGAGATCTCCTACCAGACAGGCGCGACGCGCACCGACAGCTGGATCGACATCGAGGGCGGCGCGGGAACCCTGTTTACGACGTCATCCAAGGGCAGGCGCGAGCTCCCCGACGACACGATCCTGATCGATGGCGCCGTGGAGCCGATCGGGAAGCGGGGCACGTTCATCGGCCAGCACGTCTATACATCGCTCCAGGGCGTGGCCTTGCACATCAACGCCTTCAACTTCCCCGTCTGGGGTATGCTGGAGAAGCTCGGGCCGACCCTGCTCGCAGGCGTTCCGGCCATCGTGAAACCGGCCTCCTCGACGGGCTATGTCGCCGAAGCGGCCGTGCGCATCATGCTGGACGCCGGGGTTCTGCCGCGCGGCGCGCTGCAGCTCATCATGGGCTCCACCGGCGATCTGTTCGAACATCTCACCTGCCAGGACGTCGTCTCCTTCACCGGCTCGGCCCAGACCGCGATGAAGCTCCAGTCGCATCCCACGATCGCTCAAGAGTCGGTCCGCTTCATCGCCGAACGGGATTCACTCAACGCGTCGATCCTCGGTCCCGACGCGACCGCGGATAGCCCCGAGTTCGACCTCTTCATCAAGGAAGTCGTGCGTGAGATGACCGTAAAGGCCGGTCAGAAATGCACCGCGATCCGGCGCGCCTTCGTGCCGGCCGCCCTGCTCGACGATGCCGAGGCGGCGCTCAAGGCCCGACTCGCCAAGGTCGTCGTCGGCGATCCGCGGATCGAGGGGGTAACGATGGGAGCGCTCGCCAGCGCCTCGCAATTGGACGATGTGCGCGAGAAGGCACGCGAACTTGCAACAGAGGCGCGTCTCGCCTTCGGCGCCATCGACAGCGTCGAGGTCACCGGCGATGCGGGCGGGAGCGGCGCCTTCATCTCACCCCTGCTCTTCCGGGCCGACGATCCCTGGAGTGCCGACCTCATCCACGATGTCGAGGCGTTCGGTCCTGTCTCCACGCTGATGCCTTACAAGGATCTCGACGACGCTGTCGCGCTCGCCAATCGCGGCAAGGGTAGCCTGGTGCTGTCGGTCTTCACCTATGATCCCGGGATCGCGCGTGCATTCACGCTGGGTGCGGGCGCCTATCACGGCCGCGTCATCTTCATCGATCGCGACTGCGCCAGGGAATCGACCGGTCACGGCTCGCCGCTGCCGATGCTGATCCACGGCGGACCCGGCCGTGCCGGCGGCGGCGAGGAGATGGGCGGCGTTCGTGGCGTGAAGCACTATATGCAACGCACCGCCTTGCAGGGCAGCCCGCGAACGATCTCGGCCATCGTCGGTCAGTGGCTGCCCGGCGCGCCCAAGCCCAGCGAGGGCGAGCATCCCTTCCGCGTGCGGTTCGACGAACTGGCGATCGGCAAGACCTTCGACACCGCGTCGCGCACGATCACGCTCGAGGATATCGAGCATTTCGCGACGTTCACGGGCGACACCTTCTACGCCCATATGGATGAAGAGGCGGCCACGGCGAACCCGTTCTTCCCGGGCCGTGTGGCGCATGGCTATCTCCTCCTGTCTTTCGCCGCGGGCCTCTTCGTCGATCCGGCGCCCGGGCCCGTGCTGGCCAATACCGGGCTGGACTCGCTTCGCTTCGTGAAGCCCGTCTCCCCGGGAGAGGCGATCAAGGTCTCGCTGACGGTGAAAGCGAAGACCCGGCGCAACGACGACTATGGCGAGGTCCGCTGGGCCGTGACCGTCACCGATACGGCGGACGATATAGTCGCCGCCTACGAGTTGCTCACGATGAATGCCTTCTGATCTATAAAAGAGGGATGGGAGAGAAAGATGGATTACGGACCCAGGACGCGAGCAGAACTGGAGGCGCTCCAGCTCGAGCGACTGCAATGGTCGGTGGCGCATGCCTATCGCAACGTCGCAAGTTTCCGGGCAAAGTGCGAGCAGAGGGGCGTGAGCCCGGCCGATATCCGGTCGCTCGCCGACATTGCGCTTTTGCCGTTCACGACCAAGGCGGACTTGCGGGCGGCCTACCCGTTCGGAATGTTCGCGGTGCCCCAGGAGCAGGTCTCGCGCGTGCATGCCTCGTCCGGAACGACCGGTCGCCCCACCGTCGTCGGATATACCGCCAACGATATCAAGACCTGGTCTAGCCTGATCGCGCGCTGCATCCATGCCGCGGGCGGACGGCCTGGCATGAAGGCGCATATCGCCTATGGCTACGGCCTCTTCACAGGCGGTCTGGGCGCCCACTATGGAGCCGAAGCGCTCGGATGCACCGTCATTCCGATGTCCGGGGGCCAGACCGAAAAACAGGTCCAGCTCATCGAGGACTTCAAGCCCGAGATCATCATGGTCACGCCGAGCTATATGCTCTGTATCCTCGACGAATATCGCAAGCAGGGCCTCGATCCGCGCGCGACGTCGCTGCGCTATGGGATTTTCGGCGCGGAGCCCTGGACCGAAGCAATGCGGCGCGAGATCGAGGAGGCGTTCGACATCCGGGCAAGCGACATCTACGGCCTTTCCGAAGTCATGGGACCGGGCGTTGCCCAGGAGATCGCGGGAACGTCCGGCCCGACCATCTGGGAAGATCATTTCCTCCCCGAGATCGTGGATCCCGAGACCGGAGAAGTGCTTCCAGACGGCGAGGAAGGCGAGCTCGTCTTCACGTCGCTCACGAAGGAGGCACTGCCGATCATCCGCTACCGCACCCGCGATCTTACCCGCTTGTTGCCGGGCGAGGGGCTTCCCTATCGGCGTATCGCCAAGATCGTCGGCCGAAGCGACGACATGCTGATCATTCGTGGCGTGAACGTCTTCCCCACGCAAATCGAAGAACAGGTTCTCAAATGCCCGGGTCTGGCGCCCCATTTCCTCATCGAAATCAGCCGGCCTTCGCGAATGGACGAGGTGCTGATCGAAGTCGAGCCGCGCGGCGACCTCGACCATGAAGCGAGCGCCGCCCAATGCCGGCTGCTTGCATCCTACGTGAAGGATGTCATCGGCGTCACGGCGCGTATCAACCTGAGGCGGATCGGAGATATTCCGCGATCCACCGGCAAGGCGTCGCATGTTCGCGATCTGAGGCTCCAGGCGCTGAGCGCGTGAATTCCCTCGCCTCTGACCGATGAAGGACGAAGCACCGATAGCTGCCGCGACCCTGATCGTCATGCGTGACGGGCCGACCGCTCCCGAGCTGCTAATGGTCGAACGTGCCGCAGGATTGCGTTTCGCAGGCGGCGCGGTCGCCTTTCCCGGCGGGCGGATCGAGCCGGTAGATTACGCCTCTGCCAATCACTCGCTCGACGCCGCGAAGGTCGCCGCGATCCGCGAGACGGCGGAAGAAACGGGCATCCTGATAGCGGCCGAGCCCAGGCCGTGCGAACAGGCCATGTTCGAGATCGGCGTGGAGCTTCGCGCCGGTCGTTCCCTATCTGCCATTCTGGCGGAGCGGAACGTCAGGCTCGCGATCGCAACCCTCGTCCCGTTTGCGCGCTGGTGCCCGGTGGGTCTCGAGAAACGTCCCTTCGACACGCATTTTTTTCTCGCCCGCGCGCCGGAGGCTCTACCGCTCCCGATCGCTGACGGCTCGGAGATTTCGCGTGTCTTCTGGACGAGTGCGAAGGCTTTGCTCGACGGCGCGGATCAGGGGACGACGAAGCTTATGTTCCCGACCCGCCGCAATGTCGAGCGACTGGCACATTTCGGAAACATCGCTGAGGCCTGCGAAGATGCCGCCCAGCGTCCGATCGGCATGGTGAGCCCCTGGATCGAAGATCGTGGAGGCATTCCGCATCTCTGCATTCCGGAAAATCTTGGGTATCCGGTGACGGCTGAACCTCTCGACAAGGCGATACTCGGCTAACCAGGCCACAGGCATCGACCGTCGCCGCCGCGCAGCGACAGCCGATGCAGGCCTGCGATCCATTAATAGGCGATGCAGACCGATTTCACCTCGGTGTAGGGATCGAGCGACCGGACGCCGAAGTCCCTACCGATGCCGGATTCCTTGAATCCGCCAAACGGCATGTTCGGATCGATCAGATTATGGCAGTTCACCCACACCGTTCCGGCCTTGATCCGAGACGTGAGCTCCATCGTCTTCTTCAGATCGTTGGTCCAGAGCGAGGCGGCCAGGCCCATGTCGCTGTCGTTGGCGAGCCTGATCGCTTCGTCCTCGCTGTCGAAGGGCGTCACGGTCACCAGCGGGCCGAACACTTCCTGGCGCGAGATGGCAAGATCCGCCCCCGCATCCACCACGATGGTCGGCCGCACATAATAGCCTGGCAGATCGGGCCGGTCGCCGCCCGCCACGATCCTGGCGCCATCTTCCCGAGCCTTGCTGACATGATCCAGGATCTTCTGGCGATGACCCGCCGAAACGACCGGGTTGATCTGGGCTGCGGGATCGAGTCCCGGCCCGATCGCCATGCCGTCGACCGCGGTCGCAAGCGCTTTCACGAAGGGCTCGTATATGTCGCGTGCCACATAAAGTCGCGACGAGGCCGCGCAAACCTGGCCATTGTTGAAAAAGCCGCCGAGGATAGCGCCCTGCACCGCTTTCTCGATCGGCGCGTCGGCGAGGAAGATCGCCGGATTCTTTCCACCGAGCTCGAGCGAGGTCCGCAGCATCCGCTCGGCTGCGCTTCGTGCGATCGCCTTTCCGGTCGCGGTCGATCCGGTGAAACTGATCTTCGACACGAGAGGATGATCGACCAGGGCCTTTCCGGCGCGGCCGTCGCCGGTCACGAGATTGAGGACGCCATCGGGCAGGCCTGCTTCCCGGCCGAGTTCGACAAGGCGGATACTTGTCAGGGGTGTGAGCTCGGATGGCTTGAGGACGACCGTGCAGCCCGCTGCGAGTGCCGGCATGATCTTCCAGAGCCCGATCATCATCGGAAAGTTCCACGGCGAGATCGCGCCGACCACGCCGATGGGCTCGCGCCGCGTCGAGGCATTGTACCGGCCGCCCGGAATCGCACCAATCGAGACATCGAAAGTTTCGCCGGTCACCTTGGTCGCCAGGCCCGCGATATAGCGCATATAGGACGGAGCACCGCCAATATCGACGTAGCGGGAGATGTTGATGGACTTGCCCTGGTTGAGGGTTTCCAGCTGGGCCAGCGCCTCGGCATTCTGTTCGACCAGATCCGCAAATTTCAACAGCAGCCGCTCGCGCTCCGCCGGGGCAAGCGCTGACCAGGCGCCGCTCTCGAAGGCCGCATGGGCGCTGCGCACCGCGTCGTCGACATCCTGAGCGTTGGCGTTGACGACAGACGCGATCCGCTCGCCTGTCGCCGGGTTATAGACGTCGATCCGGTCGCTACTGCGCGCTTCGCGCCAGGACCCGTCGATGAACAGGCCATGCTCGGTGCCCAGGAAGGCGGTGACGTCGTTGAGGGGGGTCACGATATTGGAAGCAGTTGCCATATCTCTCTCCTGTATATCTTGCCGGTGATACCGGTCAGAGCGCGAGGGTTTCTCCCGTCATCACGGTCACAAGCTTGCCCGCGAAGTCCATGGCGTCCTTCCCGCACGCTGCGTTTTCCGGACTCTTGAGCGCCGCCGCCAATGCGGCGTCATCCGCAAAGCTCATTTCCGCCAAGAGGAAGACACCCTCTTCTCCGACCAGCGTCCTGCTGATCCGGGTAATGGCAACGTCGACGAGGCCGGGCAACGCGCGCACCAGCGGCATATGCACCTCGCGATAATGCCGCAGGAACTCCTCGGCGTCCTCCGGGGCCCGATAAAGGGCAAGCATCTTCTTCATGGCGTCTCTCCCGTCTTTTTGCATGCTGACGACATTAATAGCATGAACGGTCAGACGGCTAATCACAAGCGTTATGGCATCGTCACGGCAAAATCAATTGATGTCAGATCGGGATCGGCTCGTCCGGACGCACGAAATGTGGCTGCGGCCTCGCAAGCGCAGGGTCGATGCGGGCGAGCAGGTCACGGCTCTGCATCATCCGCGCCGCCGCGAAATCGATGAAGGCCCTCGCCCGCCGCGAAGGGTAGCGCGATTGGGGGTAGACGATGCTGACTGCGATCGACGGTAGGAAATAGTCCCGCAACAGAATCTGGAGCGCCCCGCGCTCGAAACCCT
Organism: Novosphingobium sp. LASN5T; assembly: GCF_003856955.1. NCBI lineage: Bacteria > Pseudomonadati > Pseudomonadota > Alphaproteobacteria > Sphingomonadales > Sphingomonadaceae > Novosphingobium > Novosphingobium sp. LASN5T. The sequence goes on from NZ_RQSI01000008.1 coordinate 27,308, forward strand.
CGACCGCCAGCCATGCCGGCACGATCGCGACGCAATGGCCACCCATCGCGGCTTCAAAGGCTGTGTCGTCGCTGTTGGTGATGAAGCGTCCACTGACCTTGATGGCCTGCCGGCCGTTCTCCGAATCGAATGCGAGGACGCCGTCTGCCATCCACGGCGCGCACGCCACTTCATGGTCTTCAAGATCGATAGCGGTCTCTGGGATACCGTTGCGGGAGAGATACTCGGGCGAGGCCACGACAAGCCATTCGAAGCGCCTGACTGTCCGCACGATAAGCGGACCTTCCGAGGGCGCGTCCGTCACCACCGCGAGTTCGAAACCGCCGGCGGCCAGGTCCGGCTCCTGCTCTGCCACGATAAGATCGACCGAGACCAGCGGATTGAGCTCGAGGAATGTGTGGACCAGCGGCCGCACGAGACACCGCCCCAGCGTGTGCGGCACCGCGATCTTCAAAAGTCCGCTCGCTTCCGGCTGCTGCCCGTGCACGACGGCATGGGCCATTTCGGCCGCATCGAGCATGCGGTGGACATGTTCATGGATCCGCTCGGCCTCAGCCGTCGGCCGAATCTGGCGAGTCGTTCGATGGAAGAGCTGGATACCGAACTCCTTTTCGAGCGCTGCGATATGCTTGCTGACAGTCGACTGAGCGATGCCAAGCTGCCGCCCGACCGCGGAAAAGGAGCCGAGCTCCATCATTTTCGAAAAAGCGGCGTAGGCTTCGAGGCGGTCTGTCATACCTATTCCATATGGAATATATACTAGCACGAACAGGCGATTTACGCCTGAACGCTCGGTCGGTAAATAGGATGAAACAAAATAAGCAATTCCCGACCATCCGCGAAAGGAAGAGGATATGACGAAATCGATCGGCATCGTCGGCGCCGGCACCGCAGGCCTTCATCTTGGCCTCCACCTTATCGAGAACGGCGTCGAGGCGACGATCTACACCGATCGGCGGCCCGAGGAATATGCGTCGATGCGCCTCCTCAACACCGTGGCTCACCACCATGTCACCGTGTCCCGCGAGGACCGGCTTGGCGTGAACCATTGGCCCGATGCCGGCTATGCAGGGCATTATTATTATATCGGCGGCCCGCAGCCGCTCGAATTCTACGGGAAGCTCGAAAAGCCGAGCCGGGCCGTCGATTATCGCATCTATCAGCCCGCTTTGATGGAGGATTTCGCAGCGCGCGGCGGGACCATCGTCTATGAGCCGATCGCCCACGAGGATCTGCCGGAGATCTCCGAAAAGCACGATCTGATCGTCATATGCACCGGCAAGGGCCCGTTCGGCCAGATGTTCGCCCACGAGCCCGCCTATTCGCCATTCGATCGGCCGCAGCGCGCGCTGTGCGTCGGACTCTTCAAGGGCATCCGCGAGACGGAAACGCGCGCCGTGACGATGTTCTTCTCTCCCGGACAGGGCGAGATGATCGAGATTCCCACTCTCTCGTTCAACGGCATGGTCAGCGCGCTCGTCATGGAGAACCATATCGGCGGCGATCTCGAGATCCTCGCCAAGACCAAATATGACGACGATCCCAAGGCCTTCATCGCGCTTCTTCTCGAAAAGCTGAAGAAGCACTATCCGACCTGCTACGAGCGCATCGACCTCGACACCTTCGATCTTGCCAATGGGCCGCTCGACATCCTCCAGGGCGGTGTCACGCCAACCGTGCGCGCGAGCTACACCAGGCTGTCGAACGGCAAGCTCGCGGTCGCGCTCGGCGACGTGCAGGCCGTGGTCGATCCGGTCCTGGGCCAGGGCGCGAACATGGCATCCTATGCCGGCGTGATACTCGGCGAGGAGATCGTGGCCAATGAGGTGTTCGACGAGCGCTTCATGGAGAAGGTCGACGCACGTCGCGGTGACCGGGTGCTCAGCGCCACCCGCTGGACCAACTATATCCTCCGTGGCTTCAACACGCTTGCGCCTGAGCTTCTGCAGTTCATCGGCGCGATTAGCCAGAACCCGCCGCTCGCCGACGAGTTCACCGAGAACTTCAACTTCCCGGAGAAGCAGTGGGACTGTTTCTCGAGCCCCGAGCGCGTCCAGCGCTGGATCGAGCAGCGCCTCTCGGTGCCGGCGAACGACGAAGAAGTCACAGTTGCAGCTGAATGAGGAAGGTCGGCCGGCCGCTGGGGTGCGGGCCGGCCTTCACCTTCCGGGGAGACACCCGATGTCCGTAACCGATGACATATTTCGCAGAGCTCTGTCCTGCCTCGCGGCCGGCGTGAGCATCGTATCCACCCAGCGTGATGGGGACCGGCGGGGAGTGACCGCAACTGCCGTCTGCTCGGTCTCGGCGTCGCCGCCTACCATCCTCGCCTGTGTGAACACCGCGACCGGAACGTGTCAGATGATCAGGGAAACCGGCCTGTTCGCGGTCAATCTGCTGGCTCAGCATCATCAGCCGGTAGCGGAAGTGTTCGCGGGCCGGAGCGGCCTGCAGGGTGACGACCGGTTCGAGCATGGTGATTGGACGGCGGGCGATGTCCACGGGCTGCCGATCCTCCAGACGGCACTTGCAGCGATCGAATGCCGAGTCGACCATCAGGTGCAGGCCGGCACCCATGTCGTATTCTTCGGCGTCATACAGGGCGTTTATTTTGCGGACCATCCGCCGTTGCTGTTTCACGGCGGACGCTTCCACGCGCTTCCGGTCGCTGCCGCCGCCTGAGGTGAAGAACACCCGGGAAAACAATGAGGAGAGGATAATATGGCAACTTTGGCGTCCCGCTCGCAAGCATCGGCTTCCCCGACGGAAAAGGACGATGCATTCCATCGCGTTGCATTGCGCAATGTCATGCTTGGCAACGGCGTGCTCATGATCTTCATGGCCCTGGTCGGAGGCCTCGGCCTGTGGATGTATCTGCTGGGCGGGATCTTCCCGCTCCCCGGCATCGACTGGAAATTCCAGCTCCCCGGCTCGGCCGAAGGCTGGGCGCGCGCGCACACCGGACCCGTCATGAACGGGTTGATGGTGATCGCAGTCGCATTCATCCTGCCGCTCCTCTCCTTTACGCCGAAGCAGGCGCGCCTCTGGGGCTGGATCGTCGTTCTCGACGGCTGGTCGAACACCGGTTTCTATTTTTTCGGAAACTGGGCGCCGAACCGCGGCCTGTCATTTGGCCCCAACAAATGGGGCGATGCCAATATCTTCAGTTTCCTCGCGCTTGCCCCTGCTTATCTGTTCGGCGTCCTCGTGATGATCGCGCTGTTCATGATCGGGCTGCGCGCGATCCAGGATGCCCGGCGCTGAGTTGCCGGAACACTTATCCGAAGACGATTCAGTAGAGCGCAGCACATTGCGCCATGGGAGGATGATTTATGAAGGCAAGGATCATGGCCGCGATCTGCGCGGTTTGCATTACGGCACCTGCGCTGGCCGACACGCCCGAGCCCGGTGCCGACGCGACGCCCCGAGCGGCCGACGCCCCCGCACCCCCGCCCGTTGCGGAAGAGGCACCGTTCAAGCACTGGTTCATCCGCGCCGGGCCGGCCGAAGTGATTTACGATGAGGGCGCCAAGATTTCTGTCGGGGGCCAGCAGGTCCCCGGAGCAAGCGTACGCGTCAAGAACAATTTCACCGGCGAGATCGAGGGCGGTTATTATTTCAACCCGAACGTTTCGGTATCCCTGACGGTCGGCGCACCGCCGACCGCCACGCTGTATGGCACCGGCCCCTTAGCCGGGCTCAAGCTGGGCAAGGTGACCTACGGTCCGGCCGTCGCCGCCGTTCAGTATCACATCACCAACTTTGGCAAGCATTTCCAGCCTTATCTGGGCTCCGGCATCAACTATACGATCGTGCTCAAGAACCACGATGCGGCGGTTCAGAACCTGAAGGTCAAGAGCCCGGTAGGGGTTGTTCTCCAGGGTGGCATCGAGAGCTGGCTGAGCAACCGCTTGAGCCTTTTTGTCGATGCAAAGCAGATTTTCCTCAACACGACCGCTCGCGGTACGGTGGCGGGCGCGCCGGCGAGGGCCAACATCCGCATCAATCCGCTGATCGTGACAGGCGGTTTGAGCTTCCACTTCTGACAAGCGGGTTCGGCGCGGCGCAGTCAAAAGGATGGATAGGACATCATGGTAGTCATTTCCTGTCCGAAATGTGGTCTACGGGGCTGCATAGCCTCTCCCCCCGAGTCTGCTGCGCCGAACGACAACGAAAATATGCGCGAGTTTCTCCCGCCCGAGGGATTTCGCAAGGTCCAGCTTGGATGGAGGGTCGGCACCTTGCGGCTATATTGCATGACCTGCGGGCTGCCGGCGGAAGCCTTGAATTCAAATCTCGGATGAGGTGACCTCAGGGGCCTCTACGCTAGGCTCAGGATCTATCAAATCATTCGCGGAGATGAGGATCGGTTGATTCGATGACGGAGTTGGCAGGCCTTGCCATGAGCGATTTGATTCGGTTGTCGGAGGCGCAGATGTGCCGGATCAAGCCATATTTGCCGCTGTCGCATGGCGTGCCACGGGTAGACGACCGGCGGATCATCAGCGGCATGATCTTCGTCATCAGGAACGGCTTGCGATGGCGCGACGCGCCCGACGACTACGGTCCGTCGAAGACGATCTACAACCGCTTCGTCCGGTGGAGCCTGCTTGGCGTGCTCAACAAGATCTTCTCCGCCCTGTCGGCGCGGGGCGGCAAGCCCGACCAGCTGATGATCGATGCGACGCACCTGAAGGCGCATCGGACCGCCGCCAGCCTGCTCAAAAAGTGGCTGTTCGCAGACGTATCGAACGCACAAAAGGCGGCCTGAATTCCAAACGCCATGCCGTATGGGACGGCAACGGCAGGCCGCTGATCATGCCGATCAGCGAGGGGCAGGTGAGCGACTACAAGGGCGCCGCCCTCATGCTCGACGCCTTGCCCGCGCCAAAACGCTGCTCGGTAACCGAGGCTACGATCCCGACTGGTTCCGCACAGCGTCGCTGGGCGCGGCTGAGTAGTCCCGGGGCGCTGCCCCGGCGCCCATCGGACCTGATTCCGCCCAGCTTCCTCCACGCGCGAGCGCGTTCCGTGCAGCCGGTTCCCGGCGAAGCCACCGCTCCGGCTGCCCGTCTCGCATCTCAACCGTCATATGTCGACCACCACGGCGCTTCCTCAAGGAGCGCCGGGTCGGCTCCGAGACCAATCCACGCACCAGAAGAGCAAAATGAAGCAAGAAGCTCCATTTTTTGTCTCTCTATACGCTTATCGATTGGTTCGGCACTTCATTGCCCCACCCATTGCGCGGCCAGCCGGATCACCTCATTCTTTGTCGACCCAAGCGTCACCACATGAGTCGTCCAGTCAAAGAAGTCTTCAGGATAAAAACCAATGGGGCATCCTATGTCCGACAATAAGTATCTGACTGTCGAGGAAGTGGTCGAACGCTATCGCGGGGCTGTCACTGTCAGCACGTTGGAGAGTTGGCGGGGAATGCGGATTGGCCCCGCGTTCATCAAGGTAGGGAAAGCTGTCCTGTACCCTGTCGAGGAATTGGACGTCTGGGACAAGAAGAACATGGTTGTCTGCAAGCCTTCCAAGGTGATCGGCCGGGCTCGCGTCACAGAGGTCTAATAGCTCTTGCTCCCTACCGTTGACGAGCCGCGCACGCGTCCCCAACAATAAAGGCCCCCACATCGAGCCCGATCGACAAGCCTGCCGGCGTGGCAAGCACTCCAAAACGAGGAACGCCGCGGACCAAGCAACTGTTGTCAGTCCCTCTGCGGCGTCAAGGTAACTGCTCACGGGGTTGGCTCGGGATCGAGGCGGATCAGGCGATAGCGAAATTGCCGTCGACGGGATTGCGGATGGCGCGGAGCGCGGATTGTCCGGAGAGACGGGCCGTTCCGGTCACAGAGCGATAGCCCGCATGAATCTGTGCATCCCATCCCGAGCGGAAGCCGTTGGTGACCTTTCGAACACCACCGATGGGCAGATCTCTCTCTCGGAGATGTTGTTGGTTGCTGGGACCTCGCGGTTGGAGAGGAAGACGAAGAACTTCCCTCGCCACGCTTTGATTTGTCTGAGGAGCGCCTGTCCGGCCGGATGGACGATCGGCATGCGCATCAACCGGGTAAGCACATTGTCGGCCTTGGCGGCATAGGTGGCCAGCATTGTGTCTTTCAGGCTGCTCCGTCGCTTGCCAATGCGGATGGCCCAACGCAGGTGATCGCGGACTTTCAGGGCAAAGGCCCCGTTGCCGCAGTCGATGGCGTATTAAACATCGCGCAACACGTGGGCGAGGCGCACCGGGTGCGCTTTGCCCAGTTCCTGTTGACCGGCATAGCGATCAGAGATCTACACATCGGGCTGATGGCCGCCGAGCACCTACTCAGCGACGCTGCGTGCCGGCGTGGGGCGACTTGTGCGGGACGGCTTTGTCGGAGAGGAACACCCGCTGCCAATGGATGACGCCGTTGATGCGGATCGTCGTCTCGTCCGATGCGATCACCCGCATGGTCAGCAACTTGTCGATCGCTTTGGTACACTGCCGCCCATGCGGCGCAAGACATTGGCGATTGCCCCTTCGGAGATGACCAGACCGAACAACAACTCGTCGGCAAACCGGGCCAAGCGTTCAAAGCCTACATGGTGGCTGTGATGCAGATATGCGAGCAGCGAGCCGATCCCGGGGCCGAACAGCGTGCCCGGCGCCATCTCGGCAGGCGCCTCGGCGCGATATTCGCGGCAGCGGCCACCGAACAACTCGATGCGTGTGACGATCGGCCAGATCGCAGGCAAATCGATGTGATCATAGCGATGACGGCAGCGCTGGACCTGACCCGAAACATCGCTGTCGCAATGCCCGCAGGCCGTCGCCATGACCCGCTCGGTCTTATCCGGTGTCTCGGACAGAGGCCGGTGCCTGCCAACTCGCGAGGGGCGCTTGCCGTCCTTCGCCTTGCGGCCCTTACTGCCACCCTTGCCGAAATCGTCCTTCGAGAGCGGGACGCGTGAGTTCTTCCACGTCTTGCGCGGCTTACCGACCGGCGCCTCCAGTTCCGAAATCCGAGCCGCCATCCGCTCGATCATCTCGTGCTGTGTAGGCAGCAGTGCGTTCCTCTCCGCCTCGGTCAGAACATGAAGCGGCGGCGGCGACATGCTCAGGCTGAATCAAATCCTGATTCCGGGCGCAACACCTTTTCTGGCAACCCCGTGAGCAGTTACGCGTTAAGGTCGGAGGCCCTTGTCTTTTCCTCAAGGACTTGCTTACAAAAATCCGGATACGGCACCGTATTTGCCTCACGCGTTGACGAAAGTTCGCGGACAGCCGAGGACGCCGTACGGTAATCATTTCTAGCAAATTGATAGTACTGCCATCGCCAATAGATGACCCACTCGCTGCGTCTTGGCGCGGCTTTTCTCCCGTATGACTGGGAGCTGTCATCTCGAACGCGCTGCCAGACTCACATTGTCCCAAGGTTAAAAAGGGGACTATAACCGCATTCAATATGGGTGCACGGGGGTGTGTCATGGTAGCGTAACGAGGAGGCGTGAGCGGGATTTAATCCGCCCCTCATTTCAGCCCCCAACGAGATTTAATCAGTATAATTTTCGAATTAAATCAATCATTTATTCGTGCAAGCTGGGATGATCCACAACCACCCCTCCGGCTCGCCGCAGCCGAGCCGGGCCGACATCCAGATCACCCAGCGTGTGATCGAGGCTTCGCGGCTGCTGGGCATCGTGGTCCACGATCACGTGATCGTGGGGCGCGAAGGGCATGTTTCGCTGAAGGCAAAAGGGTTGATCTGAACGCCCGCATCGACTGCCGCCGGCCATGTACGCCTGATGGCGTATAACGCTTCGGAGCAAATTCGGTCATTTTGAACCGGATACTTTGTATCGCGGGGACAAGATGAACGGAATTCGGGTAGGCAAAAGGATCATCGGAGCGGACTCTCCGGTAACCATCGGCTGGGAAAACATCCCCCGCGTGGAGGGAGGTCCGGCAAAGCAGTTCATCTTCACCTGGTTTCAGCCTGCCATGCTGCTCGCGCTGCTGGCGTTCTGGTACTACGCGCCCAATTCCATCGCCAAGGCATCGACCGCCATCGGCATCGGAATCGGCTTCAAGGTGCTGCTGCTGGGGCTGGAATGGGTGAACCCGCGCTACCGCAGCTGGCAGCTCACCTGGAAGGAACTCACCACCGACTTGTTCTACGTCGGGCTGGGCTACACCATCCTGCGCATCGTCGACAGCTACATCGGCAGCGACGTGATGGCCAAGGGCATCCAGCACGCGTTCCACTGGGACAAGTTCACGTGGTTCGTCGGACTGCCCCTGCTGGTGCAGGCGTTCCTGATCTCGTTTCTGTTCGATTTCGGGCAATACTGGATGCATCGCGGGATGCATAACTGGTATCCGCTGTGGCTGACCCACGCCCCGCATCACTACATTACGCAGCTGAACATCAACAAGGGCGCGGTCGGCAACCCGGTGGAGCTGTTCCTGATCGGCCTGGGCGTGGGCGGGTTCTTCGATTTCCTGCCGCGCGCCTTCCTTCTCGCCGGCACGTTCGGCATGGCGGTCAGCACCTACCAGCACATCAACGTGCGCTTCAACACGCCCGCCTGGTGGCGCTTCATCTTCAACACCACCGAGCACCACAGCCTGCACCACTCGCGCGACTACGAAGCGAGCCGCAGCAACTATTCGGGCACCTGGATCTTCATCGATCGCATCTTCGGCACCTGCGTCGACGGTGAAGCGGAACTGCTGGGCATGGAGGGCGGCCGCCGGATGTCGATCGTCGAACAGATGCACTATCCGTTCACGGAAGCCTGGAAGACGCTGAAGGCGAAGTTCGGGCGCGGCCGGTTCGACACGCCCGAAAGCGCGGTGCCAGCCGAATGACCGGAATGACCGCCCAGCCGATCTGGCACGAAACCGTCATCCCCGAAGGCCCACGCGTGAATCTGCGCTATATCGACTGGATTTGGCACGTGCGCGGCAGCGTGCCGCTGCCCGACGGCCAGACTGCCGGTGAGGCGCTGGACCGGATCGAACCCGTGTTCGACGAAGTGGGCACGGCGCACGTCCGCTCCGACGCAGCGCTCAGCTTCACCAAGAAGAATCCTGCATCGCAAGACCCGCTGTCCGTATTCGAACGCGGGGTTCTGCGCGTTGAAGGGACCGCGCCAGAAGGCAGACTGCGCTATCATCTGGTCAGCCGCGCCCTGCTGGCCTGCTTCCTGGCGCCGCTGCTGTTTCTCGGCTTTGCGCAGTTGACTATCCTCGTCAACGCGTACCAGAAGCCGGCGGCGGAAGCGGCGGCCAAGAAGCCCGATGCCAAGAAGGCGGACGCTCCGCCAATGCATCCGATCGACAAGGCGCTCGGCGCCCCCGAGCCGGAAAAGCCCGGCAAGAATGGAGCGGAGGGCGGCAAGCGCAATAGAAAGCCTACCCCGACCCCGGCCTATGTCTTTGCCGGCATTTTCGCCGCGCTCTATGTCGGCGGCCGCATCCTGGAAGACTGGCTGGTCAAGCGGCTTTTCCGAAAGCGCCTGTTGCAGGCGTAGATTGCCCGCTCCAATGCGAAGATCATGATGCCAAGGCCAGGGCCGGGATGAACGACGACGCGCGCACCCCGGCCCGCTGCCTGCTTACATGCCGTCGAGGCCCTTGCTGACCAGAACGTTCACCGCCACGCGGCGGTTCTGCGCCTTGCCCTCGATGGTATCGTTGCTGGCGGCCGGATCGGCTTCCGCCATGCCGGTGGGGGTCAGCATCCGATAGGGCTTCCAGTGGCAGACCTGCTGAAGATAGTTCACCACGTTGCCGGCCCGCTTTTCGCTGAGGCGCTGGTTCAGTTCCTGGCTGCCCGTCGAGTCCGTGTAGCCCACCACCAGCAGCAGCGCGTTGTCCATGCCTTCGGCCGAGGACGCCGCCGAGCACAGATCGGCCTTGGCCTGATCTGACAGGACCGCCTTTCCGGTATCGAAGTTCACGTTCGTCGTGCTCTTCACGTTGTACTGGTCGATGTCCGCCATGCGGCTGCGCAGCGCCTCGGTTGCGGCGGCCTGTTCGGTAAAGCGCTGGTCGGTGCCGTTGTGGATCATCGACGCGACCTTGAGATCCTTGCTCTTCAGGTCGATCTGGCTGGCCACGAGTTCGCCGCCCGATTGCAGCGTCTTCACCGAAACAGGCAGGCCGTTGAGCAGCGAGGTTGCGGCCAGGGTGCTGCGGTTCATGCTGAGGAAGCCGCCGCTGGCGCGAATGCGCGTTGCGTCGTTGATGGCGACAACCGACTTGGTGCCATCGGCGGACGTGACCTGCATCCTGTCACCCTTGCGCGCCGAAATAATGCCTTCGATATCCGGCCCCTTGGTCGCCGGTGCAGCCGGAGTGGTATCGGTTACGCTGCCCGTGATCCCGGAATCGGGCGTCTCCTGCGGCTGCGCGGATACGACGCCGGGCACCGGCAAGGCCGCCACGGCCAACAGCGCGAACGCGCCGGTCTTCTTGGAAACAACACGCATCAAGCAACTCCTTCAAACCTGAAACCTGCCAACATGAAAACTGCTAAAGCGCCGATGTGAACATTTCCTGTTGTGCAAGGTTCCGGCCGGAACCTTGGGCATGGGCATGTACCGGGCGTTTTATGCGATGAATTGCATGGAGCGGGCGCTTTTTCCGCAAAATCGGCTCACTCATGTTAGCTTTCGCGCATTTTCGCCCGCTCAGGTGCCACGTCTCTCGCACCACGCTTCGCCGTCTCGATACCAGGGAAAATGCCGCCTGATCCCAACAATCGCGCCCGCCCCTTGCCATCCGCGCCCCCTCCTCCTAGCGGCGTGGCCAAACGTATCTGACGGAGTCGAACATGGTACCCCGCTACGCCCGCCCCGCGATGACTGCGATCTGGGAACCCGAAGCCCGCTACCGCATCTGGTTCGAGATCGAGGCTCACGCCACCGAGAAGCTGGGCGAACTGGGCGTGGTTCCGGCCAGCGGCGCAAAGGCGCTGTGGGACTGGTGGGCGACCAGCCCCGCCATCGACGTGGCCGCGATCGACGCGATCGAGGCCGTGACCAAGCATGACGTGATCGCCTTCCTCGACTGGGTGGCCCAGCAGGTCGGCCCCGAGGCCCGTTTCATGCACCAGGGCATGACCAGCTCGGACGTGCTTGATACCACACTAGCCGTCCAGCTCGCCCGCGCGGCCGACATCCTGCTGGAAGACATCGACGCGCTGCTCGCCGCGATCAAGCGCCGCGCCTATGAGCACAAGTACACGCCCACCATCGGCCGCAGCCACGGCATCCACGCCGAACCGACCACGTTCGGCAAGAAGCTGGCCGAAGCCTACGCCGAATTCAGCCGTTGCCGCACGCGCCTGGTCAACGCACGCGCCGAAGTGGCCACCTGCGCCATCTCCGGAGCGGTCGGCACGTTCGCGAACATCGATCCCTCGGTGGAGGAATACGTCGCCGACCAGCTAGGCCTTGCGGTAGAGCCGGTATCGACCCAGGTCATCCCGCGCGATCGCCACGCGATGTTCTTCGCCACGCTGGGCGTGATCGCCTCGTCGATCGAGCGGCTCGCCGTGGAGGTCCGCCACCTGCAGCGGACCGAAGTGCTGGAAGCGGAGGAATACTTCTCGCCGGGCCAGAAGGGCTCGTCGGCCATGCCGCACAAGCGCAACCCCGTACTGACCGAGAACCTGACCGGCCTTGCCCGCATGGTCCGTTCGGCCGTCACGCCCGCGCTGGAGAACGTGGCGCTGTGGCACGAGCGCGACATTTCGCACTCCTCGGTCGAACGCTTCATCGGCCCCGATGCCACGATCACGCTCGATTTCGCGCTGGCGCGGCTGACCAGCGTGGTCGACAAGCTGGTGGTCTATCCGGAGCGGATGCAGAAGAACCTCGACCGGATGGGCGGACTGGTCCATTCCCAGCGGGTTCTGCTGGCGCTGACGCAAGCGGGTGTCACCCGCGACAACGCCTACCGTCTGGTCCAGCGCAACGCGATGAAGGTGTGGGAATCGGACGGTCAGCTTTCGCTGCTCGAACTGCTGAAGGCCGATCCTGAAGTGACCGCCGCCCTCCCGGCGCGGGAACTGGAAGAGAAGTTCAACCTCGATTACCACTTCAAGGCAATCGACACGATCTTCGCACGGGTGTTCGGCGAATAAGCGGAGACTCGCGCGAAAGGGAAAAGCGGGTTACGGCCTGTTGAGCAAGGCGGCCAGACGGCCGGATGTCCGGGGGAACAAAGGCAATGCGGATTGTTCGCACGATCTTCTGGACCGCGGTCGTCGTGGTGCTAGGTCTGTTTTCCGTCGCCAACTGGCAACCGGTGGAAGTGCGCATCTGGGAAGGGCTGGTGCTGGAAACACGCCTGCCCGCGCTGGTGATCTCCGCCTTCCTGCTGGGTCTGGTGCCGATGTGGGCCTTGTACCGTGCTACGCGCTGGCGGTTGGGGCGGCGCATCACCAACCTCGAATCCCTGCTTGCCGCGCAAAATCCCTCGCCGCCTCTGGCGACCTCCACGCAGCTCGAAGCCGCGTCCACCCCCGATAGTTCAAGAGCGTGACCCCCGTGAGCAATCCGATCTACCTCGCCCTCGACCTGCCCCGCCTCGATGCCGCGATCGCCCTTGCGCAAAAGGTGCGGGGCCATGTCGGCGGACTGAAGCTGGGCCTCGAATTCTTCTGCGCGCACGGGCATCACGGGGTGCATGAAGTGGCCCGGATCGGCCTGCCGCTCTTCCTTGATCTCAAGCTGCACGATATTCCCAACACCGTGGCCGGCGCGATGCAGTCCATCCACGTTCTCGAACCCGCGATCGTCACCGTCCATGCCTCGGGCGGGCGGGCGATGATGGAAGACGCCAAGGCCGCCGCCGGCGAAAACTGCAAGGTCGTGGCCGTCACCGTCCTCACCAGCCTCGACGACAGCGATCTGGCCCGCGTGGGCGTGGGCGGATCGGCGCACGATCAGGTGCTGCGCCTGGCCGATCTGGCGCAGGAAGCGGGCATCGACGGCATCGTCTGTTCCGGGCACGAGGTCGCCGCCGTGCACAAGCGCTGGAAGAACGGCTTCTTCGTCGTGCCCGGCCTGCGCCCCGCCGATGGCCACCTGGGCGACCAGAAGCGCGCCGTTACCCCGCGCCAGGCACGCGATGCTGGCGCCAGCGTGCTGGTGATCGGACGCCCGATCAGCCGCGCCGAAGACCCGGTAATGGCCGCACGCGCGATCGAGGCCACGCTCTAGGTTGCGCAGTCGAGTGCGGCGGGGGCAATGGCGGCTATCCCAGCCATAGCGGGCTTTGGGAACGGGGGTGGAATCGGATCCCGGAACGATTCACCAATCTGAACGGTTTCCGTTGCAACGGTTCATCACGCCGTAACGTCGCTTCGTCCAGATCGCGCAACAGAGTGCAACAGGAGACCGCCCCCATGAAACGTGCCCTTCTTTCCGTCGCTGCGGCGGCCGCTTTCGCGCCGCTGGCGATGATGGCCACTCCGGTGGCGGCGCAGGCCGCGCTTTCCACCGCGCCGGTCGTCGCGCCGGGCAACAGCGTGCTGACCATCTCGGCCGAAGGGAAGACGACGCGCACACCCGATCTCGCGGTGTTCAACGCCGGCGTCACCACGCAGGGCAAAACCGCCGGCGAAGCGCTGAGCGAAAACGCCGCCAAGATGAACGCGGTGATCGCCGCGCTGAAGCGCACCGGCATTGCCGACCGCGACATCCAGACCAGCAACCTTTCGGTGAACCCGGTCTATGGCCAGCCCAAGCGCCTCCCCGACGGTTCGATCGAGCAGCAGGAACCGGTGATCATCGGCTATCAGGCGACCAATCAGGTTTCCGTGCGCCAGCGCAAGATCGACCAGTACGGCAAGGTGATCGATACGCTGGTGGCGGCTGGCGCCAACCAGGTCAACGGCCCGTCGTTCCAGCTCGACAACGCCGATGCGGCAACGGACGAAGCCCGCGTCGACGCGATGAAGAAGGCCCGCGCCCGCGCCGACCTCTATGCCCGCGCCGCCGGCCTGCGCGTGGTGCGCGTGCTGACGATCAGCGAAAGCGGCGGCTGGTCGCCGCCCGCGCCGGTCCTCTATGCCCGCGCCGACAAGATGATGGCCATGGCCGCGCCCAGCCCGGTTGCCGCCGGCGAACTGGACGTGGGCGCCAGCGTTACCGTCACCTACGAACTCGCCCCCTGATCGGCAGTTTGACGAAGCGGCCGGGCATGGCCTAACGCACGGCCATGCCCGGCCCTTCCATCAAGATCTGCGGAATCACGACGCCGCAAGCGCTCTCCGCCACGATCAAGGCCCGCGCCGAATACGTCGGGTTCAACTTCTATCCGCCATCGCCGCGTTTCCTGGCCTTCGCGCAAGCCCCCGCGCTGGCGGAGCAGGCCCAGGGCAGGGTCACGCGGGTCGGCGTGTTCGTCGATACCGACGATGCCTTCCTTGCCGAAGCCGTCGCGGCGGCACGGCTCGATGCCATCCAGCTTCATGGCCACGAAGCGCCCGATCGCGCGGCGCAGATCCGCGCGCGGTTCGGCCTGCCGGTGTGGAAAGTGCTGTCCGTCGCCACGGCTGCCGATGTGGCGCGCGCCGGTGCCTATGCCGGCACGGCCGACTTCATCCTGTTCGATGCCAAGACGCCCAAAGGCGCGGCCCTGCCCGGCGGACTGGGGCTGGCGTTCGACTGGACGCTGCTGGCCGGCTATCGCGGGGCGCTGCCGTGGGGCCTTGCCGGCGGACTGTCGCCGGACAACGTGGCCGAGGCAATCCGCATGACCGGGGCGCCGATGGTCGATGTCTCGTCCGGCGTGGAAAGCGCGCCCGGGGTGAAGGACGAACAGCGCATCGCCTCGTTCTGTTACGCCGCCCGCGCGGGCTGATCGCTCCACCGAAACAGAAAAAGGGCGGCTTCCCGAAGAACGCCGCCCCGAAGCCATGCCACGCCTTCAGGCGGGGCCGGATCGCGTGGCTGACGCGATCAGAACTTCACGCCCACGCCGGCCACGACCGCGTTGGCATCGTTGAAGCCGTTGCGGCCGAAGTAGTGGCGATATTCCACCTTGCCATAGAGGTTCCCCATGAAGCCGCGCTCATAGCCAGCACCGAGATGCCACGATCCTTCGCACAGGCTGCACGGTTCGGTGGTGTAACCGCCAGTGCCGTAAAGCTTCGAGCCGGCGAGCTTGGCGCCCAGGCGGCCGGTGAAGCCCCACGCAACCTTGGTGCCCGAAGTGAGAATCTTGTCACCCGAGACTTCAAGGCCGGAAAAGGCGGCCGGCCCCAGATCGAAATCGTAGCCGGCGGCGACACCGGCCGTGCCCTTCGTCGCGCCGTCCGTCCAGTAGACGCCCGCGCGCGTTTCGACGCGGACTTCGTTGGCAAGGGCCGGCGTCGCCGCGACCAGCGAGGCGGCGAGCGAAAGAAGAACAATACGCATAATAAACTCCTGACTTGAACGCCCCTTCTTTGCTTTATGGGGGCAACAGCCAGTTAATTTTCAATCATATATGCCACAACACGGAAAACATTCATCCAACCAAAACCTTCATATAAGTGACATCATTGCCACACATTTACCGGTATGCTTGTAACGAATATTTTCAGCATCGTTTCCGAATATAAAAATAAAAAGGCGGCCTCTTTCGAGACCGCCTTCACGACGTTGCAGTGCCTCTCTAGCGACTGCATCTTTCCGCAAGATGAACGTCAGCACAAAATCGTGCAATCCGACGCGCACGTCGTCCAAATCCACAACGGGCCAGGAGCTGTCCTTGCCCCGTGGTGAAACGCGCACGCGCGAGGGACGCGAATCTGGACAAGCCGCGCGGCCTCTGCCAATCGCGGCGCATGAGCGCAGAACCGACAGGGGCCACCCCCAACAGCTTTCGCAGCCAGCCCGACGATCGTGGCCATTTCGGCCAGTTCGGCGGGCGCTATGTTGCCGAAACGCTGATGCCGCTGATCCTCGATCTCGAACAGGAATACCGCAGGGCCAAGGCCGACCCCGCATTCCAGGCCGAGTTCGACGACCTGCTCGAACACTATGTCGGCCGCCCGAGCCCGCTCTATTTCGCGCCCCGGCTGACCGAGGAACTGGGCGGCGCGCAAGTCTGGTTCAAGCGCGACGAGCTGAACCACACCGGCGCGCACAAGATCAACAACTGCATCGGCCAGATCCTGCTGGCCATGCGCATGGGCAAGACGCGGATCATCGCCGAAACCGGCGCAGGCCAGCACGGCGTCGCGACCGCGACGGTCTGCGCGCGCTTCGGCCTGCCCTGCGTGATCTTCATGGGCGCGACGGACGTGGAGCGGCAGAAGCCGAACGTGTTCCGCATGAAGCTGCTGGGCGCGGAAGTCGTGCCGGTCACGGCCGGCGCGGGTACGCTCAAGGATGCCATGAACGAAGCGCTGCGCGACTGGGTCGCGAACGTGCACAACACGTTCTACATCATCGGCACCGCCGCCGGGCCGCACCCCTATCCGGAACTCGTCCGCGATTTCCAGAGCGTGATCGGCAAGGAAGCCCGCGCGCAGATGCTGTCCCGCATCGGCCGCCTGCCTGATCTGCTGGTCGCCGCCATCGGTGGCGGATCGAACGCGATCGGCCTGTTCCACCCGTTCCTCGACGATACCGGCGTCAGAATGCTGGGCGTGGAAGCGGCGGGCCATGGGCTGGACAAGGAACATGCCGCCTCGCTCGCGGGCGGGCGCCCCGGCATTCTCCACGGCAACAAGACCTACCTGCTGCAGGACGAAGACGGCCAGATCACCGAAGGCCACTCGATTTCGGCGGGCCTCGATTATCCCGGCATCGGGCCGGAACATGCGTGGCTCAAGGAAATCGGCCGCGTCGACTATACCTCGGTGACGGACACGGAAGCGCTCGATGGCTTCCAGCTGCTCTGCCGCACCGAAGGCATCATCCCGGCGCTCGAACCCGCCCACGCCATCGCGGCGGTGAAGAAGGTCGCGCCGACGATGGGCAAGGACCAGATCATCCTCGCCAACCTGTGTGGGCGGGGGGACAAGGACATCTTCTCCGTCGCCGAACATCTGGGGGTGTCGCTGTGACCCGCCTCGCCTCCGCCTTCGCCAAGGGCCGGCCCGCCCTCGTCACCTTCGTCACGGGCGGCGATCCGACGCCGGACGCCACCGCCTCCATCCTCGACGCGCTGGTCGAAGGCGGGGCGGACGTGATCGAGCTGGGCATGCCGTTCACCGATCCGATGGCCGATGGTCCGGCGATCCAGCTGGCGAACCTGCGCTCGCTCGGCGCTGGCACCAGGACCGCCGACATCCTGCGCATCGCCGCCGCGTTCCGCGCGCGCCATCCCGAGGTGCCGCTGGTGCTGATGGGCTATGCCAACCCGATGACCGTGCGCGGGGCCGACTGGTTCGCCGCCGAATGCGTGAACGCGGGCATCGATGGCGTGATCTGCGTGGACATTCCGCCAGAGGAAGATCCCGAACTGGGGCCGGCGCTGCGCAATGCCGGCGTTTCGCTGATCCGCCTGGCCACGCCAACCACCGACGCTGCGCGCCTGCCTGCCGTGCTGGAAGGGTCTTCGGGCTTTCTCTATTATGTCTCGGTCGCCGGCATCACCGGGATGCAGCAGGCGGCGCAGGCCTCGATCGACGAAGCCGTCGCCCGGATCAAGGCTTCGGCCACGATCCCGGTTGCCGTCGGCTTCGGGGTGCGCACGCCCGAACAGGCCGCGGCCATCGCCAGGGTGGCCGATGGCGTCGTCGTGGGATCGGCGCTGGTCGATCTCGTCGCCAAACATGGCGCGGACGCGGCGGGGCCGGTGAAGGAACTCACCGCCGCGCTCGCCGCCGCCGTCCACTCTGCCCGCAAGGAAATCGCATGAGCTGGCTCAACCGCGTTCGCAACGCCCTGCCCTTCACACCGAAGCGGGACACGCCCGACAACCTCTGGATCAAGTGTCCCTCGTGCAGCGAGATGCTGTTCACCAAGGACTATGAGGACAACCTTTCCGTCTGCCCGCATTGCGACCATCACGGCCGCATCGGCGCCGACGCGCGGTTCGCCCAGTTGCTCGATCCGGGCTTCGAGCTTCTTCCCGCCCCAAAGGTGAAGGAAGACCCGCTGAAGTTCCGCGACAGCAAGAAGTACACCGATCGCATCAAGGCGGCCAAGGCCGCCAACCCGCGCCCGGACGCGCTGACCAATGCCGCCGGCACGATCGACGGGCACAAGGCCGTGGTCGGCGTGCAGGAATTCGCGTTCATGGGCGGATCGATGGGCATGGCCGTGGGCAACGCCTTCATCGCCGGGATCGAGCGCGCGATCGCGGAGAAGTGTCCCTATATCGCGGTGACCGCCGCTGGCGGCGCGCGGATGCAGGAGGGCATTCTCAGCCTGATGCAGATGCCGCGCAGCACCGTGGCCATCGCCAAACTTCACGCGGCGGGCCTGCCTTATGTTGTGCTGCTGACCGATCCCACCACCGGCGGCGTCACCGCCAGCTATGCCATGCTGGGCGATGTGCAGATCGCCGAACCCGGCGCGCTGATCGGGTTTGCCGGCCAGCGCGTGATTCAGGATACCATTCGCGAAAAGCTGCCCGAAGGCTTCCAGCGCGCGGAATACCTTCACGCGCACGGGATGCTCGACATGGTAGTCCACCGCCGCGACATGAAGGCAACTCTGGCGCAAGTGATCGACTACCTCACGGCCGCAAAAGCCGCGTGACACTCCGCGCCAGCGGGAGGGACTTCTGACGCGCGACTTCGCCATTTCCGAAAACGCGGCGGTGCAGGCGCAGCTTGACCGACTGGGCGCGCTGTCGCTGCCGCAGGGCCGGTTCGGGCTGGATACCGCGCGCGAACTGCTCGCCCGCGTCGGCAACCCGCATATCGCGCTGCCACCGGTATTCCATGTGGCCGGCACCAACGGCAAGGGATCGACCTGCACGTATCTGCGCTTCATGCTGGAGGCGCAGGGGCTGACGGTCCATTCCGCCACCAAGCCGCATCTGGTGCGCTACAACGAACGCATCCGCATCGCCGGCAAATTGATCGGCGACGATCTGCTGGCCGCGCTGCTCCAGGAAGTGCTGGACGCGGCGGAAGACCTTGCCCCCAGCTTCTTCGAAGTGACCACGGTGGCGACGTTCCTGGCCTTCCACCGCATCCCGGCCGACGTCTGCGTGATCGAAACCGGGCTGGGCGGGCGGCTCGACGCCACCAACGTGCTGCCGACCGCGGCGGCGTGCGGCATCGCGACGCTGGGGCTGGACCACGAAGGCTTCCTGCTGACGCCCGAAGCCGGCGTGCCCACCGATCCGCTGGCGCGCATCGCGTTCGAGAAGGCCAGCATCGCCAAGCCCGGCGTTTCGCTGGTGACGCAAGCCTATCCCGCTGCCGTGGCGCAATCGGTGCTGGATACGGCGGAAGCGATCGGCGCGCCGGTGATGATGCGCGGGCGCGACTGGAACGCCGAGATCGGCGATGCAATCGCCTATAGCGATGCGCGCGGCTTGCTCACCCTGCCGCTGCCCGCCTTGCCCGGCAGCCACCAGGCGGACAACGCCGCGCTCGCCGTGGCCATGCTGCGCCATCAGGACGTCGTTGCTGTTTCGCCCGCAGCGATGGCGCGGGGCATCCCCGCCGCGCGCTGGCCCGCGCGGCTGCAACGGCTGGGCGCCGGCCCGCTGACCGCGCTGGCCGGCAACCGCGCCGTATGGCTCGACGGCGGGCACAACCCCGATGCCGGCCTCGCCATCGCCCGCCACTTCGCCGGCGGTCCGAAAATCCATCTCGTCACGGGAATGCTCGCCAACAAGGACCCGTCGGCGATCATCGCGCCGCTGGCGGACCGGTTGCTGTCGCTGTCGATCGTTCCCGCACCGGGGCACGACGCGCACCGCCCGGAAGACTTCGCGCCGTTCACGACGCTGCCAGCGCGCAGCTTCGTGAACGTGGCCGAAGCGCTGGCCGCTCTGCCGCCCGAAGGCGACGTGCTGATCGCGGGTTCGCTCTACCTTGCCGGGGATGTGCTGCGGCGGAACGGGGAAGTGCCGGATTAGGTTTTTGGCGATTCCTCGCCCGCCGTGCCCATGGCTTCGTCGACCAGCCCCGTGCGGCTCATCCACCAGAACAGCACGATGCCCGGCAGCGCCAGCACGGTGGTGAGCAGGTAGAAGTTCACGTAGCCGAACCGCTCGATCATCGCCCCTGCGGTCGTGCCGGTAACGAACCGCCCGACGATGCTCGCGCCGGCGGAAATCAGCGCGTACTGCGCCGCCGTGAACCGCAGATCGCACAGCGCCGAGAAATAGGCGACGACCACCACGCCGCCATACCCGGATGCGATATTCTCGAAGCCGATCGCGCCGGCCATGCCCAGGTTGGAATGGCCCGCCGCCGCCAGCGCCGCGAAGCTCAGGTTCGATACGCCCATCAGCACCAGCGCGAACAGCACCGACCGCTTGAGGCCAAGACGGGAATAGGCCGCGCCGCCGATGAACACGCCGATGAGATAGGCCCAGAAGCCCAGTCCCACGTCGTAGAGCGCGATTTCATCGTTGGTGAAGCCAAGGTCGTCGAACAGCAGGCGGAAGGTCAGGTTGGCCAGCGTATCGCCGATCTTGTGGACCAGGATGAACGCCAGCACCAGCAGCGCGCCGTGGCGTCGGAAGAACTCCACGAAGGGGCCGGTGATCGAATCCCACACCTCGCCCAGCCCCTTGCGCCGGGTCGCCTCGCGATGGCGGGCGGGCTCGCCCATCAGCAGCGCGGTCAGCACCGCCGGCAGGACGAGAAACGCGCAGGCGATATAGGCAGCGGTCCAGCCGTGGCGTGCCGCCACGAACAGCGCGATCCCGCCAGCACCGGCCGAGCCGATCCGCCAGCCGTATTGCGACATGCCCGATCCCGTGCCCAGCTGGTAGGGTTTGAGCGTCTCGATCCGGAAGGCGTCGATCACGATGTCGAACGTCGCGCCCGCCGCGCCGACGAGAACGGCGGCAATCACTGTCGCGCCGATATCCTTCGCCGGATCGACCAGCGCGAGATTGATCACGGCAAGAAAGACCAG
The DNA here is from genome assembly GCF_003856955.1 of Novosphingobium sp. LASN5T. NCBI lineage: Bacteria > Pseudomonadati > Pseudomonadota > Alphaproteobacteria > Sphingomonadales > Sphingomonadaceae > Novosphingobium > Novosphingobium sp. LASN5T. The sequence goes on from NZ_RQSI01000008.1 coordinate 48,356, forward strand.
CGCGCCCGCAAGGATCATCCAGGAAACCCGTTGCCCCAGCCGGCCCAGCACCGGCAGATGCACGCCATCGACCAGCCACGACCACAGGAACTTGAGGTTATAGACCAGGAACGCCAGCGTGAACGCGGTGATCGTGGACTTCTGGATGTGATCCTGCGCCAGCCGCGTTGTCAGCGTCGCGCCGATCATCGCGAAGGGGAAGCCCGACGAGATGCCGAGGAAGAACGACGCCAGCGATTCGCGTTCGACATAGGGCTTTAGCGCCTCCACCAGTCCGCTTCCCTCGCCCGTTTTCCCACGCGCCCCTACGTCATTCATGCGGCGATTGCTCCCTGCCCGATTTCGCGCAAAACTAGCGGCCTTTCGGGGTATGCCTAGCCCCGACAACAAAAGATAGGGAAGAGGACCCCATGGGACGCCCCACCGAAGGTCAGCTCGCGCTGGCGCATCAGGTTGCCGCCGGCGCCGGACAGCAGGCTTCCGCCATCGCCCATGTGCCCGCGTCCGCCTATGTCGATCCGGCGCATTTCGCGCGCGAGAAGGCGGCACTGTTCGACCGGATGCCGCAAGTGCTGGCCCCTTCGGCGCTGCTGCCCGAACCCAACATGGCCGTGCCCCACGATGGCACCGGCCGGCCGCTGCTGATAGCGCGCGATGGCGAGGGCGCGATCCGGGTGTTCCTCAACGTCTGCCGCCACCGGGGCACGCGACTGGTGGAAGGGCAGGACGTCCACTGCGGCAAGCGCATGGTCTGCCCGTATCACGCGTGGACTTATGCCACCGACGGCCGCCTGCTCGCCCTGCCCCGCCCGGATACCTTCCCCGGCTTCGACAAGGCGGCGCACGGCCTGGTCGAGCTGCCGAGCCATGAATCCGGCGGCCTGATCTGGTTCGCGCCCGCAGCCCCCGACGCCGATTTCGGCGACGCCGCGCGCGTGGGCGAGGACTTCGCCGCGGTGGGCCTCGCCGGGCAGCATCTGTATGCGCGGCGCACGCACCGGGTGGCGTCGAACTGGAAGCTGATCATGGACGCCTTCCTGGAAAGCTACCATGTGCTGCGCCTGCACGCGGCGTCGATCGCACCGTTCTTCAAGGACGGCATCACCTCGGGCGACGAGATCGGGCCGCACAAGCGGTCGCTGGTCGGCCGCGCGGCGGAGATGGAGGGCGTGGACTTGTCCGACTGGGCGCAACTGCGCGCTGTGGGCACGTTCGCCTACCAGCTCTTTCCCGCCACCGTGGTCGTGGTCAGCCCGGACTACGTGAACCTGATGACGATCATGCCGCAGGCGGTGGACCAGACGCTGGTCGAGGATTTCATGCTGATCCCCGAACCGCCGCGCGACGAGAAGGCGGAGAAACACTGGCAAAAAAGCTGGAAGCTGCTCGACGGCCAGGTGTTCGGCGCGGAGGATTTCCGCGCGGCGGAACTCGGCCAGCAGGGCCTTGCCAGCGGCGCCGTGGACCGGATCACGCTCGGCACGCTGGAAGCCGGGATCGCACGCTTCCACGCGATCTGCGCGGAGCAGATGGCGAAAGCCGGCCTCTGACCGCAAGAGCCGGGGTGACGCGCGGGCCAAGCGCGCGTAAGGGCGGGGCATGACACTTCCCCCCAAACCCCGGAACGGCCGCCCGGGACGGCCCGCCGCTCCGAAAAGGCCCGACGCTCCCGAGCGTCCCGCCGCGCCCCGCAAACCCGCCGCACCGCGCACGCCGGCCACGCCCGCCGCCGATGGCCCGCCGCGCGAAGGCGAACGCATCGCCAAGCTGCTGGCGCGCGCCGGCATAGCCTCGCGCCGCGAAGTCGAACGGATGATCGCCGACGGCCGGGTGAAGCTGAACGACGAAGTGCTGACCACGCCCGCCACGGTGTTGAAGAACCTGAAAGGCGTGACGGTGGACGGCAAGGCCGTGGCGGCCGCGGAGCCGGCCCGCCTGTTCCGCTTTCACAAACCCGCCGGCCTGATCACGGCAGAGCGCGATCCGGCAGGACGGCCGACGATCTACAACGCCCTGCGCAACGCGCTGCCGAAGGAGACGCCGCGCCTGATGCCGATCGGCCGGCTCGACCTCAATACCGAGGGGCTGCTGCTGCTGACCAATGACGGCGAACTCAAGCGCGCGATGGAACTGCCGTCCACCGGCGTCCCCCGCACGTACCGCGCCCGCACCTTCGGCGACATCACGCAGGAACGGCTGGAAGCGCTGAGCGAGGGCGTGGAGATCGAGGGCATCCGCTATGGCTCGATCGACGCCAACATGGAGCGGCGCACCGGCCGCAACCAGTGGATCGAACTGACGCTGACCGAAGGCAAGAACCGCGAAGTGCGCCGCGTGCTGGAGCACCTGGGCCTGCAGGTATCGCGCCTGATCCGCATCCAGTACGGTCCCTTCCCTCTGGCCGACATTCCGCGCGGCATGGCCGATGAAATCCGCCAGGTCGATGTCGAGCGCTTCCGCAAGACGCTGAAGCCCGCCGGCCGGGGGCAGGCATGAGGATCATCGCCGGGGAATGGCGCGGCCGGCCGCTGCGCGCGCCCGAGGGCGACGCCACCCGCCCCACGGCGGACCGCACGCGCGAGACGCTGTTCTCGATGCTGACGAGCCGGCTCGGCAATTTCGAAGGGCTGACGGTGGCCGATCTCTTCGCGGGATCGGGCGCGCTGGGGCTGGAGGCGCTGTCACGCGGCGCGGAGAAGGCGATCTTCGTCGAACAGGCCCCGCCCGCGATCCGCGCGATCCGTGCCAATATTGCCGCGTTGCACGCCCAGCCGAAGTGCGATGTGCGCGCGGCGTCGGTGCTGACGCTGGGACCGGTCAAGGACCCCGTCGACCTGGTCCTGCTCGATCCGCCTTACGGCACCGGCGCGGGTGCGGTGGCGATCGACCGGCTGGTGCGGCTCGGCTGGATCGGCGAAGCCACGTGGATCAGTCTGGAAACCGCTGCCAACGAACAGCCGCAGATCCGCGCGTGCGAAGTCGATGCCGAACGCAAGGTGGGCAAGGCGCTGCTCACCCTGCTGCGCCTCAAGAGCTGACGGAACAGGCGTCAGCCGGCCTTGCGGCCGAACAGCACGCCCGCCAGCGTCAGGCTGCCCGCCACGGTCAGGAACAACCCGACGTAGGCGGTGCCGCCGTGCTGCGCGAGGTACTGCGCGGCAAACGGCGCCATCGCCCCGCCGATGATCCCGCCGACGTTGAACGCCACGGATATCCCGGTGTAGCGCACCGGCACGGCATAGAGCGTCGGCAACCACGCGCCGAGCGGGCCATAGGTCAGCCCCATCACCAGCAGCGCGGCGGCCAGCGTCAGGAACACCAGCGGCAACGAGCCTGATCCCAGCCCCGCGCCGAACACCAGCCCGATCACCGCCGTCAGCGCCGCGCCCTTGGCCAGCACGTTGCGGGCGCTGGTCCGGTCCGCCCACCAGCCGGCGAGCAGGATGCCGAGGGCCAGGAAGGTATTGGCGCCAAGCTGCACCACCAGGAACGCCTCGCGCGAATAGCCGAGGGTCTTGGTGCCGAAGCTCAAGGCGAACGTGGTGGCGAGGTAGAAGATCGCGAAGCAGGCTACGACGCCCGCGATCCCGGCGATCACCGCGCCGGCATGATCCTCGAACAGCCGGCCGATCGGCACGCGCGGCGGCGGCGCGGTTTCCAGCGCGGCGCGGAACGCCGCCGTCTCGCCGATCCTCAGCCGCACCCACAGGCCCAGCCCCACCAGCAGTGCCGAAGCCAGGAACGGAATGCGCCAGCCCCATGCCGCGAAATCGGCGTCCGAAAGGTTCACCGCCAGGATCAGGAACAGGCCATTGGCGGCAAGGAAGCCTAGCGGCGCACCCAGCTGCGGCGCGGAGCCGAACCGCGCTTCCCACCCCTTCGGCGCGTTCTCCACGGCCAGCAGCGAGGCCCCGCCCCATTCGCCGCCAAGCCCGAAGCCCTGCCCGAAGCGCAGCAGGCACAGCAGCGCGGGCGCGATCGGCCCGGCCATGGCATACGTCGGCAGGAAGGCGATCAGCAGCGTGGAGAGCCCCATCAGCATCAGCGAGGCGACCAGCGTGGACTTGCGCCCCGCCCGATCCCCGAAATGGCCGAACGCGATCGCCCCCACCGGCCGCGCGAAAAACGCCAGGCCGAAGGTCATGAACGAGGCCATGTTCTGCGCCGCTTCCGATTCCGCCGGAAAGAACAGCGGCCCGATCACCAGCGCCGCCGCCGTGGCATAGACGTAGAAGTCATAGAACTCGACCGCCGTGCCGACGAGGCTGGCCGTCAGGATGCGGGCGTGCTGGCGGATCGGATGCGCGGTAGACGTCATGGGCCGCTTCGTTCGGCGCGGGGTGGGCCCTTGTCAAGAATCCGGCGAACTGCGCGACCGTCGCCGCCTCTGCGAAATCACGTATCCCGGCATTCAGCCAATCACAGCGCGCTTTCCCTAGAAAGAGGCGGAACAGGCCGCGCGAAGGCTTCGCGGCCCGGCACCGAGGGTAACGACGTGAACATGCTGAACTGGTTCGAGAAGCAGGCTCCCATCCGCGAGAAATTCCGCGCCCTGCTGTTCGTGCATACGGGCCTTGCCGTTCTCGGCCTGCTGGCGACGCTCTGGGTGGGCCTGGGCGGCGGGCTGATCCTGCCGCTGATCGCCTCGGCCGCCGTCGTCGCGCTTTCGGCCGCGGCCGTGATCGTCAGCGGCGATCGCATCTGCACGCCTTATGTCAATACCGTCGTCCGCATGGAAGCGCTCGCCCGCGGCGATCTCGACAGCCCGATTCACTATACCGACCATACCGACTGCGTCGGCCGGATGACCAAGGCGATGAGCGTATTCCGCGAAAACGCGCTGGACTTGCGATCCTCTTCCGCAACCCGTGACACGGTGAGCAACGCGATGACCGAGGCCCTGTCGCATCTCGCCCAGTCCGATCTGTCCTATCGCATCGATACCGGCTTCCCGGAATCGCAGGAGCAGATCCGCTGCGATTTCAACCGCGCCGCCGAAGCGCTGGCGGGTACGCTGTCCTCCGTCGCCACCTCCGCCATCTCGATCGACAGCAGTTCGGGCCAGATCCGCACCGCGTCGGACGACTTGGCCGCGCGCACCGAGCAACAGGCCGCCTCGATCGCCAAGGCGAGCGAATCCATGCGCGCCGTGACCATGCTGGTCGAACAGAACGCCGGCAGCGTGGCGGATGTCGACAAGTCGATCGCGGATGCCCATCGCGGCGCCACGCAGGGCGGCGAAGTGGTGGAACAGGCGGTGGCTGCGATGACCATGATCCAGAAATCGTCGCAGGAAATCACTCAGATCATCAACGTAATCGATGGCATCGCCTTCCAGACCAATCTCCTCGCGCTCAACGCCGGGGTGGAAGCCGCGCGCGCGGGCGATGCCGGCAAGGGCTTTGCCGTCGTCGCCAACGAAGTGCGCGCCCTGGCGCAGCGTTCCGCCGATGCCGCGCGAGATCAAGGATCTCATCACCAACAGCAGCGATCATGTGAACCAGGGCGTGACGCTGGTCGACGAAACCGGCCGCGCGCTGGGGCAGATCGTGACGCGCGTGGGCGAAGTCAGCCAGCTGACCAAGACCATCGCCGAATCCGCGCGGCAGCAGTCGGAAATGCTGCGCGACGTGAACGAAACCGTGACACAGATCGACCTCATGACCCAGCAGAACGCCGCGATGGTCGAAGAAAGCACTGCCGCATCGCGCAGCCTGGCGCAGCAGGCGGGCAATCTTTCCGCACTGGTGGCGCACTTCAACACGGCGGGCGGGCAAGCACCGAGGCCGCCGGCTCCGTCCGCCGAGATCGTCGTGCTTGCACCACCGTCGCCTGTCGCTGAACCCTTGGAGCCCGTCGAGCGCGCGCTGCCGGCACCCAGTCAGGGCAACCTTGCCCTGAAAGGGTCCGACGATACGCAGGACTGGAGCGAATTCTGAAATCCGGCATCAACTCGGGGCGCTGCAGCCGCAGGGCGGGCAGCGCGAAGGGCGCCGGAGTGATCCGGCGCCCTTCCTTCAGGCCCGACCCGAAGGGCCTTCAACTGTCAGAGGTCAGACGCCGCCACGGTTCCGACAGCTGTCCTGCACCGTCTTCGAACACAGCGGATAGGCCTTGGCCGCGGCGCCATCAGCCGAAGCCATGTTCCCGCGCGGTGCCGCTTCCGACGGGGCATCGGCCGTGGCGGCCGGTGGCGCGGAGGCGGGAGCCGCCGCAGCCGACGGCTTGCCGCTCACTTGGGCCACGATCGTCGGCCACACCTGTTCACGCTGATCGGGCGTCATGGCGAAGACCTGGCCCCGTTGCTGATCGCTCAGCGCCCACCAGCCAGCCTGGCGATCGGGCGCAAGCGACCAGAAATATTCCTGCTGGCTGGCCGGCCACGCGTCGTACTTGGCCTTCTTGTCGGCGGGCCATGCATCGTACTGCGCCTTCTGCTCGGCGCTGGGGCTGAACGTGGTGGTGCCGGTCGAAGCGTCCGCAGAGGAAGCCGGCGGAGTGGCCGCTTCCGGAGTCGCCGCTTCGGGGGGAACGGGTGCCGTGGTATCGGCGGGCGGAGGAGTGGTGGCCTGCGCAAGCGCGGCGGCAGGCAGGGCGGCGGTTGCGAGCGCAAGCGCACTCACGCACAGAAACTTACGCATTTTCAATCTCCTGCTGTCGTCAGGTACTGTGAACAAGCTACGCACGGCCCCTGCCTGCGATCCCGCCAAAGCGGCGGAACGTGCCTTTCGCGCCGACGAGCCGAACCGTGACGGAAACCGGGCACGACGGGCCGAATGATCGTTGCGACGACCTGTTTTGGTCCCTATCTGTTCACGATGTCCGTTCCCCACCCTACGAATCCCGCAGACAACGAAGCCTGGCTGGATGGCCTGAACCCGCCACAACGCGAAGCCGTGCTGACCACCGAAGGCCCCGTGCTGATGCTGGCGGGCGCGGGCACGGGCAAGACCGCCGCGCTCACCGCGCGCATGGCATATTTGCTGCGCACGCGCCGGGCGTGGCCGTCCGAAATCCTCTGCGTCACCTTCACCAACAAGGCCGCGCGCGAAATGCGCGAGCGCGTGGGGCAATTGATTGGCCCAGCGGTGGAAGGGATGCCCTGGCTGGGCACGTTCCACGCCATCGCCGCGAAAATGCTGCGCCGTCATGCGGAGATCGTCGGGCTGCAATCGAACTTTACGATCATCGACACCGACGACCAGTTGCGCCTGCTCAAGCAGCTGATCCAGGCGGAAGGGCTGGACGAAAAGCGCTGGCCCGCCCGCCAGCTGGCGGGGCTGATCGACAAGTGGAAGAACCGGGGCCTCAACCCCGCCGATCTCGATGCGGGCGAGAACGAAGCCTACGCCAACGGGCGCGGCCAGAAATTCTACGCGCTCTATCAGGCGCGGCTCCAGGCGCTCAACGCCTGCGACTTCGGCGATCTGCTGCTCCACATGCTCAACGTGTTCCGGCGCGAGCGCGAGGTGCTGGAACAGTACCAGCAGCGCTTCAAATACGTGATGGTGGACGAATACCAGGATACCAACGCGGTGCAGTACCTGTGGCTGCGGCTGATCGCCCAGGCCCGCAAGAACATCTGCGTGGTGGGGGATGACGACCAGTCGATCTATTCCTGGCGCGGCGCGGAAGTGGCCAACATCCTGCGCTTCGAAAAGGATTTCCCCGGCGCCAAGGTGATCCGGCTGGAGCAGAACTACCGCTCCACCCCGCACATCCTGGGCGCGGCGTCCGGACTGATCGCGGAAAATTCCGAACGGCTGGGCAAGACGCTGTGGACCGAACAGAACGGCGGCGACAAGGTCCGCGTCGTGGGCGTGTGGGACGGGCCGGAGGAAGCCCGCCGCGTGGGCGACGAGATCGAGCGGCTGGAACGCGAAGGCTGCGGGCTCAACCAGATCGCCATCCTCGTTCGCGCGCAGTTCCAGACGCGCGAACTGGAAGACCGCTTCATCCAGATCGGCCTTGGCTATCGCATCGTCGGCGGCTTCCGCTTCTACGAACGCGCCGAAATCCGCGATGCGCTGGCCTACCTGCGCCTGATCGCGTCACCATCGGACGACCTCGCGTTCGAGCGGATTTACAACACGCCCAAGCGTGGGCTGGGCGACAAGACGCTGGAAAAGCTCCACCGCCATGCCCGCGCGCGGGGCGTGCCGCTGTCGCTGGCGGCGGTCGAAATCCTCGATACCGATGAACTGCCCGCCCGCGCGCGCGGCACGCTGACCGCGCTGATGCGCGATTTCGCGCGCTGGCGCGATGCTTCGAAAACGCTGGTCCCTGCCGAACTCGCGCGGACCATCCTCGATGAAAGCGGCTATACCGCCGCGCTCCAGGCCGAACGCAGCGCGGAAGCGAACGGCCGGCTGGAAAACCTGTCCGAACTCGCCCGCGCGATGGAGGATTACGAGACGCTGGGCGATTTCCTCGAACACGTCAGCCTCGTGATGGACAACGAAGCCGCGCCCGATGACGAGAAGGTCACGGTGATGACCATCCATGCCGCCAAGGGGCTGGAGTTCGACCAGGTGTTCCTGCCGGGCTGGGAGGAAGGCGTGTTCCCCTCGCAACGCGCGCTCGACGAAGGCGGCCTTGCCTCGCTGGAAGAGGAACGCCGGCTCGCCTACGTCGCCATCACCCGCGCGCGCAAGCGCTGCACGATCCTGCATGCCGCCAACCGCCGCATCTATGGCCAGTGGACCAGCTCGATTCCCAGTCGCTTCATCGGCGAACTGCCGCAAGGGCATATCGAGGAAGAGACGACCCTGTCCGGCGGCGCCTCGCTTTGGCGCGCGAACTGGTCGGAACAGAGCGATCCCTTCGCCGACGTCGCGCGCGCGCAACCGTCGCGCGGCGTGGGCCGCGGCCCCGGCTGGCAGCGCGCGGCGGCGCAGAGCTATGACCCCAGCCCCCGCCGCATTCCCGAAGCCACCCGCAGCGCCGCCAGCTTCGCCGCCAAGCCGCGCGCCGACATCGCCATGGGCGCACGCGTGTTCCACGACAAGTTCGGCTACGGCACCGTCGCCGCGCAGGAAGGCAACAAGCTGGAGATCGATTTCGAAACCGCCGGCCGCAAGCGCGTGATCGACAGCTTCGTCAAGCCGGCGGGGTAGTCCAAAGCGCGATCGTTAGTTTCCGTCCGGCATCTGCCGAGGAGCGGCTAGGCATAAACGCCAAAATACAGGATGCGCCAAGCGCATATGGAGCCCAACGAGCCAACCGAATTTAATCCAAAAGGTATAGCAGATTGGCCCGATTGTAAGTGAGCTTTGAAAACCTTTAACTCGTTTTCCGGAATTATTTAAAAGTGCCTGCAGTCCGCCATGTGCAGCGTAGGAATTAATGCCGAATTCCGTAGAAAAGCGTGCATAATTATCGTCATATTTTATCTTAAGCAGAACAATATTGCGTCTCACAAGACCACGTGCAAATTGCGTAAGAGGTGTAAGGCGAGGTCCGCAATCTTCAGCGATATGGCAGGCTAGAATTTTTGCAAAATAGCGAAAGAGATTCAGATATTCTGAGCTGTTTACAGCAAAGTCCGCATGCTGAAATGCACTATCTGGATCATCACCACTCTGGAAGTGATCCAAAGCCAACAAATGAAACCGCTCGAACGCACGATCCGCAGGTTGCGTTAGCGTACCATTACAATCTTTGCAAAGAGAAGCATTGCTTTTAAAATGAAATACTTTGGACTTTGGTCCCTGAGCATAACGTGGTTTATCGCTGCCATCAAAACGGCCCATTACCATCGCTTCTTGACCAAAAAGACGTCTTAACAAAGACGCTTTAATTTTGTGCTCGCCCGTAAGGTTTTTGCTGGACCCACAAAGGCTGCAACTATCAGGAGCCCACGGTTCAGTCAGAAGCTCCATTTCTGACTCTGCTCAGACTTCAAAATTCTATAACGCTGAAACGTTCAGGAATCCCGGTATCGGCCCGTTCCACGCGCCCGGTTCGCTCGGCGGTTCCGCATCCTGATAGCGTGGCGCGCGTTCCGCCGGCGCCTCGCGGCGGGGCCGCGCTTCGCTCCGAGGCGGGCGGGCGCGGGCGGGTGATGCTTCTTCCTCCGACGCGCGCGGTTCGGCCTTGCGGCCGCGCTTCGGCTTTTCGGCCGCTGCGGGTCTTTCCTCGCGCGCCTTGCGGGCCGGCCGTTCCTCCGCCGGAGCGCCAGCGATATCGAGCTTGATTTCCGGGATCGGAGCGCCGGTAAGCTTCTCGACGTTCTCGATCGCTTCGGCATCCTCCGGCGCGACGAGCGTGAACGCGCGGCCGGTGGCTCCGCCGCGGCCGGTGCGGCCAATGCGGTGGACGTAATCGTCCGGATGCCACGGCGTGTCGAAGTTGAAGACGTGGCTCACGCCCTTGATGTCCAGCCCGCGCGCGGCAACGTCGGACGCGCACAGGATGTTGATGTCGCCCGACTTGAAGCGATCCAGTTCGGCGATGCGGCTGGACTGGTCCATGTCGCCATGAATCTCGCCGGCGGCAAAGCCGTGGCTCTTGAGGCTCTTGGCGAGTTCGCGCACGGTGGTCTTGCGGTTGGCGAAGATGATCGCGGTGGTCACGTTGTCGTTGCGCAGCAGGTGGCGCAGCACTTCGCGCTTCTGCCGGCTGCCGACCTTCACCTTGTGCTGGGCGATGCTGGCGTTGTTCGAAGCGGGCCGCGCGACCTCGATGTACTTGGGGTTCGAGAGGAAGCGATCCGCCAGCTTCTTGATCGGCGGCGGCATCGTCGCCGAAAACAGCAGCGTCTGCCGCTGCGCCGGCAGCTTGGTGCAGATGTTCTCGATGTCCGGAATGAAGCCCATGTCGAGCATCCGGTCGGCTTCGTCGATCACCAGCAGGTTGCAGCCCGTGAGCAGGATCTTGCCGCGTTCGAACAGGTCCATCAGCCGGCCGGGGGTGGCGATCAGCACGTCCACGCCTTCGGACAGGGCCTTGATCTGATCGCCCATCTGCACACCGCCGATCAGCAGCGCCATCTTGAGATCGTGGTTCTTGCCGTACTTCTCGAAATTCTCGGCCACCTGCGCGGCGAGTTCGCGCGTCGGCTCCAGGATGAGCGAACGCGGCATCAGCGCGCGGCGGCGGCCATGGGCGAGGATATCGATCATCGGCAGCACGAAACCGGCGGTCTTGCCGGTGCCCGTCTGCGCGATGCCGATCAGGTCGCGCATCATCAGCACGCTGGGGATGGCCTGCGCCTGGATCGGAGTCGGCTCGTCATAGCCGGCGTCCGTCACCGACTTCAGCAATTCGTCAGACAGGCCGAGATCGGCAAACTTCATCAGCGACAATTTCCGAAAGAAGCGGGGCCGGATATACTCCTCCCCGACCGTCGCCGCATGACGCCGGTTCCCTTAGCGCGCGCTATGACCATTGCGGGGCCAAAGTCAAGGAAACCCGAGAACTTCGGACGCTTTCAGGCTTAATTTTCGCAATGGTGGCGTTTTGGGATCAGTTTTCGGGAACGAGCTCGCGCATGCGGCTGATCTCGCAGGTCGCCCCGGCGCGTGAATGAATGGTGTCGCGCCCGGCACAAAGCATCCCGTCGGCGGTCTGCTCCACATAGAAGCCCAGATAGAAATCGCGCGCGTTGCAGGATTTGTCGAGGCTGGCGCCGATGATGCGGCGATCGCGCATGAACAGCACCAGCCGGTCAGCCATATCGCGCTGTACGCCGGCGATCCCGGCCACGGGCAGGCAACGTGCGGACTTGCGCTCGCGAAGGCGCATCGGCCCGGGAGGCGGTGGAGGCGGCGCGAACGAATCACGGCCCGGCGCGCGCGGCGCGATGCGAATAATCAGGCGCTGTTCGATACGGACCTGATCCCAGGAATCCTCTGGAAACCCGCCTGTCCACTCCGCTAGCGGTCCTCCGCCGAAACGGCCGTCCCCGGCGAATCCGCCGATAAGCGGCGGCCCTTCCGGCGCCACGGCCGTCGGCCACGGATCGCCAACGCCCTCTCCTCCCGCCACGGCGGGAAACAGCAGCGCGAACGGCGCTAGAAATGCGGCAAGCACCATCATGGAAGGAAAACGGCCAACCTGATCCCTCATCCCGCACGCGAACACGCACCCCCCGGCAGGTGTCGCTGCGAATGTAGCTTCGTTACATCGTCCTGTTGAACGGCTGCTTAACCCGATTGCCGGACCGGATGACAAGCAGATTTGAATTGCAGCACCCCGACGCGCGGCCTAGCGCTGCCGGATGTCCACATCCTTTTCGCCGACCGCCTTTCTTGAAGAAGCAACCGCCCTACTCGGTCCCAAGGGCATCACCGCCGATCAGGAGGCCATGGACGGGTGGCTGACCGACTGGCGCGGGCGCTTCACCGGCCGCGCGCTGGCCATGGCGTCGCCCGCCGATACGGACGAGGTGGCGGCCTTGGTCAAGCTTTGCGCCCGGCATGGCGTGCCGATCGTACCTCAGGGCGGCAACTCCGGCATGTCTGGCGGGGCAACGCCCGACCGGACCGGCAACGCGCTGTTGCTCACCCTGCGCCGTATGAACGCCATCCGTGCCGTCGACACCGAAAACCGCACCGCTACCTGCGAAGCGGGCGTCGTGCTGCAAGTGCTGCACAAAGCGGCCGAAAAGGAAGCCTTGCGCTTTCCGCTTTCGCTGGGCGGCAAGGGTTCGGCGACGGTGGGGGGCCTCATCTCCACCAATGCCGGCGGCACGCAAGTGCTGCGCCACGGATCGATGCGCGCGCTGGTGCTGGGGCTTGAAGCGGTGCTGCCCGATGGTTCCGTGTTCGATGCGCTCACCCCGCTGAAGAAGGACAATCGCGGTTTCGACCTGAAGCAGCTGCTGATTGGATCGGAAGGCACGCTTGGCATCGTCACCGCCGCCACGCTCAAGCTGGAACCGGCGGTTGCGGCGCGCGCGGTGCTGTGGGCGGGCGTGGAATCGCTCCCGGTCGCGCGTACCCTGCTGCTGCACGCCGAAAGCGTCGCCGGCGGCGCGCTGGAGGGTTTCGAGGTACTGCCGCAGCACAGCCTCGATGCGGTGATAGATTACCTGCCGACGGCGCGCGCACCGCTGGCGGAACCCCATCCCTGGCATGTGCTGATCGAACTGGTTGCCGATGCCGACCGAGCAGAAGGCCTGCCCGACCTGGCCGAACGCCTGCTGATCAGCGCGTTCGAGGCGGGGCTGGTCACCGACGCGACGATCGCCGCGAGCGAGACTCAGGCCGAGCAGATGTGGCTGATCCGGGAATCGATCGCCCCGGCGGAGCGCGCGATCGGCCCGGCGGTCCAACACGACATCAGCGTGCCCGTGGAGCGAATGCCCGAATTCGTCGAAACGGCCGTTCCACTGATCGAAGCCGCCTGGCCCGGCACCCGCGCGGTGGGCTTTGGCCATCTGGGCGATGGCAACATCCATTTCCACGTTCTGGCGCCCTCCGGCGTCGATGCCGCGGAATGGCAGGCAGGCGATGGCAAGGCGATCAGCCGCCAGGTCCACGATCTCGTCACCCAGTGGAAGGGGTCGATTTCGGCCGAACACGGCATCGGGCAACTCAAGCGCGACGAACTGGAGCGGCTGGGCGATCCGGTGGCGTTGCACATGATGCGTGCCATAAAGCAGGCGCTCGATCCGCAGGGGCTGATGAATCCCGGCAAGCTGATCTGAAACGGTTCGCCGTGGCCCTGCAAGGGTGTGGATGCGTGGTTACCGGCCTTGCCTCGCCCCGATGGACCGCTTAAAGCCCCTGTTCCCGCCGGACCCGCGGCCCGCCCGCGCGTTTTCGCGAAAGTTTTTTCGGAGAGACCTCATGGCCAGCGCGCCGCAAGCCAACCTTCCGTTGTTCTACAATGACCTGATGCCGCTCAACAGCCGCGATCACGCCACCTGGCATGCCCGTGGCGCGAATGCCGCTCCGTGGCTGATCGACCAGCACGCCGTGCCGCTGACGGTGGAAGAGTTTCCGCAGGCCGCGCGCCATTTTCCCATCGTGTTCTCGTCGGGCGACAACCCGGTGCCGCTGGCGCTGATGGGGCTGAACGAAGGCGTCAACGTGTTCGTCGACAGCGAAGGCAAGGTCGATCAGCCGGTCTATCTGCCGGCCTATGCCCGCCGCTATCCGTTCCTGCTGGCCAAGCTCGATCCCAGCAGCGAGGAACTGTCGCTGTGCTTCGATCCGTCCTCCGGTCTGATCGGAGAGTTCGAGGAAGGCGACGCGCTGTTCAACGGCGATCAGCCGTCGGACGCGACCAAGGCCGCGCTGGAATTCTGCGAACAGTTCGAACAGGCCGGGATGCGCACGCAGGCTTTCATCGATGAATTGAAGAAGCACAACCTGCTGATGGACGGCGAAGTCTCGATCCAGCAGACCGGTCTGGAGCAGCCGTTCGTCTATCGCGGCTTCCAGATGGTCGATCAGGAAAAGCTGCGCGAAACCCGTGGCGACGTGCTGCGCGGCTGGGCGCAGAGCGGCCTTCTGCCGCTGCTCTACGCCCATGTCTTCTCGCTCGATCTGATGAGCACGATCTTCGGCCTGCAGGCACAGCAGGGCAAGGGTCCGGTTCCGGCGATTCCCGTTCCGGCGGAATGAATCACCAGCCGCACGCTGGAAACCCGATTTATTTCAAGAGTGTGAATGCGGTGGTCGGATTAGCGTCCGGCCGCCGCATTTTTTTGCGCGCAGTCGCCAAAACGCAGCAAAAATTCCAAACGAAACCACTTGCGCGCCCATGGCGCCTCACCTATCTTTAGTACGTCGCATCGGTGCTCCCCTCATGGCCCGGTGTGACTGGTGCACTTTGTGCACCTCCTCCCTGAACCTTGGCCACCTGGAGCATGTCTCCAGGTGGTTTTTTATGGGGTTTCTGCGTGAGGATCGTCCGAACCGAGAGCCGGTTGCCCGCTCCGGTTTCCTCGCCGGCCCACCTGCCTCGCTGATCTACTCGGCGGCCGCGCGCCACCGTTCGCGTTGCCGATCGCGCCCCAGTTCAGCCACATCGCCGGCCAGCCGCTGGACCATGCCCACCAGCAGCGCGATCGTTTCATCCATGCCCGGCCCCGGCTCGCTGAATCGGGCATCAAGGTAGCAGCGCCGGTCGATCTCGATCTGGATGCAGTGAATGCCTTCCTTGCGCCGCGCATGCCGCTCCAGCACGTAGCCGCCGGCATAAGGCCGGTTGTGCGCCGCCAGCCGCCGCGCCGCCGCGAAGTGCGCGAAGGCAGAAGCGACCAGCGCGCCGGCGCAACTCGCCCCGAACCGGTCGCCCAGCACGAATTCAGGCGCAGGCTCCGCTCCGCAATAGGCGGTCAACGGCGGCATCGAATGCAGATCGATCAGCAGAGCCGCTCCCCAGCGGTCGCGCGTATCTTGCAGCGCATCGCCCAGGGCGCTGTGATAGGGTTCGTGGACCAGCGCGATGCGATCGTCCAGTTCGGCCCGGTCCAACCGCCGCTTCCACAGTTCCCCCAGCCCCGGCAGCCGGCGCGGGATCAGGCCCAGCCCGGTGCGCGCCCGATGGGCAAGGCCCTGCAGGGCGGAAGAAGCATCGGGCGGCGGGCCGCCAACCATATCCCAGTCGATGTCGTCGGCAGCCCGATTGAGATCGATCATCGCGCGCGGCGCATGGGCGACCAACAGCGAGGCGCCGGTCTGCCGCGCCACCGCATCGGCCACGAGGTCGACATAGCGGTCTTCCAGGCGCAGCGCGGCGAACGCCGGGTGGCGCATCCGGTCCAGCAAGGTCCGGGCATAGCTGCGCCCGGCGTGCGGCACGGCGATGATGACGGGAATCGCGGACGGCTCCACCAGCCGCAGCGCATAGGCGGGCACATCCGGGCAGCCGGGCACCGCCCCGCCCTGCAGCAGGCGCGAATCGCCCCCTGGATCGCCTTCGTCACGCATGGAATAACGCTGCAACTGATTCGCGGCTGTGTCAAAGTCGGCCACCGCGAACAAGGGCGCAGAAACTTAACCCAACCCGGTATATATTCGTTTCCTGCCATGCCTTAAACCAAAACGTTACGACATGGCCCGATGAGGCGACCACTCGAATCGCGAAGGTAATCATGATCCGGATTCTACTGGCCGAAGACGAAGAAGCGATGCGCACCTATCTTGCGCGCGCCCTGGAAAACGCCGGGTACAGCGTGGTTGCGGTCGATCGCGGAACGGAGGCCCTGCCCCTGCTGCGGTCGGAACACTTCGATCTGCTGCTGTCCGACATCGTCATGCCCGAGATGGACGGCATCGAGCTTGCCAAGCATTGCGCCGAGATCAGCCCCGAAACGCGGGTTATGTTCATCACGGGTTTTGCCGCCGTCACGCTCAAGTCCGATCGCGAGGCACCGCAGGCCCGTGTCCTGTCCAAACCGTTCCACCTGCGCGACCTGGTGCTCGAAGTCGAACGGGTCTTCGCCGATGGCGCGCTGACGGGGGCCGGGCCTTACGCCTGACAGCCCGCCAGGCGCGCGCACGGGATGGGGAAAAGAGCCTGCAAAAGTCTCTTGCCAGCATTCCCAAGCGCCGCTAATGGGCTGCCTCCCGCGCCGGAAACGGCCGGGCGCACGATGGTTCGGGCGTATAGCTCAGTGGTAGAGCACTATGTTGACATCGTAGGGGTCGCAAGTTCAATCCTTGCTACGCCCACCATCGAAAAAGCCCGCTAAGCCCTTGGCTTGAGCGGGCTTTTTTCATGGCGATCATGGCATTCGCCGACACAAGGCGCGGAACGCCCACCCCGCTGCGACTAGCACCACCTGCGGCGGCGCACGTCTCGCTCCCCTCCCGCCCGCGGGAGGGTGTGGGGGTGGGAAATGCCCCAGCCGGCATTTGACCTCCGCGTTTATTATGGCATTATGCGTGCCACAATAATCAACTGGGAGATGCCATGGAGATCCTGCGCACGCCGGACGAACGCTTTGCCGGCCTGGATGGCTTTGATTTTTCGCCGCATTACAGCGAGGTGATCGACGGACAGGACGGTACGCGCCTGCGAATCCACCATCTCGACGAAGGCCCGCGCGATGCCGCGCCGGTGCTGCTCATGCACGGCGAGCCGAGCTGGTGTTACCTCTATCGCCGTTTCATCCCCGATCTCGTCGCGCGCGGTCATCGTGTCGTCGCCCCCGACCTCGTCGGCTTCGGCCGCTCCGACAAGCCCGCGCGGCGCGACGACTATACCTACGAACGCCATGTCCAGTGGATGAGCGACTGGCTGACGCAGCTTGATCTCACCGGCATCACCCTGTTCTGCCAGGACTGGGGCGGCCTGATCGGCCTGCGACTGGTCGCAGCCTTCCCCGATCGCTTCGCCCGCGTGGTCGTCTCCAACACCGGCCTGCCGGTGGGCGCGGGCGCAACCGACGGCTTCCGCGCATGGCTCGATTTCAGCCAGAACGTGCCCGTCTTCCCAGTCGGCATGATCGTCAACGGCGGATGCCATCGTGATCTTTCGCCGGCAGAAGTCGCCGCCTACGACGCCCCTTTCCCCGACGAAACCTACAAGGAAGGCGCCCGCCAGTTCCCCACGCTCGTGCCGATCACGCCCGAACATGGCTCGGTGGCGGAGAACAAGGCGGCCTGGGACGTGCTGGCGCGTTTCGACAAGCCGCTGCTGACCGCCTTCGGCGCCGAGGATGCCATCACACGCGGCGGCGAACGGCCGTTCATCGATCGCGTTCCGGGCGCGAAGGGGCAGGCGCATACCGTGCTGCAGGGCGCGGGCCACTTCCTGCAGGAAGATGTTCCCGCCGAGCTTTGCACGATCATCGACACACTCATTCGCGGCTAAGGGAGGCCACCATGGAAGTCGTCAACGCCGTCACCCCCGGCCCCGAACAGATCGCCGCCTTCTTCGGCAGTGGCGAGGACGGGCCATTCGTGATGATCAACCTGCTCAAGTTCAAGCCGCACGCAACCTATGCCGATGGCAGCGAACCCGAACTGACCGGACGCGAGGCCTATGCCCGCTATGGCACGGCGGTGCAGGCCTGTGTCGCCGCCGTCGGCGGACGGCAGGTCTATGCCGGCGCCGTCACCGGTCTGATGATCGGGGAGGTCGGCGAACTGTGGGACATGGCGGCGCTGGTCGAATACCCCTCACTCGCCGCGATGATGCAGATGATCCAGTCACCGGAATACCAGGCAATCGAGAAGCACCGCCATGCGGGGCTGGCGGGCCAGCTCAACATTCGCACGAGGCCGCTGGGCCGATAGAATGGCGCGGGAGGCGCGAGCCTCCCCGCTTTCACACCGGCGCGAGCGGCTGGTGCGGCTCGGGCGGCAGGCAGACCTCGATAAGGTCCCCCACGGCCATTTCGCCGCCGGACAGGACCACGCTCATAACCCCGGCCTTGCGCACGAGTTCCCCGTCCGGCCCACGATCGAGCACGGCGACCAGCAACCCCTTCTGGAATGCCTCGATCTGTGCGCAGGGATTGCGCAGCCCGGTCACTTCCAGTTCTACATCCGGCCCGATGCGCAGCACGGCGCCCCGGGGGAGATCGAGAAGGGCGATCCCGGCCGTGACGATGTTCTCGCCAAGGTCGGCAGGCCCAACGGCGAAGCCCTTTTCGCGCAGTTCCTCGAACAATTCCGCATGGATCAGGTGGACCTGCCGCAGGTTCGGCTGGTCGGGGTTCGCTTTCACGCGGGAGAGGTGCTGGACCTTCTCGCCGGCATGAGCGTCACCCTCGACGCCGATCCCCTGGATCACCTTCACGCGCTCGATCGCCTGTTTCGAGAAAGCATGGTCGCCAGATCGCGCGAGCGAGACCACGCGGGCCGGTGCGGATGGCGCCTTGTCCATATCCGCAACGGCTATCGCGTGCGGCGGCCCGAAGCAACGGAAACCCGGCTACGTCGAATCATCTGACCGACCATGTACGCAGTTCCATGCCCTTGCCGCCGGCCGGCAGGCTGAACACCATGCCGTCCTCGCCCACCGTGATTGTGCCGTCGAATTTCTGGCGCGCGTTGCCGAGATAGGCGGGATACATGGCGCGCGTGGGCAATTGCGGCACGTTGTGGCTGAACACCAGATTCTTCACGCCGGCCTCCTGCGCCTCGGCCGCAGCGGCCTCTGGCGAGGTATGATAACCGGGGATGTCGCTCATGATCTTTGCGAGGCCTGGCTGTCCGCGCTTGCGCAGCGTTTGCTCCATCAGGCTGACCAGCCGGGGCTGCAACCCTTCATGCACCAGCAGGTCCGCGCCGCGCGCGTTGCGCACCAGCAGCGGCGTGGGCGCGGTATCGCCGCTGAACACGATCGAGCGCCCCTTGTAGTCGAAGCGATAGCCCACCGCCGGATCGACCGGGCCATGATCCACGCGGAACGCGGTCACCGTCAGCCCGTCGCGTTGCAGCACGGTGACGGGCGTGCCATCGCCCCTTGGCGGCAGCGCGAAAGGATAGGCGGTGCCACCCCTGCCCGATGGCGGCGCAACCGCGGGGCCATGGTGCGCGGTGCGATAGCCCCCGTCGATCGCATAGGCCTCGTTGATGCCCGCTACGACGCGCTCGGTTCCCGCCGGTCCGTAGATCGGCAGCGGCACGGTGGCATTCGCCCCGGTCCAGCGCAGCAGCATCATTGGCCCCAGCCCATCGATATGGTCGGAATGGAGATGCGTGAGGAACACCGCCTCGACATGGCCATTGGGAATGCGCATCAGCGTCATGTTACGTGCGCCGCCCTCACCCGCATCGACCACGAAGACATGCTTGCCGGCGATTACCATGCTGCACGGCCCGGCGCGGGTGGGATCGGGTAGCGGAGAACCGGAGCCGCACAAGGCCACATGCAGCCCCTCGGGCAGTTCCTGCGTGGCATCCACGCCGGCACGCGCATCGATCGCCAGCCGGGCCATCGCCAGTCCGATCGGCGCCGGAAATGCCGCCAGCGCCAGCACGCCGGCGAGCATAGCACCACCAAGGCCCCATTTCACCGCCCCGTGCATCCGCGTTCTCCCTTCCTGTTTTGCGGAAAGATACGCGATATTATGGCATTTACAATGCCGATATATTGCCACGCGCCCGGAACGTGGTAGTCTGGCTCGAACAGTGGGGAGAGAATGACATGAAAAATGCCATGCGCGTGATCGCCGGCCTGCTCGGCCTGTTCAATGTGGCGATCGGCCTCGGTTTTCTGCTCGATCCGGCGATCGCGGGCCAGCGCTTCTTTCTGGCCTCGCTCGGGACGCAGGGAATGGCAACGCTGCGAGCCGATTTCACCGCGCTGTTCGTGGGCATGGGGTTGTTCGCGCTGGCGGGCGCCTGGAAGGCCAGCCGCGCGCTGGTGCTGGTCCCGGTGGCGCTCCTGCCGCTAGCGCTGATCGGACGCGGCGTCAGCCTGATCGCCGATGGCGCGCCCGCCACGGCCTTTCCGCCGATGGTGGTGGAAGCCGCGATGATCGCGATCCTGGTGCTTGCGGCACGCAGTTTCGACGAGAAGCGGGGCTGAGGCCATCCGCGCCTGCCCCTCCAGGCTTGACCGTTGCAATCGATCGCAGGCTTGGTAGGGCGCAAAACCGAAATGCAAGCGCATACTGGACATACGGGATTGCCACAGAAACAGGCCACCATGGACATCACCGCGACGGACGGACGCCGCAAGCGTTCGGAAACCAGCCGTCAGCGCATTGTCGAGGCGATGATCGCGCTGGTGGGCGAAGGGCATATGAGCCCCAGCGCGGAACAGGTGGCGACGCGTGCCGGCGTGGGCCTGCGCACCGTGTTTCGCCACTTTGCCGACATGGACAGCCTCTACGCCTCGATGGCGCTGCGGCTGGAGCGCGAATACGAGAACTGGCTCGATCCGTTCGAGGGGCCGGACTGGCGGGCCAAGCTGGCGGAAATGATCGAACGCCGGCTCAGCACCTATGAAAAGCTGATGCCCTACAAGCGCGCTGCCGATGGCCACCGCCATTCGCTGCCCACGATCCAGCGCAACTACGGGCAGAGGCTGGCGATGATGCGCGAACGGCTGGTCGCAATCATGCCTCCCGCAATCGCCGAGGATCCGATCCTGCTGGAAACGATGGACCTCCTGCTCAGCTTTGAAACCTGGCAACGCCTGCGGCTGGACCAGCACCTGCCCCCGCCTCAGGCGCGTGCGGTGATCGAAAGCGCGGTGGCACGGCTGACCGAAACGGTCAGTCCCTGACCGCGCGACGCAGCCCGGCGGCAAGTTCGTCGAGCGTCTGTGCCATTTGCCCCAGCCTCGCATGGTCGATGCCGATCGCCTCGCCGATCTGCGGCGGTACGCATTCGATATCGATCGCCAGCGCCCTGCCCGCGTCGCTCAGGCTGACGCGCACCACGCGTTCGTCGCGCGTATCGCGCCGGCGCTCGACCAGCCCGGCCGCTTCCAGCCGCTTGATCAGCGGCGTCAGCGTGTTTGATTCCAGGAACAGCGCCTCGCCCAATTCGCTGACCGTCCGCCCGTCGCGCTGCCGCAGCGCCACCAGCACCAGATATTGCGGATAGGTCAGCCCGAAGCGATCGAGCACCTGCTTGTACAGGCGGTTGAACGCCAGCCCCGCCGTATAGACGGAAAAGCACAAGTAGCCTTCGAATGGGCCAGCGGCGGTCTGGGAAGCGTCTGTCATGTCCGGAATATAAATCGCACACGATTTAATCGCAAGGGGTTGACGACTCGGTGCGACAAGTCCATATAGATCGCACACGATTTAATCGTTCTCGATTTTAACCCTTCTCAAGCAAAAGGAAGCATCCCATGAGCACCAAGATCCTCTATTCGACCAGCGCCACTGCCACCGGAGGCCGCGATGGCCGCTCGCGCACCGCGGACGGTTCGCTGGACGTGGTGCTCGCAAGCCCCAAGGAGCTGGGCGGCAACGGCCAGGGCAACAATCCCGAACAGCTGTTCGCGGCCGGATACGCCGCCTGCTTCCTAGGCGCGATGAAGTTCGCGGCGACGCAGGACAAGAGCCTGCCGCGCGTGCCGGCGGATGCCACGGTGACGGCCACGGTCGGCATCGGTCCGCGCGCCGACAAGGGCTTTGGTCTCGCGGTTTCGCTGGAAGTGAGCCTGCCGGGTGTGGACCGCGCCGCCGCCGAGGAGCTGGTGGCCGAAGCCGACACGATCTGTCCCTACAGCCACGCCACGCGCGGCAACATTGAAGTCACGCTCAGCGTCGCCTGAGACCATTTCCCGGACAACAAAAGGCCGGACCATCGCGTGATGGCCCGGCCTTTTGCGCATTCGGTGCGTGGCAAGCGCCGCGCGTTACTTGCCCTGCCAGTTCGGCTTGCGCTTCTCGGCAAAGGCTGCGGCGCCTTCGCGCGCGTCCTGCGAGGTGAACACCGGGGTGATATAGGCCTGCTGCTTGTCCCACATGTCGGCCTCGGTCCATTCGTGCGAATCGCGCACGATGGCCTTCGACGCGGCCAGCGCCAGCGGGCCGTTTTCGGCGATGCGCGCGGCCAGCTCCTTGGCCGCCGGCAGCGACGGGCCTTCGACCACGCGGTTGACGAAGCCCAGCTCGTAGGCCCGGGCCGCATCGATGAAGTCACCGGTCAGCGCCAGTTCCATGGCGATGCGCGGTGGAATCTGGCGCGGCAGCTTGATCAGGCCACCCGCCGCCGCGGCCAGGCCGCGCTTCGCTTCGGGAATGCCGAACTTGGAGGCGGAACTGGCCACGATCAGATCGCACGACAACGCCAGTTCCATGCCGCCCGCCAGCGCATAGCCATCGACCGCCGCGATGATCGGCTTCTTCGGCGTCCACTGCGAAAGGCCGCCGAACCCGCGCCCGGGAAGCGACGGCGATTCCCCGCGCAGGAAGCCCTTGAGGTCCATGCCGGAACAGAAAGTTCCGCCAGCGCCGGTCAGGATCGCGACCTGCAGGCCGGCTTCCGCGTCAAGCCGGTCCATCGCCGCGCTGATGCCTTCGGCCGCCGCCTTGTTCATGGCGTTCTTCGCGTCGGGCCGGTTGATCGTGACCACCAGGACGTTGCCGTCCACTTCGGTCAGCACTTCAGGTTCGCTCATCCCCATCTCTCCTGCAAAATTCCCGGACCTTTAACCGGTCACTTAAAATTCTTGGACCGGACCGCTTCCCGTGTCCAGAGGGAGCGGCCGGCGGGGATGCAGAAAATTGCGCTCTAAGACGGAAGTCCGGGGCGTCCTTGCCTTGCACCACGGCGCGCCTCTGCTAAGGGGAGCCTAACTTTTCTCCCCCAGACGAGGCACGGAACGGCTATGGCGAAGATCAAGGTGAAGAACCCGATCGTCGAAATCGACGGCGATGAAATGACGCGGATCATCTGGGAATGGATTCGCGAACGCCTGATCCTCCCCTACCTCGACGTCGATCTCAAGTACTATGACCTGTCGGTCGAAAAGCGCGACGAGACCAACGACCAGATCACCATCGATTCCGCCAACGCGATCAAGCAGTATGGCGTGGGCGTGAAGTGCGCCACGATCACCCCCGACGAACAGCGCGTCGAGGAATTCGGCCTCAAGAAGATGTGGAAGTCGCCCAACGGCACGATCCGCAACATCCTGGGCGGCGTGGTG
Source organism: Novosphingobium sp. LASN5T (assembly GCF_003856955.1). Classification (NCBI taxonomy): domain Bacteria; kingdom Pseudomonadati; phylum Pseudomonadota; class Alphaproteobacteria; order Sphingomonadales; family Sphingomonadaceae; genus Novosphingobium; species Novosphingobium sp. LASN5T. Next base: position 71,879 of record NZ_RQSI01000008.1, read on the forward strand.
TTCCGCGAACCCATCGTGATCCAGAACGTGCCCCGGCTTGTTCCGGGCTGGACCGACCCGATCGTGGTCGGCCGTCACGCCTTCGGCGATCAGTACAAGGCTACCGACACCCTGATCCCCGGCCCCGGCAAGCTGCGCCTGGTGTGGGACGGCGTGGACGGCGAGAAGATCGACCTCGACGTGTTCGACTTCCCCTCACCCGGCGTCGCCATGGCGATGTACAACCTGGACGATTCGATCCGCGACTTCGCCCGCGCCAGCCTCAACTATGGCCTCAATCTCGGCTGGCCGGTCTATCTCTCTACCAAGAACACCATCCTCAAGGCCTATGACGGGCGCTTCAAGGACCTGTTCCAGGAAGTCTACGAGACCGAAGGCTTCAAGGAAAAGTTCGCCGCCGCCGGCATCGAATACCAGCACCGCCTGATCGACGACATGGTCGCCTCCGCGCTCAAGTGGAGCGGCAAGTTCGTCTGGGCCTGCAAGAACTACGATGGCGACGTCCAGTCCGATACCGTGGCGCAGGGCTTCGGCTCGCTGGGCCTGATGACCTCGGTACTGATGACGCCGGACGGCAAGACCGTGGAAGCGGAAGCCGCCCACGGCACCGTCACCCGCCACTACCGTCAGCACCAGCAGGGCAAGCAGACCTCGACCAACCCGATCGCGTCGATCTTCGCCTGGACGCGCGGCCTGATCTATCGCGGCAAGTTCGACGATACCCCCGATGTGGTGAAGTTCGCCGAAACGCTGGAACGTGTTTGCATCGAAACCGTCGAAAGCGGCAAGATGACCAAGGACCTCGCGATCCTGATCGGTCCCGACCAGCCGTGGATGACCACCGAAAAGTTCTTCGAGGCGATCGTTGCCAACCTCGAAAAGGAAATGACCGCCTGGAGCTGAGCCAGACGCGTTCCTGACGGACACGAACAGAGGCCTCGGCATTGCCGGGGCCTCTTTCGTTTGGCGCGTGCATCCTTTGCGGGCGATGGGACGCTGCCCACCCCCAACCCCTCCCGCAAGCGGGAGGGGAGAATAAGGGGCATCCCTCGCGCAGCGCTTGCAAGCGATATGATCGCCTTTCATTTTGTTGCTGAGGGCGCTTTCTCTACCGCCGGGGTTGGCAAGGCCGGTTAACGAAGGTTACGGTGTCCCATGGCTGGTTCCCTTGCTCCTTCCGCTGCGCTTTCCGATGCCCTGGTCATTCTCGGCGCCGCCGGAATCGTGATCCCGGCTTTCGCCCGTTTCCGCATCACCCCGATCATCGGGTTCATTCTGGTCGGCCTCGCGGTCGGCCCCTATGGCCTGGGCTCGCTGGTCGGGCAGACTCCGTGGCTCTATCACATCACGATTTCCGATCCGGAGGCGATCGCGCCGTTCGCGGAGTTCGGCATCATCCTGCTGCTCTTCGAGATCGGGTTGGAACTGTCGTTCAACCGCCTGTGGTCGATGCGGCGGCTGGTGTTCGGGCTGGGCGCGATGGAGCTTGCGGGCGGCGCGCTCCTGATCGGCCTCGCCCTGATGAGCATCATGGGAGAAAGCCTTTACGCCGCGCTCGGGCTGGGCCTCGCGCTGGCGCTGTCCTCCACCGCGCTGGTCCTACCCATCTCGGGCACGCAGGGTCCGGTCGGGCGCGCGGCGCTGTCGATGCTGCTGTTCGAGGATATCGCGCTTGTTCCCATCATCTTCCTGCTCGGCGCGATCGCGCCCACGGCGGCGGCGGATGGCGGGGCGGTGCTGCTGGATACGCTGTGGCGCGGCGGTCTCGTCATCATGGCTCTGCTGCTGGCCGGGCGCTTCCTGCTGCCAAGCCTGTTCGCGCAGGCCGCGCAGACCAAAAGCCCCGAACTGTTCCTCGCCGCCAGCCTGCTCGTCGTCATCGTCGCGGCGCTGGCCACGGGTGCGGTCGGCCTTTCGCCAATCATGGGCGCGCTGCTCGCCGGCCTGCTGATCGCGGAGACCGAATACCACAACGAGGTCGAGGCGATCACCAAGCCGTTCAAGGGCCTGGCGCTGGGCGTGTTCCTTATCACCATCGGCATGGGCATAGACCTGCGGGTGGTGTGGGCGAACCTTGGCCCGCTGGCGGCGGGCGTGGTTGGCGTGGTGGTGACCAAGGCGCTCGTCACCGGGCTGCTGCTGCGCGTGATGGGCAAGGGCCGGGGCACCGCGCTCGAGACGGGCATTCTCATGGCCAGCCCTTCGGAAACCACCCTGATCGTGCTGGCGACGGCCACCCAGGCGCAGCTGATCCTGCCCGCGACCGCGCAGTTCTGGCAGATCGTCACCGCGATCGGCCTCACCATCACGCCGGCGCTGGCCAAGGTGGGTGAAGCCTTCGCCAAGCGGCTGGAAGCGCGCGAGCCGGCCTCGGCCGACCTGCCGCGCGAGGAGCCGGCCGGCGACCGTGCCGTGATCCTCGGCTTCGGCCGCGTCGGCAGGCTGGTGGGCGAGATGCTGGCAATGCACGATGCGCCCTACATCGCCATCGATTCCGACCCCCGGCTCGTCCGCGAAGCACGCCTCGCCGGCCTGCCCGTGCTGTTCGGCAACGTCGCCAGCGAAACGGTGATCGACCGGCTCGATCTCGATCACGCCCGCGCGCTGATCGTCACCATGGACGAGCCGGTGCTGGTCTCGCGCATCGTCAAGAAGCTGCACAAGCTGCGGCCGGAACTGCCGATCATTGTGCGCGCCCGCGACGCGGATCATGCTGGCGAACTCTACCGCGCAGGCGCCTCCCATGCGGTGCCGGAAACGCTGGAAAGCTCGCTGCAACTGTCCGAAGCCGTGCTGGTTGATCTGGGCGTGCCGATGGGGCCGGTGATCGCCTCAATCCACGAAAAGCGCGACGAGCTGCGCCAGCAGATCATGGAAGATGGCGATCTGGCCATCGCTCCCAAGCTGAAGTCGACCAGCCTGCGCGAACGAACCGCCTGAACCCGATCAGGCAACCGGGCGCGGCTGGAACACCGACCAGCCAGTCCGCTGGGTCAGCCGTTCCAGCGCCAGCGCGCCCAGCTGCGAATTGCCCTTGTCGTTCAGCCCAGGCGACCATACCGCGATCGACGCGATGCCCGGCGCCACGGCGAGTATCCCGCCCCCCACGCCCGATTTGCCCGCAAGGCCGGTGCGAAACGCGAATTCGCCCGAATTGTCGTAGTGCCCGCACAGCATCATCAGCGCGTTGATGCGGCGCGCGCGGCGTGGCGAAACGACGCTGAGGCCCGTGGCGGGGTTGCGCCCGTCGTGCATCAGGAACCGCCCCGCCATGGCCAGCTGGCGACAGCTCATCGCCAGCGCGCACTGGTGGAAATAGACGCCCAGCGTGCGCTCCACGGGATGGCGAATATTGCCGAACGCCCGCATGTAGTTGGCCAGCGCGAAGTTGCGGAAGCCGGTTTCCCGCTCGGCATTGGCCACGCGTTCGTCGATGATCACGCTCTCGTCGCCCGCCAGCGCGCGCACGAAGTGCAGGATGCTGCCGATCGCCTCGCGCGGCTCGTGGCCGGAAAGCAGCACATCGGCCACCACGATCGCCCCCGCGTTGATGAACGGGTTGCGGGGAATGCCGTGCTCGCTTTCGAGCTGGACGATCGAATTGAAAGCGCTGCCCGAAGGTTCGCGGCCCACGCGCCGCCACAGGGCATCGCCCACCGCGCCCAGCGCCAGCGTGAGGGAAAACACCTTCGAGATCGACTGGATCGAAAACGGTTCTTCCGCGTCCCCGGCCGTGAACACCTCCCCTTGGGCCGTCACCACCGCCATGCCGAAGCGATCGGGCGATACGCAGGCCAGCGGCGGGATATAGTCGGCCACCTGCCCGCGCTCGGTGGCCTCGCGCATTTCAGCGGCAATCTCGGCAACGATGGCGGCGATATCGCTCACTTCAGATAGCGCTTATACCAATCGGCGATCCGCTCGAACCGGTCGCGCAGGAAGCTTGGCCGGACAAGTCCGTGGTGTTCGCCAGGATAAGCCACCAGCCGCGTCGGAACCCCCGTCAGCTTGAGCGCCTGATAGAGCTGCTGCCCACCGATCAGCGGCACGTTGTCGTCCGCCGTGCCGCCCAGGAACAGCGTTGGTGTCTTGATCCGGTCCGCATGGAGCAGCGGCTCGGAAAGGCGCGTCCACAGCGCCGTGTTCTGCCACGGTGGGCCAAGCTCCTGGACATATTGCTCGATGTACTGGTCCACGCCGAAGAAGGCGAAGATGTTGCCCACCCCCGCCCCGCTAACACCAGCCTTGAAGCGGCTGTCGCGCACGATCAGATAATCGGTGAGAATGCCGCCATAGCTCCACCCGCCAACGCCAAGGCGCGCGGGATCGGCAATGCCCTGCGCCACCGCCCAATCGATGGCGGCATGAAGGTCGAGCACTTCCTTGTTGCCCCAGTCGGCGGCGATCGCGGCGCCATAGGCATCGCCCCGGCCCGAACTGCCGCGATAGTTGACCGCGAGCACGGCATAGCCCTGCGCCGCGATCCATTGCCGCATCGTATCGATCTCGTGCGCGTCCTGCGCCGTAGGCCCGCCGTGAATCCACAGCACGGTAGGATAGCGTTGCCCCGGCACGTAGCCGGCCGGGAGCGTCAGAATCCCGTGCACCTCGCTGCCGTCGCTCGCTGTGGCGGCAAAATCGCGCACCGGTGACCAGGCAATGCCCGCGTTCAGCGCGCGATTGTGCGCGGTCAGCGCCCGCATCGTCTTGCCTTCCAGCGCATAGACTTCGGGCATCGCGTCATCGCCGCTGGCAATCACCGCGCGCGGGGCCCTGGCATCTTGGCCGCCGCACTGGTCGAACACCGCCAGCCGGGGATCGCCCAGGCGCTGCACGCCGCCCGTCGCCAGATCGAAGACGGCGGGAACCTCGTGCCGGTCCTCGGCCAGGATGGCGCCCACGCGCCCGCCGCCCAGATCGACGGGCCGTTGCACATAAGTGCCCACCGATGTCGCCACAGTCCGGGTTTGACCGGTCGCCAGCACCGTTTCGGCAAGGCGCGGCTGGCTATACTGGTTTAGCTTGGGCACATCGCCCACCAGATGCGCGATTTTCGCGCCATCGGCAGACCAGATCAGCGCCTGCCCCAAAGCCCCGGCAAGCTTCGCCACCACGCGCGGAGCCGCGCCCGCCTTCACCTCAACCACGGTGAGCCACTGGGTTGCCGGCGCGGCAGGATCGATCCCGTGATTGGCGAGGTAGGCCACGCTCTTGCCATCGGGTGACCATTCCGCCGCGATGACGTCGAACGAATCCGAAGCCGTCAGCCGCATCTCGGTGCGCGTGGCCACGTCGAACAGCGCCAGATGGGTATGGCTCGCAGCGGTGATGAAGCCCTGGCCGTCTTCCTTGAACTTCGCATCATCGACCACGACCGGCAGCGGCCGCTCAGGATCGTCCTTGGGTGGCTCGGGCGCGGGATCGCTCAGCGTCAGCAGCAGGCGGCGCGAATCGGGCGACCAGCGGAAGGCGGCGATATCGCCCTTAACATCGGTCAGCTTCTGCGCCTCGCCCCCCCGCCGGTCGAGCAGCCATATCTGGGCCTGCTTGTCCTTGCCGCGCTTCGAAAGGAACGCGATGGTCTTGCCATCCGGACTGAACGCGGGCGCGCTGGCGCTCTCTTCGCCGTCTGTAAGCTGCAGCGCGGGCGCCCCGGCCAGATCGGCAAGCCAAATCACCGATCGGCGCTTGTCCGTCTTCACATCCGCATCGCTCGCCACGTAGGCGGCCTGCCGGCCATCGGGCGCGCAGGCCATTTCCGAGAGCGACCGCATCGCGAGAATGTCGTCGATAGACACCGCGTGACGTGCCGGAGCGGATTCCCCCGCCACCGCGAAGGCCGGCAGTGCAGCCAGCGCCAAAATCGTGCCACACCGCAGCGCGCGTGAAGCCTGACGCCATTTCGCGATACCCATCTCTTCCCCCCCAACAATCCGTGAAGCAGAGCGTAACCGGGCGGGCCCCAACCGGCAATCGCTCCGGCAAAAAGGGTGCCCGCTGCGCAATCAGCCCCCCGATGCCCGCTTTCAGCCCGCCGCCACGCGTACGCCCGATACATTTTGCGACAAAGCGCCCTGTGGCTGACATACCCCGGTTACAACTTGTCTATAACTTTAGATCATGAATCTTTATATCTCCTCCATGGGGGCAGCCCGTCCTGGTTCAGGGGAAAATCGTATCCGCTCAGGATTCAGCCGGGGATGAGGGAGCCCACGACGGCAGCAGCGGCGTCCCCGCCAGCACGTCTGTGGGAACGCATTTGCAACGCCCGGATACCGTTGTGGGCAGTCGGCCTCCTGAGCCTTTGCGGGGTGGCCGTCACCATCGCGTTCGGCGCGATCGTGGCACAGGCCGATCGCCATGGCGCGCTGGGCAAGGCTGCGGCCCAGATCGCCAGCATCCCCAACACGCTGGCCGGCGTCTATCACGGACTGTTCCCCAACCGGCCGAAGCTGGTACTCGATTACGTGCCGGAACCCGGCGGGCTGCACTATGCGGCCGGCCAGAGCTTTGTCGATCCGGGCTATGTCCTGCTTACGGAATTCAGCAATGCCCGCCAGCAGCGGGTCATCCGCCTGATGCGGCTGAGCGATGGCAAGATGCTTCGCGAATACGCGCCGGACGTGCGCGCCATGCTGCAAGGGTCCACGTTCCGATCGGCCATCGTCGACCTGCAACGCGACAAGACCCAGCGGCTCTACTTTCCGATGCATCCCATGCTCACCAATGATGGCGGGCTGATCCTGCACGATACCTCGCCACTCACGCGGATCGATGCCTGCGGGAAGCGGCAGTGGATGATCGACGGCATCTTCCACCACGCGGTCGAACGCGCGCCGGATGGCACGCTGTGGGCGGCCGACCGGCAACCCCGATCGCGCCGCCCCGGGCTTGGTCCGCTGTTCGGGGACGAGAATATCGTACATCTCCGGGCCGACGGAACCGTCCTGCGGCGCGAAGCGATCATCGACATTCTCGATCGCAACGGCCTTGGCTATCTCTGGCGCAGCCGCCCCTACCAGGACGATCCGATCCACCTGAACGATGTGCAGCCGGTGCCGGGCGATGGCCCCTACTGGCATGCCGGCGATCTCCTGCTCAGCCTGCGCAACCTTTCGATGATCGCCCTTTACCGGCCGACGGAAGGCCGCATCGTGTGGCATCGCGAAATGCCCTGGCGGTTCCAGCACGATGTAGCCGTGATCGACGATCATCGCATCTCGGTGTTCGACAACAACTGGCGCTGGAACTGGCAGGCACCCGAAAAGGTAGAAACCGACGGGCACAACCGCCTCCTTGTCTACGACTTCGCGGCCGACACGGTCAGCGATCCGCTGGGTGAGGCCTTCCGCAAGCTGGACATCCGCACCCACGCGCAGGGCAGGGCGATGCCGCTGCCCGGCGGCGATTTCCTGATCGAGGAAACCGAACGCGGCCGCCTGTTCCGCATCGCGCCCGATGGCTCCGTCCGCTGGCGCTACCTATCCGCCGATCCCGACCAGCACCGGTATGAACTGCGCTGGAGCCGGTATCTCGATCCCATCGCCGACAAGGTCGGCATTCAAGCAGCGGTGAACGCCAAATGCGAATGAACCTTGAGAGCATGGCCCATGGCCTTTCGATCGCTTCCCTTGCCGCCATCGCCCTGATGGCCACGACCGTTCCGGCGCAGGCCTATGTCGGCCCGGGCCTGGGCCTTGGCGCCATTTCCACCGCACTGGGCGTGGTGGGAGCCATTCTTCTCGGGATCGTGTCCTTCGTGTGGTACCCGGTCAAGCGGCTGGTCCGCGCGGCGCGGCGCAAGCCGGCTGCGCCGGCGCAAAGCGATCCGCTGCCGGAATCCGAGCTGTGATTCCCGCCGCGCTGGTCCTTTTCGCCGCGCTTCTGGCCTCCGTGCATCTGGCGCGCCGGTGGATGCTGCTGCGCCATTTCGGCGATCTTGCGGCAATCGGCCAGCGCTCCGTCCGCACGCTCGCCCGCAGCGGCGTTTCCGATTGGAGCAAGGAGCGCGCGACGCGCATTCTCGCGATCCGGATGATGGGCAAATCGCTCGCGGCCGGCGGCCTCCTGCTGATGATCGTCCTGCCCATCGCAGCCGTGCTGGCGATCGGCCCGGTCGCGGGCATTCCAACGCAGGACGCACTGTTCGATCCCACCGCCCGCCTGTCCATTCTTGCCGCAGGTATCGCCCTTGCCTTCCTCCGCTCCCGCGTCCGCCGCTTTGGCTTACGGCCCGCTTGACCGCCTGCTGCACCGCATCGCCCTGGGCAGCGACGCGGTGCTGGAGATGAGCTTCGATCTGGAACGCGCCCGCCATGGCAAGGCGGCGACGGCGCGGGAACTCGGCCCGCCGGTCTTCGTCACCGGCCTGGCCCGCGCCGGCACGACCATCCTGATGCGGCTGATCCACGCGGCCGACGATTTCGCCGCGCTCCGCTATCGCGATCTGCCCTTTCCGCTGGCGCCGAACAGCTGGGCGCGGATAACCGCCCGCCTGAAGCGAAAGGTCGAAACGCGCGAACGTGGCCACGGCGATGGACTGGAGCACGATCTCGACAGCCCCGAAGCGATCGAGGAAGTGTTCTGGAAGCTCCACGACGGCAAGCGCTATTGCCGTCCGGACGGCTTGCTTCCCTATCAGCCCAATGCCGAAACGCTGGCCGCCTTCGCTGATTACCGGCGGCTCGTCTGCCTTCGCTATGGCGCGCCGCGCTATCTTTCCAAGAACAACGCCAACGTGCTGCGCGTGGGCAGCCTAGCGCGGCACGTTCCCGGCGCGCGCATCTTGCATCCCTTCCGCGATCCGCTGGCGCAGGCCCGTTCGCTCCACCGCCAGCACCAGCAAGCCTGCATGCTGGCAGCGGACGATCCGTTTCGCGGCGCCTTCATGCGGTGGCTGGGCCACCACGAATTCGGCGCGCACCAGTTGCCTTTCCTGCTGCCCGCCGGCTCAGGCCCCCAGGGCGATCCCGATACGCTGGCGTACTGGCTGGCGACGTGGATCGGCGTCCATACCCACCTGCTCGGCCAGCCCGAGGACGTGCGCGAAACCCAGGTTTTCGTGGACTACGACCTGCTGGCCACCGGCGATCCCGAATTGCTGGTCCGGCTTGGCAGGCGGCTCGATCTGGCCCGCCCGCTCTCGCCCGTAACCCTGCGTCCGCCGACGGCGCTGCCACACCGGGACGTGAAATTGCCCGCTGACCTGATGGTTGAGGCCAACCGGGTACACGCCGCGCTGCGGAAACGCGCGGCGGCCCTGTAAGGAGCCACCGCCCGGCTTGTCGCTATCCGGCGATCACGGACTTGACCGCGGCGATGGCTGCGGCCGCCTTCGCGCCATCCGGACCGCCGCCCTGCGCCATGTCGGGGCGCCCGCCGCCGCCCTTGCCGCCCAGCGCTTCCACGCCCGCGCGCACCAGATCGACGGCGCTGACCTTGCCGGTCAGGTCGTCGGTCACCGCCGCCGCGATCGATGCGCGGCCATCGTTGACCGCGACGATCACGGCCACGCCCGAACCAAGCCGCTGCTTCGCCTGATCGAGCAACCCGCGCAGTTCCTTGGGGTCTAGCCCTTCGAGCACCTGGCCGGCGAACTTCACGCCGCCCACGTCCTCGTCGGCCGCTTCGGGCTTCGTCCCGCCACCGCCGCCCAGCGCCAACGCCTTCTTGGCCTCGGCCAGTTCGCGTTCCAGCTTGCGCCGCTCGTCGAGCAGCGCGGCAACCCGGCCTTCGACGTCCTCGGGCGTGGTGCGCAACAGGCTGGCGGCGTGCTTCAGCGCTTCCTCGCGGCCCACCAGCCACTGGCGCGCACCTTCGCCGGTCAGCGCCTCGATCCGGCGCACGCCGGAGCTGACCGCGCTTTCGGACACGATGCGGAACACGCCGATATCGCCCAGCGCGCGAACGTGCGTGCCGCCGCACAGCTCCACCGAATAGGGATGCTCCGCGCCCGCGCTGCCCATGCTCAGCACGCGCACCTCGTCGCCATACTTTTCGCCGAACAGCGCCATGGCCCCGGCCGCGATCGCGTCGTCGGGCGTCATCAGGCGTGTGGTCACCGGCTCGTTGCCGCGGATCTCGGCGTTCACTTCGGCCTCGATCACCGCGATGTCCTCGGCGCTGAGCGCCGTGGGGTGCGAGAAATCGAAGCGCAGACGATCAGGCGCGACCAGCGAGCCCTTCTGCGTCACGTGCGCGCCCAGGCGGTGGCGCAGCGCCGCGTGCAGCAGGTGCGTGGCGGAATGGTTCGCGCGCGTGGCATCGCGGCGCGCGGTATCCACCGCCAGCGCCACGGCGTCGCCCACCTTGATCGTGCCGGCTTCGACCTTGCCGTGGTGCGCGTGCAGCCGGCCCAGCGGCTTTGCCGTATCGCTGATGGCGATCTGCAGGCCATCGCTCCCCGTGATCGTGCCGCTGTCGCCGGTCTGGCCGCCCGATTCGCCATAGAACGGGGTCTGGTTGGTCAGGACGACCACCTCGTCGCCCGCGCTCGCCGACGGGACTTCCTTGCCGTCCTTCACCAGCGCGACCACCTGCCCCTCGCCGCTTGTCGCGGTGTAGCCGGTGAATTCGGTCGCTCCCTCGCGCTCGGCGATGTCGAACCACACTTCGCTGTCGGCGGTCTGGCCGGACCCCTTCCACGCCGCGCGCGCCGCCGCTTTCTGCTGCGCCATTGCCGTGTCGAAGCCGTCCTTGTCGACGGCGATCCCGCGCGAACGCAGGGCGTCCTCGGTCAGGTCATAGGGGAAGCCGAAGGTATCGTAGAGGCGGAACGCCGTCTCGCCCGGCAGCTTGTCGCCCTCGCCCAGCTCCGTCGTCGCCTCGTCGAGCAGCTTGAGGCCGTTCGAGAGCGTGCGGCGGAACTGCACTTCCTCGCGCAGCAGGGTTTCCTCGATCAGCGGTTGCGCACGACCGAGTTCGGGATAGGCCTGGCCCATCTCCGTCACCAGCGCGCCGACGAGCCGGTGCATCAGCGGCTCCTTCGCGCCCAGCAGGTGTGCATGGCGCATGGCGCGGCGCATGATCCGGCGCAGCACATAGCCGCGCCCTTCGTTCGAGGGCAGCACGCCGTCCGCCAGCAGGAAGCTGGTCGAGCGCAGGTGGTCCGCGATCACGCGATGGCTGGCGCGCTGGTCGCCTTCCGCCTTCACCCCGGTCAGCCCTTCGGACGCGGCGATCAGCGCGCGGAACGTGTCGGTATCGTAGTTGTCATGCTCGCCCTGCAGCACCGCCGCTACGCGCTCCAGCCCCATGCCGGTATCGATCGAGGGCTTGGGCAGGTTGCCGACGATTTCGCCCGCCGCCTGCTCGAACTGCATGAACACGAGATTCCAGATCTCGATGAAGCGGTCGCCGTCTTCCTCGGCCGATCCCGGAGGGCCGCCCCAGATGTGGTCGCCGTGGTCGAAGAAGATTTCCGAGCACGGCCCGCACGGGCCATCATCACCCATCGCCCAGAAGTTGTCCTTGGTGGCGATGCGGATGATGCGGTCCTCAGGCAGGCCGGCGATCTTCTTCCACAGATCGAACGCCTCGTCGTCGGTGTGATAGACCGTGGCGAGCAGCTTGTCCTTGGGCAGGCCCCATTCGCGTGTCAGCAGCGTCCAGGCGTGGGTGATCGCCTGTTCCTTGAAATAGTCCCCGAACGAGAAGTTGCCGAGCATCTCGAAGAACGTGTGGTGGCGCGCGGTATAGCCCACGTTGTCGAGGTCGTTGTGCTTGCCGCCGGCGCGCACGCACTTCTGCGAGGACGTGGCGCGCGGCACGGCGCGCGTTTCCAGCCCCGTGAACACGTTCTTGAACGGGACCATGCCCGCATTCGTGAACATCAGGGTCGGGTCGTTGTAGGGCACCAGCGGCGCGCTGTGCACCACCTCGTGCCCTTGCGAGCCGAAGTATTCGAGGAAGGACCGGCGGATTTCGTTCGTCGACGTCATGAGCCGCCGATTAAGCGAGCGTTCGGCCCGGAACAAGCACGTTTCGCCGATCAATGTGATCGCACATGCTATTCGGCCGTCGCGCGCACCAGCCAGACCGCCGCGGGGAACGAGACGACATCGCCTGAACGGTGGCTTTCGAGCAGATTTGCCAACCGTTCCAGGAAGGCTGGCCGCTCCGCTTCGGACATCACGCGAATCGCCCGCGCCGCGGGACCGATCCGGCCGAAGAACGCCAGCGCTTCGGCCACGGCATCGGGTCCGGCTCCGGCGATATAGTCGAAATCGACCGGGGTGAACGTCACGTCCCGCCATCCGCGCAGGCAGGTGCGCACATGATCGGGATCGGCGAACGCGAACGGCCCCGGCGCAAAGGGATCGGCTGAAGTCGGGGATGGGTTTGACACGGACGCGCCGGATTCCGGCAGCAGCGAAGCGATGCCGCTCGCCCAGCGATTCTCGCGCGGGGTGCGGAAGCAGGAGAAGACGATTCGCGCGCCCGGCGCGGCTATGGCGGAAAGGTGCGCAAAAGCGGCTGGCGGTTCGGGAAAGAACATCACGCCATGGCGCGAGACATAGAGGTCCGGTGCCTGCTCCGGCTGCCAGGTCGAGGCATCGGCAACGGCGAAACGCACGTTTTCCAATCCGGCAGCCCGTGCCGACGCAGCCGCCACCAAGTCCGCCGAAACGTCGACACCGGTCACCATCGCATCGGGGCGGCCCCGCGCGAGCGCAAGCGAGAGTTCGCCGGCGCCACAGCCAATATCGACGACGTACCGCGCCTGCTCTTCATGGATCGCCGCCAGCAGATGCGGCGTCATCCGGGAAAAGCTCCGGTCCGTCCTGGCGTGCTCGTCCGCCCAGCTCCGGCCCACGCCGCCCTGCCATTCGCCGATGTCCGTCATGTCCGTTCGCCTTCTTCCCGATCCCTCCCGACGCCAAGAAACCGGCACTGCTCCTGCCGGGGAGCGTGCCGGTTCTTTGGTCTGGCTGGACGGACGCGAGCGAGAGGAAGATGCCCGCGCCCGTCAGCCTGAAGGATCAGATGTCGTCGTCCGCGTCCGGCCCCGCCATCAGTCCTTCGGCAACCTGTTCGGTGCGGCCGCGAATGGCGGCTTCCAGACGGTCGCAAACTTCCTTGTTCTCGCGCAGGTAATTCTTCGCGTTCTCGCGCCCCTGGCCGATGCGGATCGAATCGTAGCTGAACCACGCACCCGACTTTTCGACGAGCCCGGCCTTGACCCCGAGATCGAGAATCTCGCCGATCTTGGAGATGCCCTCGCCGTACATGATGTCGAATTCGACCTGCTTGAACGGCGGCGCGACCTTGTTCTTGACGACCTTGACGCGGGTGGAGTTGCCGACGATCTCGTCACGGTCCTTGATCTGCCCGGTGCGGCGGATGTCGAGCCGGACCGAGGCATAGAACTTGAGCGCGTTGCCGCCGGTGGTGGTTTCGGGATTGCCGTACATCACGCCGATCTTCATGCGCAGCTGGTTGATGAAGATCACCATGCAGCGCGAACGGCTGATCGAACCGGTCAGCTTGCGCAGGCTCTGCGACATCAGGCGCGCCTGCAGGCCGACGTGGCTGTCGCCCATCTCGCCCTCGATTTCCGCCCGGGGCACCAGCGCGGCGACCGAGTCGACCACCAGCACGTCGATCGCGTTGGAACGAACCAGCGTGTCGGTGATTTCCAGCGCCTGTTCGCCGGTATCGGGCTGCGAGACGATCAGTTCGTCGATGTTGACGCCCAGCTTCTTGGCATAGACCGGATCGAGCGCGTGTTCGGCGTCGACGAACGCGGCGGTGCCGCCGTTCTTCTGCGCTTCGGCGATGACGTGCAGCGCCAGCGTGGTCTTGCCCGAGCTTTCCGGCCCGTACACTTCGATCACGCGGCCGCGCGGCAGGCCGCCAACCCCGAGCGCGATATCCAGCCCGAGCGACCCGGTGGAAATCGCTTCCACCTGCATGGTCTCCTTCGAGCCGAGCTTCATCACCGAGCCCTTGCCGAATGCCCGGTCGATCTGGGCGAGCGCCGCGTCGAGCGCCTTCTGACGATCCATTTCCTTGTCTTTGCCTTCCTGAATGAGCTTGAGCTGCGCCGCCATGGCTTCTCGTCCCCTTGCTAGAGATGGCTGACCTGAACCGTCAACAGGGACTATGTACCCACTTTGTTCCATAAGAACAAGATGGGAACGAAAATTTTTCCCGACATCGCCGGAAAATCATCCATACCATTGTAGATTATAGATTTTATGCGCCTCGCAGAACCTTTTCCACGGCCGCGACGATCTGCGCAACCGAGAACGGCTTGGCGATAAAGTGCATGTTGGGGATGTCGATATCGCGCCGCAGCTGCTCTTCGGCATAGCCCGACATGAACAGCACCGGCAGATCGGGCTTCAGCCGGCGAATCTCCCGCGCCATGGCGGGGCCGTCCATCGAAGGCATCACCACGTCGCTCACCACCAGGTCGAACGGCCCGTTCCGGCCGATCGCTTCCAGCCCTTCCTCGCCGTCGGCGGCGGTGGTCACCTCGTAGCCCTGCCGCACCAGCGCGCGCTCGGCCACGGCGCGGACGGTGTCCTCGTCCTCGACCAGCAGCACGCGGCCACCGCCGCTCCATTCGCGCCGGACATCAGCCTTCGGCTTCGGGCCTTCCAGGCTGGCTGCCGGATCGGGGGCATGGACCGGCAGGTAGATCGAAAACCGCGTACCCCGGCCTACCTCGCTTTCGGCGAAGATGAACCCGCCCGATTGCTTGACGATGCCATAGACCGTCGAAAGCCCGAGCCCGGTGCCCTTGCCCTTTTCCTTGGTGGTGAAGAACGGTTCGAAGATCTTGCCGAGCAGCGCCGGCTTGATACCGTGGCCGTTGTCCTCGACGATCAGCGCGGTGTAATCGCCGATCGGCAGGATATCGCTTTTCATCCCGCGCACGTCGGCGGCGGTGATGCGCCGGGTCATCAGCCGCAGCACCCCGCCGCTCTTGTTGTCGGCCATGGCATCGCGCGCGTTGACCGCCAGGTTAAGCAGCACCTGTTCCAGTTGCACCGGATCGGCCCGCACGAAGCCAAGGCCGCGGTCATGCGTCACTTCCAGCTGGATCTTGCCGCCCAGCAGCCGCTTGAGCAGGGTGGACACCTCGGCCACCACGTCGGGCAGTTGCAGCACTTCGGGGCGCAGCGTCTGCTGGCGCGAGAAGGCGAGCAGCTGGCGCGTCAGCGATGCCGCGCGGTTGGAATTGGCCTTGATCTGCTGGATATCGTCGTAATCGCTGTCGCCCGGCGTGTGGCGCATCAGCATGAGGTCGCAATACCCGATGATCGCGGTCAGCACGTTGTTGAAATCGTGCGCCACGCCGCCGGCAAGCTGGCCCACGGCCTGCATCTTGGTGGCCTGCGCGATTTCGCGCTTGAGACGGGTTTCCTCGCTCGAATCCTTCAGGCTGAGCAGCACCGCGCCATCGCCCAGCCCGCGCACGCCGGCCAGGCTCAGCGAAACCGGCTCCTCGGGCGAGGACCGCAGCCGCACCGCAACGTCGCCCGCCGTCGGCGCCCCTTGCGCGTAACGGCGCACGGCATCGGCGAGCGCGCCCTTGTCCTCGCGGATGACAAGGTCCGAGGGATAGGGAGGCGGCATCGTGTCGTCATGGCCGGCGGCGCGCAGGAAAGCCCGGTTGGCGAACAGGAAGCGCCCGTCGCGGTCCGTCATGGCCAGGCCCAGCGGCAGCCTTGCGAGCAGCGCCTCGATCTGCGGCAGGCCGGTGCGCGCGTCGCCCACCCCGCCCTGGTTGTCGAGCAGGATGAACAGCGAGGCGGTGTGCGAGGGATCGGCATCGATGCCCCCGTCCGGATCGGCTACCGGCATGTGGATGAAACGCACCGGGATGCCCTTGGCCCCCTCCCGCGCGTAGTAGATCCGCTCCTGCTCGTCCGAGCGGAACCAGGCCACGAATTCGGTCCCGGCAACCGCGCCGTTCTCTTCCCCGCTGGCGCGGCTGGCGAACGCGGTATTTCCGGCAAGGATGCGCCCGTCCGGCGCCACGACCGCCGCCTGGATGCTTTCGCGGGCCAGCGCGCGACCCACCTTGCCGCCGATGTGCTGCACCATCTCCGCCACCAGATCGCGCTGGTTCACGGGCGTGAAACGCCACACGAGGTAATCCTCGCCCCGCCCTGCGCGGGCGACTTCACCGCTCCAGCGGCCGGTTGCGGTTTCGATCAGGTCCAGCGTGGCACGCCCATCGCGCCAGGCGGTGCGGGCGGCGGCATCCAGCGCCTCGGCCTGCGGCTTCGACACCGGCAGGCGCGGCGGGGCGGCGCCAAGGCCGAACCATTCGCTGAACCGCAGACTGGCGCAGGCCAACCGGCCGGCGCGATCGGTGATGGCGATGCCCATGTCCGGCCGCTCGATCGCGGCATGGGTCACCGACCAGTCGGGCGCGGCGAAATCGGGCGCGGCCACCTGCGGGCGCAGGCGCAGGGCCAGCCGAAGCGCACCGCCCAGCAGCAGCGCGCCACCGGCAAAGGCCACCGCGACCACCGGTTCGCCCGATACCGCCCACAGCAGGACGGCCGTCGCCACCAGCGACCCGCCCAGCAACAGCCATTCGCGCCAGGGTGCCCTGGCGTTCTGCGCCACGGGACCAAGCGCGAGCGGCGATTCGTTCATTCGGCGTGATCCCGCGCGGCCGCGCGCATCAGCCGCGTGCGCCGCTTGTGCCCGGTCCACCAGCGCCAGCCGAGCGCCGAGAGGACATATCCCGCCACCGCCGCCAGCAGCGAAATCAGGAACAGACCGATCAACAGCGAGGGCGCGGCATCGCTGCCCAACCAGGCGAGCCATTCACCCACACCCGCTCCGCGCGTAACCAACTCACGCACCGTCAGGAAATCGGCGTGATAGCCGAAGCTGTTGCCCACCCAGATCGCGCCCGGCAGGAACACGAACAGCGTCGTGGGCGGAATCGAGATGAACGTCATCAGCGCAGCCAGCGGAATATTGCCGCGGACGGGAACGCACATCAGTGCTGCGCCGACGATCTGCACGCCGGGAATCAGCGCGAAGATGCCGATGAACAGGCCCGCCGCCACGCCGCGCGGCACCGACCGGCGGGTGAACCGCCACAGCTCATGGCGCGCGGCGAGCGGACGGGCGAAGCGGTTCTGCTCCATCTGCTCGCGCGTTGGCATGTTGGCCTGCGCCCATTTCACGATCCTGTCGAACATCGCGTCCTGCGTTCCACCCGTTTCCCGCCGCCCCACCTTCGGGCCGATTTCGCCGCTCTAGCCCTGCCCCGCTTTCGAACCGGTGAAGCGCGTCAGCCGTGCTCCTTCATGATCCGCGCCTTTTCACGCTTCCAGTCGCGTTCCTTGATCGTGGTCCGCTTGTCCGCCGCATTCTTGCCCTTGGCCAGCGCCAGTTCCACCTTGGCCCGGCCCCGGCCGTTGAAATAGACCGACAGCGGCACCAGCGTCATGCCCTTGCGCTCCACCGCGCCGTGGAACTTGGAAATCTCGCGTTCCTTCAGCAGCAGCTTGCGCGGCCGCTTGGGCTCGTGGTTGAAGCGGTTGCCGTGGCTGAATTCGGGCACGTTGGAATTGATCAGCCAGACCTCGCCGCCTTTGACCTCGGCATAGCTTTCGGCGATCGATCCCTCGCCGAAGCGCAGCGATTTCACTTCCGTGCCGGTCAGCACGATTCCCGCCTCGTACACGTCCTCGATATGGTAATCGAAACGCGCACGGCGGTTCTCTGCGACGATCTTCTTCTTGTCGAAAGCAACGGGAGTCGGACGGGCCATGGTATCGAGCATGTAGGTGCGCGGCGGGCGAATTGGAACCCCGCAGGCAAATAGCGGCCGCTCCCGCCCGAAACGGTGCGAAACAAGGTCGCCGGCACGGGAACCGCTCTTGCACTTCCTTCGTTGCAGTGCACAAACCGGACCGGGATTTCCTCTGCGGGGATTCGCAAGCGGAGCAGCGCATGGCCAGATCGAAGGTCCGGCAATCTGAAGACCGAAATCAGGCGGATGACCGGGAACAAGTCGTTCTCGTCCTCCAGGGCGGCGGCGCGCTCGGTTCCTACCAGGCCGGCGTGTTCGAGGCACTGGCCGAAGCCGGGCACGATCCGGACTGGATCGCCGGCATCTCGATCGGCGCGGTCAACGCGGCGCTCATCGCCGGCAACCCGCCCGAACGGCGCGCGCGGCGGCTGCGCGAGTTCTGGGAACAGGCGTCCTCGCGCGTCCCCTTCCCCTCGCCTTTCGCGGAAGGGTGGGGGCGGCGCGTGTTCAACGAGGCGGCGGCGGCAACAGTGGCGTTAACCGGCATCCCCGGTTTTTTCGCCCCGCGCCTGACCCCGCCGTGGCTGGCGCTGCCCGGATCGCCCGAAGCGATCAGCCTCTACGATACCGCCCCGTTGCGGCAGACCCTTCTCGATCTCGTCGATTTCGATCTGCTGAACGAAGGGCCGACCCGTTTCAGCGTGGGCGCGGTCAACGTGCTGACCGGGAACTTCGCCTATTTCGACAACCGCGACCGGTTGATCGAGCCCGAACACATCATGGCCAGCGGCGCGCTACCGCCGGGCTTCCCGCCGGTGATGATCGACGGCGAGCCGTACTGGGACGGCGGCATCGTTTCCAACACGCCGCTGCAATACGTGCTCGACGAAAGGAACGGGCGCCCGCTGCTGGTGTTTCAGGTGGACCTGTTCAGCGCGCGCGGGCTGATGCCGCGCACGCTGGCGGAAGCCGCGCAGCGCGAGAAGGACATCCGCTATTCCAGCCGCACCCGGCTCAACACCGACATGCAGAAGCGGATCGAGGCGCTCGAAGCCGCCGCAGCGCGGCTGGCGGACAAGCTGCCGGAGGACTTGCGTAATGATCCCGACGTGGCGCTGCTGCGCGCCAATTCGTGCGACAGCCCCGTCACCATCCTGCATCTCATCAACCGGGGCGAGGATTACGAAACGCAGAGCAAGGACTATGAATTTTCGCGCATGACGATGGAAGGCCACTGGCAGGCGGGCATGCACGACGTGCGCCGTTCCTTCGCCAGCCCTCGCTGGAAGAAGCGGCACCCGCCCGCCCGGGGCATCGCCACGCTCGATCTCGCCTGAATCTCAGAATCTTTTCGGGGACCGCCCCTAAAGCAACCGGAGCAAGTAAATGGAACTCAAGGACAAGGTCTGCATCGTCACCGGCGCGGCCAGCGGCATCGGCCTCGCCATCGCGAAGCGCTATGCCGCGGCGGGCGGCAAGATCGCGATCGCCGACCTCAAGATCGAGGCGGCGCAGGCGGCGGCCGACGGCATCAACGCCGACCATCCCGGCCAGGCGATCGCGGTGGCGATGGACGTGACGCAGGAAGATCAGGTCAATGCCGGCGTCCAGCAGGTGGTCGATGCCTGGGGCACGGTGGACGTGCTGGTCTCCAACGCGGGCATTCAGATCGTCAACCCGGTGGAACAGTTCGCCTTCGCGGACTGGAAGAAGATGCTGGCGATCCACCTCGACGGCGCCTTCCTCACCTCGAAGGCGGTGCTGCCGCACATGTACAAGCAGGGGTCTGGCAGCGTGCTGTTCATGGGCTCGGTCCATTCCAAGGAAGCCTCGCCGCTGAAGTCCGCCTATGTCACCGCCAAGCACGGGTTGCTTGGCCTGTCACGGGTGATCGCCAAGGAAGGCGGGCCGAAGGGCGTGCGCACCAACGTGATCTGCCCCGGCTTCGTACGCACGCCGCTGGTCGACAAGCAGATCCCGGAACAGGCCAAGGAACTCGGCATTTCCGAAGAGGACGTGATCAAGAAGGTCATGCTCGGCCAGACCGTGGATGGCGAATTCACCACGGTCGACGACATCGCCGAAGTCGCGCTGTTCCTGGCCGCTTTCCCCACCAACGCGCTGACCGGGCAATCGCTGGTGGCCAGCCACGGCTGGTACATGAACTGACGCTCCGACCGTTCACAACCGACCATCGTCATTGCGAGCGCAGCGAAGCAATCCAGAAGTTTCACGCGGGACTCTGGATTGCTTCGCTATGCTCGCAATGACGAAACTACGAGGCGAAAACGCGGAGCGTTACACCAGCCCCGCGTGTTCCAGCGCCGCATCCACCGCCTTGCGCGCGGCATCGCTGCACGGCACCAGCGGCAGGCGCATATCCTCGGTCATCCAGTCGTGCACCCGGGTCAGCGCATACTTGAGCGGCCCCGGCGAAGCGTCCTCGAACATGGCGTAGTGCAGCGGATAGAGCCGGTCGTTCAGCTCGCGCGCCTTGGCGATGTCGTTGTCGGCGCAGGCCTGCTGGAATTCGGCGCAGAGCTTGGGCGCGACGTTGGCCGTCACCGAAATGCAGCCCACCGCGCCCGCCGCGTTGGCGGGCAGAGCCAGCTCGTCATCACCCGAAAGCTGGCAGAAATGCTTGCCGATGCCCATGCGGTGATCGGTAACGCGCGAAAGATCGCCGCTGGCGTCCTTGATGCCCACGATCTTGTCCGGATAGCGCTTGGCCAGCTCGCATACCGTTTCCGGCAGGATGTCCGTCACCGTGCGGCCGGGCACGTTGTAAAGAATGATCGGCAGTTCGTTGTGCTCGGCCAGATAGCTGAAATGCGCGATCAGGCCTGCCTGGCTCGGCCGGTTGTAATAAGGCGCGACGCAGAGCGCCGCCGCCGCGCCGCTCTTGCGCGAGAACGTCATGTGCAGCAGCGCGTTCATCGTATCGTTGCTGCCGCAGCCCGCGATCACCGGCACGCGCCCTGCCGCCTGCTCCACGCAGACTTCGATCACGCGGTGGTGTTCCGCGTTCGACAGCGTGGAGGCTTCGCCGGTGGTGCCGCAGGGAACCAGCGCTTTCGAACCATTCTCGATCTGCCAGTCGACAAGGCGGCGAAACGCCTTCTCGTCAAACACTCCGTCGCGAAAAGGAGTCACCAGAGCCGGAATGGAGCCGGAAAACATGGACTTTGTTCCTCAATTTGCCGCAAGAACGGCGGTGATCGCCCCGTTGTGGTTGGTTTTGACCGACGAACCGGGCATGTTCAGCGCCTGATAAGGAGCCGTTCCATAGGATGTCCAGCATGGACGTGAAAACCGTGCTTCGCAAATTCGCCTGTACCGCGCTGGTCCTGCCGGGCCTCGCCGCATCCGTTGCCTGCCACGCGAGCGACAATGACGGCAGCGCGTGGGACCAGGCGCGCGCGCAACTGTCCGCCTCGCAACAGGGGCCGATGTCGTTCGCCGTCGAACGCTGGAAGCTGCTGACCTCGTCGAACCGCTTTGCCTTCAACGATTATGCGGGCTTCGTGCTCTCCTACCCCGGCTTCCCGGACGAGGAGAAGCTGCGCCGCTATGCGGAAAGCGCGCTGGACCGGGATTTCGCCGATCCCGCGCGGCTGGTGGCGTTCTTCGACCGGGAACCGCCGCTGACCAATCCCGGCCGCGCGCAATATGCGCTGGCGCTGCAAGCGCTGGGCCGGCCTGAAGCCGCGCAAGTCGCCAGGGCCGCATGGCGCGGCGGAGCGATGAGCGATTCGGCCGAATCCTCGCTGCTGGCGGGCTGGGGCACCACCTTCACGCAAGACGATCATGACGCGCGCATGGACGCGCTGCTGTGGGCCGGCGCGGCAGGCCAGGCGGCGCGCGAACTCGCCTGGGTTTCGCCGGCGCGCCGTCCGATCGACGCGGCACGCCTTGCCGCGCTGCAGGGAACCGATCCCTATGCCGCGGCCGCCGGGATCAACGGACAGGTCCTGAACAGCGATCCGGGCTTCGTTTACCAGCGCGTGCGCCAGTTGCGGAAGAACGGCGACGGTGTCTCGGCGCGGGCCTTGCTCTCCAGCCGGCCGCCGCTCGCGCGCAAGCCGCTGGATCGTGCCAAGTGGGTCGATGAACTGCTGATCAACGCGCGCGGCGCGGCATCGGCCGGCGATTCGCGCAGCACCGTGCGAATCGCGGCGGGAATAGACGATGCCTTCGATCAGGGCGAAGATGTCAGCCAGATGCCCTATGACCTGCGCGACGATTATACCTCGCTGATGTGGCTCGGCGGCACGCAGGCGCTGTGGAACCTGGGGGCGGGCAGCGACGCGGCCCCGCTGTTTTACCGCTATGGCGCCGCCGCGCGCACGCCGGGCACGCGATCCAAGGGCTTCTACTGGGCCGGGCTTGCCTCGGCACAGGCGGGGCGCGGGACCGACGCGCAGCGCTATTTCGCCATGGCCGCGCAATATGCCGACCAGTTCTATGGCCTGCTCGCGCTGGAACGGCTGGGCAAGCCGGTGCCGCGCTTTGCAGTGGATTCGACCGCGCAGCCGACTCCGGACGAACGCGCCCGCTTCCAGAACGCGCCCATCACGCAGGCCGTGCGCGAAGTCGCCCGCAATGCCGACTGGCGCACCACCGTCCGCTTCTTCAAGGAAATCGCGGAACAGCAGCAGAGCGAAGGGCAGCACATGCTGGTGGCGGACCTTGCCCGATCGCTGGGCCGGCGCGATCTGGGCGTGATCGTGGGGCAAGCCGCCGGTGCGCGCGGCTACCTCGATTTCCAGCACATTGCCTTCCCGCTGATTCCCGTGCCCGACAACAGCCGCGATACCTGGACGATGGTCCACGCCATCACGCGGCAGGAAAGCCAGTTCGCACAGAACGCGATCAGCCATGCCGGCGCGCGCGGGCTGATGCAGCTGATGCCCGGCACCGCCAACGAACAGGCCGGCAAGCTGGGCCTTTCGTTCAGCTCGCAGGCGCTGATCGACGATGCCGGATTCAACATCCAGCTGGGATCGGCCTATTTCCAGCGGCTGATGAGCTACTACAACGGCAGCTATCCGCTGGCCGTCGCCGCCTATAACGCCGGCGCGGGCAACGTGAACAAGTGGCTGCGCGCCAATGGCGATCCCCGCACCGGCGGCATCGCCTGGGTCGACTGGCTGGAACGCATCCCGATTTCGGAAACGCGCAACTACGTGCAGCGCGTGCTGGAAAACGCGGTGGTCTACGAGGCAATGAACCCCGACAAGGCAAGCTACACCGGCGCCAATCCGATGAGCCACTTCCTCGGCAAACCGTCTCCCGGCTGATTTGGGTTCGCGCGCAGGCGCGGATGCGCGAACCAAATCCTCTTTCCAGACACGGCGCTTGGGCTAATACCGCACCGATGAAACCAGACGGCAATCCCATAACCCCCGCCGGCCTCGCCGCCCTGCGCGCGCGGTACGATCATCTGCTCGGCACCGAACGCCCGCAGATCGTCGAGGTGGTGAGCTGGGCCGCCGGCAACGGGGACCGGTCCGAGAACGGCGACTACCTCTACGGCCGCAAGCGGATGCGCGAGATCGACCGCGAACTGGCGTGGCTGGCGCGGCGAATGAAGGCTGCGCGGATGGTCGACCCGGCACGGCAGGAAGACCGTTCGCGCGTACTGTTCGGCGCCACGGCCGAGATCGCGGACGAGGATGACAACCGCAAGGTGCTGACTCTGGTGGGCGACGACGAGCAGGACGCGAGCGCCGGACGGATCGGCTGGAGCGCCCCGATCGCCCGTGCCCTGCGCGGCGCGCGGGTGGGCGATCTGCGCGTGGTGCGGCTGCCCGGCGGGGAGAAGGAGTGGGAAATCGTCTCCATCTCCTACCCCGATCCCGCCTGACCCCTTGGAATGTGCCGCGCTTTGCTGATACCAGCGGCGCATGAAATCCGGCCGCTTCTTCATCATGCGCCACGGCGAAACGGTGTACAACGCCTCCGCCCGGCTCCAGTCCAACCACATCCATACCCCGTTGACGCGGCAGGGATTCGAACAGGCGCTGGCCATGGGCAAGGCGCTGCGCGAGGAACTGGGCGCGCGGCCACCGGTGGTGCTGCACATCTCGGAAACCGGGCGCGCGTTGCAGACCGCGGCGATCATCGCCGAAGCGCTGGAACTCGACTGGTTCGAGGCGCGCCGGTCGAACGCGCTCAAGGAAATCGACATGGGATCGTGGTGCGAACGCCGCTACGCCGATGTGGAAGCGGAGGAAGGGCCGGTGATCCTGGCCGATCACCTGCTGCGCCCCGCCCCCGATGGCGAGGACTATCCCGCCATCGCCAGCCGGCTCGAATGCTGGCTGGAAGCGATCGAGTACGAAGGGCTCACCGACGGGCGCGATCACATCGTGGTCATGCACGGTATTTCCAGCCGCGTGCTGCGCGGGATGATGGCCGGCTATCCGGTCCATCCCGATCATGGCGTGCCGATCGCGCCGTCGCTGGTGCAGGGATCGGTGGCGCTGATCGAAGGTGGCCGGGAACGGGTTTTGTTCGGCGCCGAACGCGGAATCGAGCACGCCTGATGGGCGATGTCGTCAACCTGCGCCTTGCCCGCAAGGCCAAGGCCCGCGATGCGGCGCAGGGACAGGCGGCGTCCAACCGCGCGAAGTTCGGCCGGACCAAGACGGAAAAGCAGCGCGATGCGCTGGAGATGGCGCGCGCGGAACGCCTGCTTGATGGAGCGCTACGCGACACCGGGCGCGAGACGGACTGATGCGCACCACCCATGACGACGCG
Source organism: Novosphingobium sp. LASN5T (assembly GCF_003856955.1). NCBI lineage: Bacteria > Pseudomonadati > Pseudomonadota > Alphaproteobacteria > Sphingomonadales > Sphingomonadaceae > Novosphingobium > Novosphingobium sp. LASN5T. The sequence goes on from NZ_RQSI01000008.1 coordinate 96,372, forward strand.
ACGGTGCGGCTTTACCATCTGGATGGCGGCCCCGAAGGTGGCGCTGCGGAAACGCTGTTCTACGGACCGCTGGCGCAGGCGCTGGACATCGCCGCCGCGCAGTCCGAGGCGGTGCAGGACGGCCTGTTCCTGGCGACCGACAATGACGTGATCGCCTATCTCGACCTCATCGGGGAATAGCTCTTGCGCCGCCTTCTGCTCCCTGCCTGTCTGATCGGGGCCTGCCTGATCGGCCTGTTGCCCGCCGCGCCGGCCACGGCGCGCGACAGCCTGGGCATCTGGAACGACTGGGGCGCTTTCCGCGATGCCGCCGTGCCGCGCTGCTACGCCATCGCCATGGCGCAGCCCGTCACTGGCCGCCCGCGCGATTTCCAGCCGTTCTTCACCGTGGGCATCTGGCCCCGACGCAACGCCCGCAACGAAATCCACATCCGCCTTTCGCGTCGGATCGGGCCAAGCGGCCGCGCGGTGCTGTCGCTGGGTGGCCAGTCGTTCGAACTGGCGACCGGGCAGGCCGATGCCTGGGCGCAGGACCCACGCATGGATGCGGCCATTGTCGCCGCGCTGCGATCGGCGCGGGAAATGACAGTCTCTGCCCGCGGGCGTGACGGCCGACTGTTTCGCGATACCTATCGCCTTCCCGGCGCGGCCAGCGCGATGGACGCCGCCGCGCTGGGATGTGCCGGGCGGTAAAGCAACCCCGCACAATTGTTCGCGCATGGAAAAGCGGGCCGGAGTTTCCCCCGGCCCGCCCTTCCCGCCCTCAAGCGGATCAGCCTGCTTCCGTCAGAAGCGCAGACCGTAGGTCACCGCGATCTGGTGACGGTCGGTATCCACGTTGAAGCGGCTGCTGTCCGGCGTCTGGCCGCCGAAATCGAACTCGCCCTTGCCGTAGTGCGAATAGCGGTATTCGATGCGGCCGAAGGTCTTCGGGCTGAACGCATATTCCAGACCGCCGCCGACGCGGTAGCCATCGAGGTCGATCCGCTGGTCCAGCGTGGTCGTGCCATCGCTGCCAAGCACGCCGTAACGGGCGTTGGTATAACCGCCCTTCACGTAGAGCAGTGTCTTGGGCGACATCGCATAACCGACCCGCGCGCCCACATAGACGTCACGACCAGCCGAAACCCGGCCCAGGTTGAACGTGTTGGGGCGCGCGCCCTGCGCGGTCCACTTCGCGGTGCTGTCGGTCAGTTCCGCATCGGCACCGACCACAAGGTTGCTGCCCAGCGGCACGTCATAGCCGATCTCGCCACCATAGAGCAGGCCATCGATCGACTGCTTGAAATTGCGGGTATTGTCGATGTCGACGCTGCTGCCCGACCGGCTCTTGTCGTAGCCCAGCGTCACGCCGACGCGCGGGCCCTTGAAGGTTTCCGAAGGGGCAGCCTCCTGCGCGGACGCGGGGGCTGCCAGCGCAAGCGCGGTGCCGGTGGCGAGGATGGCGCAGATAGTCTTCATTGTTCACTCCATTCGCTTGTTGTCTGTCGGTTTTGCGACCCGACAGGACTTCTCGAATGGATGAAGGCGCAGCTTGTTTCATGAACCTAACACAACGAAAATGCTGCGATATTTTTACAACACCTCGTGCGATGAGCCCCCCTGTGCGCGGGACGGGCGGGGGAACCCGTCAGCGCCCGTCATGTTCGCGCGCGTGCGAGCGGAGATTCCACCGTCGATGTTCGTGTTTGCCTCGGGACTGGCGATTTCGGGGAAAATCCGTATATGGCCAGCCATGACAGCCATTCCGATCATGCCGATCCCCGGACACGTCGATCCGGTTCCCGTTCCTCGCGACGTTACGCCGCGCGCTGACGGGCGCGTCGATCTGATCGGTCTTCCCCGCCCGCGCATCGCCGAACTGTTCGCCGAAGCCGGGCTGGACGCCAAGGCGGCGAAGCTGCGCGCCAAGCAGGTTTTCCACTGGCTGTACCATCGCGGCGTCACCGATTTCGACGCGATGACCGACATCGCCAAGACCATGCGCCCGTGGCTGGCGGAACGCTTCGTCATCGGCCGGCCCGAGATCGTCACCGCGCAGGTTTCCAGCGACGGCACGCGCAAGTGGCTGCTCCAGACGGCGGACGGCCACGACTTCGAGATGGTGTTCATCCCGGATGCCGACCGGGGCACGCTGTGCGTCTCCAGCCAGGTGGGCTGCACGCTCAACTGCCGCTTCTGCCACACCGGCACGATGCGCCTGGTCCGCAACCTCACGCCCGGCGAGATCGTCGGCCAGGTCATGCTGGCGCGCGATGCGCTGGGCGAATGGCCCAAGGGATCGATGGCGGGCCTCGAAGAAGACGAGGACGAGCGGACTTATACTTCCGACGGGCGCCTGCTCACCAACATCGTGATGATGGGCATGGGCGAACCGCTCTACAACTTCGACAACGTGCGCGATGCGCTGAAGCTGGTGATGGATGGCGATGGCCTGGCACTGTCGAAGCGGCGCATCACCCTGTCCACCAGCGGCGTGGTGCCGATGATGGAACGCTGCGGCGAGGAAATCGGCGTCAATCTGGCCGTGTCGCTCCACGCCGTGACCAAGGACGTGCGCGACGAGATCGTGCCGATCAACCGCAAGTTCGGTCTGGACCAGCTGTTGCAGGCCTGCTCCGATTACCCCGGCGCTTCCAACGCCCGGCGCATTACATTCGAATACGTGATGCTGAAGGACAAGAACGACAGCGACGACGACGCCCGCGAACTCGTGCGCCTGATCCGGCAATACAAGCTGCCCGCCAAGGTCAATCTGATCCCGTTCAACCCCTGGCCCGGCGCGCCTTACGAATGTTCGGCGCCGGAGCGGATCAAGCGCTTTGCCGAAATCGTGTTCGAAGCCGGCATCAGCGCCCCGGTGCGCACCCCGCGTGGCCGCGACATCGATGCGGCCTGCGGCCAGCTCAAGACCGCCGCGCAGAAGATGAGCCGCGCGGAACTCGACCGGCTGGCGGACGAAAAGCAGGCGGCGCTCGGCTGAAGGAACAGGCAGGTTCAGCCGATCCGGTCTATCTATCGGGTTTGCGGCGCAATTTCCTGTCCCCAATCCGCCTAACCATCGTTAGGCTGCGTCCTCGAACACCGAAATGAGGTCGCCCGCGATGTCGATGCTGCTGCTGGACCGCGTGCTCAGGCGGATCATCCGCCGGGGTACGCTCACCCTGACCGAACACTCCGGCAAGGTTCGCACCTATGGCACGGCGGAACCTGGCTGGCCGGATCTCGGTCTGCGCCTGCTGGACGCGGGCGTGCCCGGCTATATCGCGCGGCACCCCACGCTGGGCCTTGCCGAAACCTTCATGGACGGCCGCATCGCCATCGAGGGCGGCGACATCCTGGACTTCATCACGTTCGCGCGGCGCAACAACCCGTGGGAGCGCTCGGGCGATTTCGAGGCCAAGGGGTTGGGCGGCCGGATCGTCGAACGGATCGTCAGCCGGATCGACCAGATCAACCAGCGCACCGCCTCGCGCCGCAACGTGGCGCATCACTATGACCTGGGCGATCCGCTCTATGACCTGTTCCTCGATGCCAGCCGGCAGTATTCCTGCGCCTACTGGGCGGACGGCGTCACCACGCTGGAGCAGGCGCAGATCGCCAAGATGGACCACATCGCCGCCAAGCTGGCGCTGAAGCCGGGGATGCGCGTGCTCGACATCGGCTGCGGCTGGGGCGGCCTGGCGCTCCACCTGCACCGGGTGGCTGGCGTGGACGTCCACGGCGTGACGCTGAGCCGGGAACAGATCGCCTATGCCAAGGCCTGGGCGGAACGCGAGGGCGTGGCGGACAAGGTGACCTTCGGCCTCACCGATTATCGCGACGTGACGGGGCGGTTCGACCGGATCGTCTCGGTCGGCATGTTCGAGCATGTCGGCGCGGCCAACTTCCCCGCCTTCTTCCGCAAGTGCCACGATCTTCTGGCGGACGACGGCGTGATGCTGCTCCACACCATCGGCCGGTCCGATCCGCCGGGCGGCACCGATGCCTTCACCCGGAAATACATCTTCCCCGGTGGCTATATCCCGGCGATGAGCGAGACGCTGGCGGCGATCGAGCCGCACAAGCTGATGCTGGGCGATATCGAGATCCTGCGTCGGCACTACGGCCTGACCATCCGCGAATGGTACAAGCGCTGCGCCGCCAACCAGGCACGGATCGAGGAGCTCTATGACGAGCGGTTCTACCGCATGTGGATGTTCTATCTGGCCGGCGCCGCGACAGCGTTCGAATACGGCGGGCTGGTCAATTTCCAGTTCCAGATCGTGCGCAACCGCGATGCCGTGCCGCTGACGCGCGACTACATCGGCAGGGCCGAAGCGGAGATGCGTGCCGCACGCGGCAGCACCTCCGCCCCCGATCCCTGTGCTGCGTCAGCGCTTCACTTGCCGGAAAGTTCCCTGACCAGCGCCGAAGCGGGGTAAATCCTTTCCAGCGCCTGCTGCACCGCCGCCGTGCTGACCACCACGGTGCGGTTCACATCGGGCTGGTAGCCATAGTTGCCGCCGAGCGAATGGATGTTGCCATCGAACGCAGCGCCGATCACCGCGCCGTCCTTGTCCACCACGGGCGAACCGGAATTGCCGCCGATGATGTCGTTGGTCGTCACGAAGTCATAGGGCGTGGACTTGTCGATCTTTGCCTCGTTGGCAACGAAAGCCTTGGCCAGCACGAACGGATCGGCCCCCGTGGCACGCGCGAACGCGCCGCCCATGGTGGTCACCGGGGCCACGTCCTGCCCGCGCTCCTTCCAGCCCGCGACCTTGCCGTAGCTGATGCGCAGCGTGAACGTGGCATCCGGATAGACGCTGTCACCATAGGCGGCGAAACGCGCGTCGGCGAGCTTTGCGCCGGCGGCGGCCAACGGTCCCTGATAGCGTTCGTCGACCTGTTTCTGGAGTTCGCGGTCGCGCGCGTCGAGCTGACGGGCATAGGCGATCAGCGGATCGGTGGACGCATCGATCGCCGCCTTGTCGCCCTGCCACAGCGCCTTGCGCACCGCCGGATCGGCCAGCGTGGTGCCGCCCACGAGCCGCGCCGCCAGCCCTTCGGGCGATTCCCGGCCGAGCATCAGCCTGGTCTGCGCATCGTCCGCGCCCAGCGCCTCGCGCGCCTTGGACAGGCTCCATTCCAGCTTGAGCTGCTCCAGCCACGGATAGATCGGCCGTTCGTCCAGCACTTCCTTTTCCAGCAGGGGCAGCTGCGAATCAGTGAAGCCGGGCAGCCGCTCGGCATTGGGCTTGGCCCGTTCGTCTGCGGCACGCACCAGCGACTGCGCATAATCGTAAAGGTCGCTCATCGGGTGGATGAAGCGATAGGGCAGGTAGAGATCGCGATAGGCGCCGACGGCCTTGGCGACATCGCCCCATGGATTGCCGATCGCCGCGTTGCCGGCGGCCTTCGCCTTGAGCGCGGCTTCGTTATCGGCCAGCACCTTGACGAACGCCGGATCGTTCAGCGCCTGCTCACGGCCGATGAACACCTTGAGGGTGTTCTCGATGCCGAACAGGGTATCGCCACCTTCACGCTTGCGTTCGGCGCTCTGCTCCATCGCCGAAAGCAGGCGTCCCCGCAGTTCGGACAGGACGCGGTTGTTCAGCGGCAGCGAAACCGCGCGCTGGAAAGCCAGCTGGTCGGACGTGAACAGGCGCTGCGTAGAACCCGGATTGCCGACCACGAACGTCGCCTCGCCCGGCTGCGGCGCGCGCGGGCTCCACTTGAGGAACGCCGCCACCTTCACCGGCTTGCCGTTCTCGTAGGCCCGCAGGAACGAGGCATCGAGCGCATAGCGCGGATAGTTGAAGTTGTCCGGATCGCCGCCGAAGAACGCGGCCTGGAACTCGGGCGCCCAGACCAGGCGCACGTCGGAATACTTGCGATAGGTGTAGAGCTTGTACTGCCCGCCGCCGAACAGCGTGACGACCTGGCAACGCGTGGTCGCGGTATCCTTGCAACCCGCCTTCTCGATCTCGGCGATCTTGGCGTCGCGCGCCTTGACCAGCGCCTCGCCCGCCAGCGCGCCGATCGCGCCTTTCACGTCCGCCGTCACATCGGTGATCGCTGTAACGACCTCGGCCTGCTGGCCGGGGCACTTGCGCTCCTCCTCGCGCCGGGCGGCGATGAAGCCGTTGGCGACGAGATCGGCCTGCTGCGTCGAAAGGTTCTGCGCGCATTCGACCACGCAGTGATGGTTGGTGAGGATCAGGCCATCGGGCGAAACGAAGCTGGCCGAACAGCCGCCGGTCAACCGCACGGCGGAGGCACGCACGCGATCGAGCCATTTCTGATCGGGCGCCCAGCCGTAATCCTTCTTCATCGTCGCGGCGGGAAAGGCATCGAACGTCCACATGCCTTCATCGGCCTGGGCCGGGGCAGCGAGCAGGAACGGCGCGGCAAGGGTCGCGGAAGCCAGGAGAATACGGCGCATGAACAGGGGTGTCCTTGTTGGGGTTGGCAGCGAAGTTGACGAAGTTGACACGGTCCTGAGAAACATCGTCAATCACCGTTCAGCCGGCATCGCGGGCGCAACGGGATGGGCGCACGCAGACGGAAAAGCGGTTCCGGCTGAAATCATGCGCGGAGGGGTGCCACGGCGGACGGGGGTTAGGAAAGGGAAATGTTGGAGTGTGGGCCTGATCGCTCGTGCTCGCATCCTTCGACAGGCTCAGGATGAGTGGGTGTGGCAGTGGGATCGTTCTCGCGATCGGCGCCTGCTTCCAACCAAATCCGCTCATCCTGAGCCTGTCGAAGGATGCTCGCGGTGACCGCCCCGCCCAACCCACACCATCGCCCGCCACATGGTTCGATTCCCCCTTGCCTCGCCTCCGCTTTGCCATAGTCTCCCATGTCGATGTGGCTGCTTGACCAGATGCTTCGCCGGCTGATCCGCAAGGGTCGGCTCATCGTCATCGATCACGATGGCAAGGAATACGCCTATGGGCCGGGCACGGACGCGCCCTTGCGCATCCGGCTGACCGACAAGGGCGCCTCGACGCACATCGCGCGCTATCCGCGCGTGGGCGCCGGCGAGGCCTATATGGACGGGCGGATGGTGATCGAACCACCGCACGACATCCGCGATCTGGTGCTGTTCGTGGCGCTCAATGCCGAAGGCGATCACGAGCGCGCGCTGGGCGCCAAGGGGCCGCTGCGCAAGCTGCTGGACCGGGTTGCCGCCACGGTCGACAGCTTCAACGACCGGCGCTCGGCCCGCAAGAACGCCGAGTACACCTATAACCTCACCCGCCGGCTCTACGAACTGTTCCTCGACGAGGACCGGCAATACACCATGGCCTATTACCGTGATCCGGCGATCAGCCTGGAACAGGCGCAGCTCGACAAGAAGGCGCACATCGCGGCCAAGCTCCATCTCGACCGCGCCACTTCTTCGGGTAAGCGCGTGCTCGATATCGGCTGCGGCTGGGGGGGCCTGGCGCTCTATCTGCACCGGCATTACGACGTGGACGTGCTGGGCGTGGCGCTCGCGCCCGACCAGATCGAGTTCTGCCGCGAACGCGCGGCCGAGCTGGGCGTTGCCGACCGCGTGAAGTTCGAGTTGATGGACTATCGCGACGTGCAGGGCGAATTCGACCGGATCACCTCGGTCGGTCTGCTGGAGCATGTGGGCACGCCGCAGTATCCGGCGTTCTTCGAGCATACCCACCGCCTGCTCAAGCCTGATGGCGTGATGTTCTCGCATTGCTGCGGCCGCGCCGGCCCTCCCGGCACCACCGATGCCTGGACGCGCAAGTACATCTTCCCCGGCGGCTACATCCCCGCGCTGTCCGAACTGGTGAGCGAGAGCGAGAAGGCCGGCTGGCAGGTGACCGACGTGGAAGCCATGCGCTTCCATTACGCGCACACGCTGGAGGAATGGTACAACCGCACCCGCCTGCACCGCGACGAGATCGTGGCGCTCTATGACGAGCGGTTCTACCGCATGTGGGAATTCTACCTGGCCGGGGCGGAGCAGGCGTTCCGCTATGGCGGGCTGGTCAACTGGCAGCTCCAGTACGTGAAGCGGCGCGACGCGATCCCGATGATCCGCGACCGGATGGTAGAGGAAAGCGCCCGCCTGCGCGCCAGCGATACCGCGCCGGCCTGGCATCTCGATCCCGCGCTGAAGCAGGCGGCGAAGCAGGCGGCGGAATAGCCAGCCCGCGCGGCAACGATACCAAAAGGGGAAAAACCCCGGGTAAGTGGAGAGGAACGATCATGATCAAGAGACTGGCTGCCGAGGGATTCGGCACGTTCTGGCTTGTGTTCGGCGGGTGCGGATCGGCCGTGCTGGCCGCCGCCTTCCCCCAACTCGGCATCGGGTTCGCCGGCGTGGCGCTGGCGTTCGGGCTGACGGTGCTGACCATGGCCTATGCCGTGGGCGGCATCTCGGGCGGGCATTTCAACCCGGCCGTATCGCTGGGCCTCGCCGTGGCCGGGCGCTTCGGCTGGAAAGACCTGATCCCCTACTGGATCGCACAAGTGCTGGGCGCGGTGATCGCGGCGGCGGCGCTCTATGCCATCGCCAGCGGCAAGGCCGGCTTCGAAGCGGGCGGCTTCGCCTCGAACGGCTATGGCGCGCTCTCGCCCGGCGGCTATTCGCTGCATTCGGCGCTGCTGATCGAAACGATCCTGACCGCCGGCTTCCTGATCGTGATCCTGGGATCGACGTCCTCCGCCGTTCCGGCCGGGTTCGCGCCGATCGCCATCGGCCTCGCGCTCACGCTGATCCACCTGATCTCGATCCCGGTGACCAACACCTCGGTCAACCCGGCGCGTTCGACCGGCGTGGCCTTCGTCGCCACCACCGACGCCCTCCACCAGCTCTGGCTGTTCTGGGTGGCGCCGCTGGCGGGCGCGGCGATCGGCGGGCTGATCTGGAAGACGCTGCTGACCACCTCGGACTGACGGCGCCCTTCAACCACCGCTTTCCTGCGCGGCCGGTCCGGATGGGCCGGCCGCTTGCGATACGGCCCCCGTCCTGTTACGCGCCGCGCGCTTATCTCACGGGGAATCGCCGATCATGTCCGATATCAAGCGCGTCGTCCTTGCCTATTCCGGCGGCCTTGACACCTCCGTCATCCTCAAGTGGCTGCAGGTGACCTACAATTGCGAGGTGGTGACCTTCACCGCCGATCTCGGACAGGGCGAGGAACTCGGGCCGGCGCGCGCCAAGGCCGAACTGATGGGCGTGAAGGCCGAGCATATCTACATCGACGATCTGCGCGAGGAATTCGTGCGCGATTTCGTGTTCCCGATGATGCGCGCCAACGCCCGCTACGAAGGCGATTACCTGCTCGGCACCTCGATCGCGCGGCCGCTGATTTCCAAGCGCCTGATCGAGATCGCCAAGGAAACCGGCGCCGACGCGGTTGCGCACGGCGCCACCGGCAAGGGCAACGACCAGGTCCGCTTCGAGCTTTCGGCCTATGCGCTCGATCCCTCGATCAAGGTCATCGCCCCCTGGCGCGAATGGGACCTCACCAGCCGCACCGCGCTGATCGCCTGGGCGGAAAAGCACCAGATCCCTGTGCCCAAGGACAAGCGCGGCGAAAGCCCGTTCTCCACCGACGCCAACCTTCTGCACACCTCGTCCGAAGGCAAGGTGCTGGAGAACCCGTGGGACGAGACGCCGGACTACGTCTATTCGCGCACGGTCAACCCGGAAGACGCGCCCGACCAGCCGGAATACATCACCATCGATTTCGAGAAGGGCGATGGCGTAGCGCTCAATGGCGAAGCGATGAGCCCGGCCACGCTGCTGACCGCGCTCAACGAACTCGGCCGCAAGCACGGCATCGGCCGGCTCGACCTCGTCGAGAACCGCTTCGTCGGCATGAAGAGCCGCGGCATGTACGAAACGCCGGGGGGCACGATCTATGCCGCCGCGCACCGGGGCATCGAATCGATCACGCTCGACCGGGGGGCAGCGCACCTCAAGGACGAGCTGATGCCCAAGTATGCGGAGCTGATCTACAACGGCTTCTGGTTCGCGCCCGAGCGCGAGATGCTGCAGGCCGCGATCGACCATTCGCAAGCGCGCGTGAACGGCACCGTGCGGCTCAAGCTCTACAAGGGTCTTGCCTCGGTGGTCGGCCGCAAGTCGCCCGACAGCCTCTATTCGGAACGGCACGTGACGTTCGAGGACGATGCCGGCGCCTATGACCAGAAGGACGCGGCCGGCTTCATCAAGCTCAACGCGCTGCGCCTGCGTCTGCTGGCCCAGCGGGATCGCTGAGCGGTCGGGACCCAGTCAGCACCCGAATCAGAAAACGAAAACCGGCCTCTCTGACGGGGCTGGTTCAAGTTGTCCACCGCAAAACCGATCGCCTGTGGATAACTTCCGGGGTTTCCGCTTGCGCGACTCAGACTGCAGGCGCAGCATTGGCTTGTCGAAAGGGAAAGCGACCCGAAATCTGAAGCGCAAGCCGATGAATTCAGGAGTTTTTCTCCAGAGACCCGATCTGGAAAGTACGCACTTCAATCGGCCGCAGGGTATCATCCGTGCCCGGCGAAGCGGGGAAGTGTGACCGGACAAATCGGTAAGGCGAGTGCAACGGTGACGCCAGCAGGGCGTATCGCGCGGCAAGGGCTCTGCCTCCACCCGGCGCGAAAGGTCCGGCCACGGCGAAAGCGGAACGCAGCGCCGATCCTTCAGACCCGCGGGGGTCCGTCCGACGGCGCGCCTTTCTCGGCTCGACCCGAGGGAGCGGTGCCCGGACACGAAGGAAAAACGCCCGCCCATGGCCGCAAGGCCGGCAGCGGGAACCAACGCCGCCCCTGCCCCGCCGGCAGGACCCGGCCCGGATGCAGGAAGCGTCAGTTGCCGAAGGTATGCGCAAGCATCGTCCAGGCAACGGCCTAGGGGCTTCGCGCCCCGGATGGCACGCTTTCGGACAGAAGGCACGGTCTGGCGAAGGAACCCGCCTGAGGGCGGTGGCAGTGGAGGCCGGCAGCGATGCCGGCCTCCATTTGCGTTAGGGCGATTGTATCGCTGGCGAATGAGACGCTTGGATTGCCCACCCCCAACCCCTCCCGCAGGCGGGAGGGGAGCGAGACTTGCGCCGCCGCAGGTGGCGTTAGTCGCAGCGGGGTGGGCTTGCCGCGCCCCCCCCCTGCCTCTCGAAGATCACGGCTTGGCGAGCTGCCCCCGCACCGCGCCCTTGGGGAAATCGTCGGTGTGGATGTTGACGTAGAACCCTGCCGGGTCCGCGAGGATCTTCTTGATCTGGTCCGGCTCCATGGCGATGCAGGCATCGCTGGTCGGCCCGGTGACTTCCAGCGTGGCCAGCGGCGGCCCATCGACGCCGGCCGCTCCGGTGTGCACGTGGGCCATGGTCGGCTTGGCGATCTTCGCGCCAGACAGCGTGTAGCAGAAGTCGCCGCTGTCGGGATCGAGTTCGGCGCGGAACGAACCCGTGCCGTCAGGATCGCCGCCCGCCGGCTCGTTGGCGCCGGCCAGCGTCGCGGTCAGGATCGTGGTCGCGGCGAATGCGGGGGTAACGGCAAGCGACAGCGCCAGAGCGGGCGCCAGCAGGATAGCCTTGTTCATTGCAACGTCTCTCCATCGACCGGAGATACGGACTCGCCCCCGGCCCGTCGCTACCGATACACCTCTCGCACACTGCAAGGAACCATGGGCTTGCCGGATCCGCGCCGTCGATCCATGAGCGGCACATGACGTCCCCCAACGCCTTGCAGAGCATCGAGATTCTGGTCACCGCCCCGATCCGCTCGGGCGTTACCGAGGCGCTGGAAACAACCTTTACCGCGCACCGGCTGTGGGAGCAGGACGACCCGGACGCCTTTTTCGCCGCACACGGCGCGCGGATCCGGGGAATCGCCACGACCACACTGTTCGGCAAGGTCCGCGCCGACCTGATCGAACGCCTGCCCGCGCTGGAGATCATCGCCAGCTTCGGCGTGGGCTACGACAACGTGGACGTCGCCGCCGCCGTGCAAGCCGGCGCGATCGTGACCAACACCCCCGGCGTGCTGGTGGACGAGACGGCGGACCTCGCCCTGGGCCTGCTGCTGGCGACGATCCGGCAGATCCCGCAAGCCGAACGGCATTTGCGCGCCGGGCTGTGGCCGCAGGAGCGCTTCCGCCTGTCCCCCTCGCTGCGCGGCCGGCGCGTGGGCATCCTCGGGCTCGGCGCTATCGGCAAGGCGATCGCGCGGCGGCTGGAAGGGTTCGGGGTGGATATCGCCTACCACGGACGCGCCCGGCAGCCAGGCGTGGATTATCCGTGGTATCCCGATGCCCGCACGCTGGCGCAGGCGTGCGACACGCTGATCGTCGCCGCGCCGGGAACGGCCGAGACCGAGAAGATGGTCGATGCCGCGGTGCTCGCCGCACTCGGCCCCGACGGCATCCTTGTCAACATCGGGCGTGGATCGATCGTGGACGAGGACGCGCTGGTGGCGGCGCTGGCGAATGGCACCATCCTCGCCGCCGGGCTCGACGTCTACGCGCACGAACCGCAGGTGCCCGAAGGCCTGCTTGCCCATCCCCGGTCGGTGCTGCTGCCGCATGTCGGCTCCGGTTCGGAACGGACGCGCGCGGCGATGGGCGCGTTGCAGGTGGAAAACCTCGTCCGCTGGTTCACCGACCGCGCGCCGGTAACCCCGGTGCCCGAAACGGCACACCTCGCGCCGCGTTGAGGGTTCGGCCTACCCCTTCTGGCTGCGGCCGCGTTCGATCACCGCGCGGCGGCGCGCCTCGACGTCCTCGGCGCTGACCTGGCTGTTGGCGGCAACAGAAACGCGATGTTCCAGCGCGATCGCCTCGCCGAACGGCAGCGCATAGCCATCGTCGATCAGCTTCTTGTAGGCGGTGACCATCGCCGGATCGGCCCCGGCAATGTCATGCGCCAGCCGCTTCGCCGTGGCGAGCAAATCCGCCGGCGGGACCACGCGGTTGACCAGCCCCCAATCGGCGGCAGTGCGCGCGTCGAGGAAATTGCCCGACAGCGAAAGCTCCTTGGCACGGGCGATGCCGATCAGGCGCGAGAGTTTCTGCGAAAGGCCCCAGCCCGGCATGATGCCCACGCGCGCATGGGTATCGGCAAAGCGCGCATTTTCGGACGCGATCAGGATGTCGCAGGCAATGGCCAGTTCGAACCCGCCGGTGATGGCGACGCCGTTGATCGCGCCGATCACCGGCTTGCGGCACTGCTCGATCGCCTTGACCGGGTTCTCCTCCGCCGCCTCTGCATTCGCCGCGCCCAGGTTGGACGTGTCCGCGCCCAGTTCCTTGAGGTCCAGCCCGGCGGTGAAGGCGCGCTCCCCTGCTCCGGTCAGAACCACCGCGCGGATGCCGTCGTCGCCGTCCAGTTCCTGCATGGCGCGGGCAAGGCTGGCCCGCATGGCGCGCGACAGCGCGTTCATCGCCTCCGGCCGGTTGAGCGTGACGATGGCAACCGCTCCTTCGCGATCGACGGTAACGGGCATCGGACATCCTCCCGGAGTTGTTTCGTGCCATTATGACCCCTTGCGTGACGCGCGATCAAGCCCGCGAACGGACCGAAGCCCCTTGCGTTCCGCCCGGAATCCGCTAAGGGCCGCAGCTTCCCGTGACTTACGGGATTCGAAGAAAGCCGGAGGGGCCCCGCAATCCCGCGGATCAGCCAGCGATCGGTTAGAAGATGAAAGGACGCGAAGCATGCCGCTTTACGAGCATGTCTTTCTGGCGCGCCAGGATCTGAGCCAGGCTCAGGTCGATGCGCTTGCCGCCACCGCCACCGAAATCGTCGAGAGCAACAACGGCAAGGTCACCAAGACCGAGACCTGGGGCCTCCGTTCGCTGGCCTACAAGATCCAGAAGAACCGCAAGGCGCACTTCGTGATGCTCAACATCGACGCCCCCGCCGGCGTGGTGGCCGAGCTGGAGCGCCAGACGCAGATCAACGAAGACGTCATCCGCTACATGACGATCCGCGTGGACGAGCACGAAGGCGGCCCGTCGGTGATGATGCGCAAGAACGAACGCGACCGTAGCCGTCGCCGCGAACGCGAAGGGGAATAAGAGATGGCTCGTCCGTTTTTCCGCCGCCGCAAGAGCTGCCCGTTCTCGGGCAAGAACGCGCCGAAGATCGACTACAAGGACGTGCGCCTGCTGCAGGGCTTCATGTCCGAACGTGGCAAGATCGTCCCCAGCCGCATCACCGCGGTTTCGGCCAAGAAGCAGCGCGAGCTGAGCCAGGCGATCAAGCGCGCCCGGCACATCGGCCTGCTGCCCTACATCGTCAAGTAAGGAGCGCTACCCATGCAGATCATCCTGCTCGAGCGCATCGAGAAGCTGGGCACCATCGGCGACGAAGTGACCGTCAAGGACGGCTACGCGCGCAACTATCTGCTGCCCAACAAGAAGGCGCTGCGCGCCAACGAAGCCAACCGCAAGGTCTTCGAAGCCAACCGCGCCCGCATCGAGGCCGATAACGCGGCCCGCCGCGAAGAAGCTGGCAAGGAAGCCGGTTCGGTCGAAGGCAAGGAAGTCGTGCTCATCCGCGCATCGTCGAACGCTGGCCATCTCTATGGTTCGGTTTCGGTCCGCGACATCGTGGAAGCCCTGGTCGATCAGGGCGCCAAGGTGTCGAAGGCGATGATCGTTCTCGAACGCCCGATCAAGACCATCGGCGTGTTCCCGGTCCGCGTTGCGCTGCACCCGGAAGTTTCGGTTCAGGTCAAGGTGAACGTCGCCCGTTCGCCGGACGAAGCCGAACTCCAGTCGCAGGGCGTCAACGTGATCGACGCGATGTTCGACAACGAAGCCGGCGGCTTCACCGAGGAAGTCGATCCGAACCTCGAACCCGGCGAAATCCCGGCGGAACTGCTGGAAGAACGCGCCGCGGAAGCCTGATCGCTTCGCGACAAGCAAACGGAAAAGGGGCGCCCCACGGGTGCCCCTTTTTTGTTGTGTCAGAACCCCGCCGCCGAAAGCTGGCCGCGCAGGTTGCGCAGGATCGGTTCGGGAACGGGCGGCAGCGGGCGCGCGGGCTGGCCCCGGCGCAGGCGGGCACGGTCCTCCTCCGAAGGCTCCACCCGGCGCACGCGCACCGACACCTGGCCCTGCGCGCGCACGCCGAGTTGGTCCGCCGCGCCGCGCGACAGGTCAATGATCCGCGCGCGGCCGACGAACGGTCCGCGATCGTTGACCCGCACGATGATCCGGCGGCCGCTATCAAGCGCGGTAACTTCCACGTAGCTCGGCAGCGGCAGCGTGGTATGCGCGGCGGTGACCCAGCCGGGAATGAACGCCTCCCCATTGGCGGTGCGGTTGCCCGATTCACGGCCATACCAACTGGCATAGCCGAGCATATCATAGGTGGGGCTGGCGGCGGGCACGTAAGTCTGCCCACGCACGGTATAGGCCGGACCGATCCGCACCGGCGTATCGCTGACCGGACGGAAACCGCCACCACCGCCGCCCGCGCAGCCGGACAGCGCCAGCAAAAGCGCCATTGCCCCACCGATATTCGCCCGAAACCGCATCATACCTTCTTAACCTGCCGGTCCCGCGCCGGCCATACCGGTCCTCTCCGCCGTGGCGGCATAAGCCGTCTTTGCAGCGTCACCGATTGCGCGCTACATACTGCCGATGGATACACCTGAAACGATCATCACCGAGCTTTCCCGCATTTTCGACGCCGCCGTGGCCTGCCTGCGGGCGGATATCGCCGCTTTCGCCACGCAAGGCACCCCGCCCCCGCCCGAACGGCGCCACGATGGCAGCTACTGCTATCCCGAACTGCGCATCCACTTCGATGGGCAGACATTGGGCGACCATTCAACGCGCTCGTTCGGCCGGCTGATAGAGCGCGGCACTTATGCCTGCACCGTCACGCGCCCGGCCCTGTTCGAGGACTATCTGGCCGAGCAGCTCGCGCTGATCCTGTCCGACTACGAAGTGCGGATCGAAGTCTGCCCGTCCCGGCAGGAAATCCCGTTTCCCTACGTGCTGGACGGCAGCGATGGGGCGCAGATGAACGGGGTGACACCGCAGGATCTGGCGCAGCACTTCCCCACCACCGAACTGGCCCGCATCGGCGACGAGATCGCCGACGGGCTCGACGTGCCCGAATACGAAGGACTGCTGCCGCTGTCCTTGTTCGATGGCCTGCGCACCGATTTCAGCCTTGCCCGGCTGGCGCATTACACCGGCACGCGGCCCGACGATTTTCAGCGCTACGTGCTGTTCACCAATTACCACCGCTATGTGGATGAATTCGTGGACTGGGCGGCGCAACAGGTGGGCGATGGCCATCACATCGCGCTGTCGGGCGCGGGCGGGCTGTACCTTGATGCGCCGGTCGACAACGCCCGTGCGCGCCTGTCCGACACCGCCTGGCGGCGGCACCAGATGCCGGCCTACCACCTGATCGCTCCCGATCGTTCGGGCATCACGCTCGTCAACATCGGCGTAGGCCCGTCCAACGCCAAGACGATCTGCGATCACCTGGCCGTGCTGCGCTCCGAAGCCTGGCTGATGATCGGCCATTGCGGCGGGCTGCGCCCCACCCAGAAGATCGGCGATTACGTGCTCGCCCACGCCTACCTGCGCGATGATCACGTGCTCGATCCCGTGTTGCCGCCGGAAATCCCGATTCCCGCCATCGCCGAGATTCAGCGAGCGCTGGCGCAGGCGGCGGAGATGGTCAGTGGCACCGGCGGCGCGGACCTCAAGAAGCGTATGCGCACGGGCACGATCGTCACCACCGACGATCGCAACTGGGAACTGCGCTACACCCAGTCCGCACGGCGGTTCAGCCTGTCGCGCGCGGTCGGCATCGACATGGAAAGCGCCACGATCGCGGCGCAGGGCTATCGCTTCCGCGTGCCCTATGGAACGCTGTTGTGCGTCTCCGACAAGCCGCTGCATGGCGAGATCAAGATGCCGGGGCAGGCCAACCGGTTCTACGAGGAAGCCATCGCCGCGCACCTGGCCATCGGCACCACCACCTGCGCGCTGCTGCGTGCCGAAGGCCCGCGCCTGCACAGCCGCAAACTGCGCGCGTTCAACGAGCCTCCGTTCCGGTAAACCGCTCGCTCCGATTGTGACAGTGCCGCCGGATGCGATTCGCGTGGCGGCACCGGTCACAATCGGCGTTCCGATTGAAAAAGGTGGATGGCGCGGCCAGCTTTCGCTGCACCGCCAAAGCCGCACAAATTACTGATTTTTTTGCACTATATTCGCCAGCACCTCGCCAGCGTAGCGCGGGTTGCAAACATGGCACTTTCACGCCCCCCGAATTTGTACGCGACGTTTACGATTTGGAACCATCCTGAATGTTACGCGAACCGAAGCGGACGAACCTGCGTCCGTATCGCACGGAGCAGTTTGGGTCAGGCTTTGAATATGAAGGTCGGTTGCCAATGGCGCTAAAGCAGATTGAGAAGGATCAGGTCCGCGCCGGCATGTGGATTCATGCCATCAAGGGCGTGTGGTTCTTCCACCCGTTCTGGCGTGGCAAGTTCCTTCTGGAGCATAGCGACGATGTGGACGCGCTGCGCTCTGCGCGGATTTCCGGCGTGATCATCGATACCGATAAGGGGCTCGACATCAAGGTCGACCCTCCCAAGGCCGCGAACCAGCCCGCTCCTCCGCCCGCCGCCGCACCTGCGCCGCCCCGCGCGACCTCGCGCAAAAGCGCCAAGCCACGGCTCGCCCCGATCGCACCGGCAGCGCGCCAGAAGCCCGCCGCGCCCGAAACCTGCTCCATGGCAGCCGAACTCGGCCGGGCGCGCAAGACCGTGAACCTTGCGCGTCGCCTGATGTCCCAGCTTCTGAAGCAGGTTCGCTCGGGCGATACCATCGATGCCGAAAAGCTCGGACCGCTGGTGGACGAAATCGCGGATTCGCTGTCGCGCAACAATTCCACGCTCACGTCGGTGCTGCGACTGAAGCGCAAGGACGAATACACCTACATGCATTCGGTGACCGTCTCGGCGCTGATGATCAACCTTGCCCGCGAACTGGATTTCTCCGAGGAAAAGGTGCGTGAGGCCGGCATGGCCGGCTTGCTGCACGATATCGGCAAGATGGCGATCGATGATTCGATTCTGAACAAGGCCGGACGCCTGACCGACGCCGAGTTCGCCTCGATGCGGGAGCATCCCGAACGCGGGCATTCCGTACTGCGCAAAGACGATACGCTGTCGGCGCTGGTCATGGACGTGGCGCTGCATCATCACGAAAAGGTCGATGGCACCGGGTATCCCCACCGGCTGAGCGGCGACGAGATCACGCTGCTCTCGCGCATGGGCGCGGTGTGCGATGTCTATGACGCCGTCACGTCGGACCGCCCCTACAAGGCTCCTTGGACACCGGCCGAAGCGATCCACGAGATGCTGAGCTGGAACGGCCATTTCGACGAATATGTGCTGGCCGCGTTCGTGCGCTCGGTCGGCGTCTATCCGGTCGGCTCACTGGTGCGCATTCCCGGCGACCGGCTCGCGATCGTGATCGAAACGCACCGCAAGCATCCGGAACGCCCCACGGTGCGCGCTTTCGCCAGCACCACGCCCGGCATGACAATCGAGCCGGAAGACATCAACCTGGCCGAAACGCAGGACGACATTCTGAGCTTCGAACGGCCGGCCGACTGGGACCTTCACGATTGGGAAGAACGCTGGCCCGAACTTGCCGGCGCTTCGCTCAAGAACGTCAAGGGCGAGAGCCGGAAGCGATAAGGCGGCCCGCTGGCCGCTTCGCATCCGCACCGGTATCCTCGTTGAACGCCAGCGCGCCCACGTTATCCAGGGCGAAGCTGAAGTTTTCGACCACCTTGCGGAACACCGACGAATCAAGGCCGCCTCCGGTCACCACATCCCAAGACAGCACGACCGACTTGTCGGTGCCAATGGTCAGGGCGCCGAACCGATAGTCGCGCGCGAAGGCCGCCGCTTCCTGCGGCCCGAAGGGCTTGTCGGGCGTGAAACTGGCGCTGAACTGCAACGACTGGCAATTGTCGTGCATCTTCGCGTCGCAATCATAGAACAGCACGAACGTCTGCCATTTGCCGATGCGCGCGTTGATCAGCGGTTCGCCGGCGTCATCCGCGGTCAGATCGGCGCCATAGCCCAGCGAGCGCAGCGCCGCGACCACGCCATCCGGGCTGGTCGCCGAAACCTGCCGCGCCAGCGCGACGGGTTCGGTATCGAGATTCATGCTGGCATGGGCGGGCACCGAGGCCGCAAAGGCACTTCCCAAAGCCAGAAACGCGGCAATCCGGCGCGATTTCATGATGGCATCCTCTGATTTTTATATGATTTGAGAGGATGGTGACTGAAACCGCGCCTGACGGCAAGACCTTATCGGGGAACAGGCCCTACCAGCCGCAGTCCTTGCCGCGGTTCTGCTGCTCCAGCCAGCGCGAAAGCGGCGCGAAATAGCGCACCATCGAGGCGCCGCTCATCTCGCGGCTGCCGGTGAAGGCTTCCAGCGCATCGGGCCAGGGCTTGGATGCGCCCATCGTGAGCATCGCATTGAGCTTCTGGCCCACCGCCTTGTTGCCATAGAAGCTGCACCGGTGCAGCGGCCCCTTCCAGCCGGCCTGCTTGCACGCCGCCTCGAAGAACTGGAACTGCAACACCCGCGCCAGGAAATAGCGCGTATAGGGCACCACGGCGGGGATGTGATACTTTGCGCCCGGATCGAAGGCATCGGCGCTGCGCGGCGCGGGCGGCACGATGCCCTGATACTTCAGGCGCATGTCGTTCCAGGCCGTTTCATACTGCGCGGGCTTGATCGTGCCGTTGAACACGTTCCAGCGCCAGCGATCGATCAGCAGGCCGAAGGGCAGGAACGCCACCTTGTCCATCGCCTGGCGCAGCAGCAGGCCGGTGTCCTTTTCCGGCCCCGGCACCTTCGCGCGATCGAGCAGGCCGATCTGCACGAGATATTCGGGCGTGATCGAGAGCGCCACGAAATCGCCGATCGCTTCGTGGAAACCGTCGTTGGCGCCGTTCAGGTAAAGCGGGTCCTGCCCGTTGTAGGCGCGCTGATAGTAGTTGTGGCCAAGTTCATGGTGGATGACGCCGAAATCGTCACCGTTCACCTTGATGCACATCTTGATGCGCAGATCGTCCTTGTTGTCCACGTCCCAGGCCGAAGCGTGGCACACCACCTCGCGATCACGCGGCTTCACGAACTGCGAACGCTGCCAGAAGGTTTCGGGCAATTGCGCCAGGCCCAGCGAGGAATAGAAGCCCTCGCCCGCCTTCACCATCTTGAGCGGATCGTAGCCCTTCGCTGCCAGCAGATCGGTGACGTCGTAGCCAAGATCCCCCGCCCCGGCGGGAGCGACGATATCATAGATGTTGCCCCATTCCTGCGCCCACATGTTGCCCAGCAGGTCGGCGCGGATCGGGCCGGTCCTGGGCTGCACGGCATCGCCGTACTTCTCGTTGAGCTTGGTGCGGACATAGCAGTGCAGCTGGCGGTAAAGCGGCTGGACCTCGCCCCAGATCTTCTCGGTCAGCGCCGCGAAGGCATCGGGGTCCATATCGTAGTTCGAGCGCCACAGCGCGCCGGTATCGGCAAAGCCAAGTTCGCGCGCGCCAGCGTTGGCGATATCGACCATGCGCACGTAGTCGGCCTTCATCGGCGTGCCGACCGTATCGTGCCAGCTTACCCACATTTCCTTGAGCTTCGCCGGATCGCGCGTGGTGCCCATCGCTTCCTCGATGTCGCTACCATTGACGGGCTCGCCATTCAGCGTGCCGTGGCCCTTGCCGTAGATGCCCTGGACGCGGGCCTGCAGCGCTGCGAATTCCTCGGCCGCGCCGGGGGTGGTGGGCGCCGGCGTGGTGATCTGGGTGCGGATGACCAGCAGCTTGCGCGCGACGTCAGGCGCAAGGCCTGGCACCTTGGCGAGGATCGCCGCCTGTTTGGCCTGATCGACCTGAAGCTTCGTCAGCGCCGCGTTGCCAGCGGACGTAAGCTCGGCGGTATCGTAGGTTATGTTGGTCTGATAGACCCACTCGGTGCGGTTGGTGCGGATGGACTGGTCGAAATAGTCCTTTTCCGCCTGGGACAGCCACGTCTTCACCGTGGCGGGTGTGGCGGCAGCATCCTGCGCGCAAGCGGGCGCGGCAAGGCCCGTCACGGAAAGACCCGCGACGGCCAGCGCAAGAACGGAAGACAGCGATTTCATGGACGGGGACTCCCTGACGACATTGCCAGCGCCGCGCGATGCGGGCGCTTGTCATGCCTCCGTGGTTAAGCCTCCGAACGCCGCGGTCAAGCCGGACTGGTAAGAAACGAAACGATCTCCGCCCCCATTTCCGGCACGGTCACACTGCTCATGTGCGTGCCGGGAATGGTCGCGCGGCGCGCATCGGGCAGCGCGGCGGCCAGCCGGTCGGCCGAGCCGTTGTCGTTGTCCTTGTCACCGCACAGCACCAGCACGGGCATGGTCACGCCGGCCAGATCCTCCGGCGCGGTATCCGCCATCGAGCCCAGCAGCAGCCGCGCGGCCACGCGATCGACGTTCATCGTCTTCATGAACTGCTGCGAGACATAGGCGGGATCACCGGGCCGGATCGTGCCGAAGCGATCGATCACGTCGATAAAGAAATCGCGCCGGCCCTTCCATCCGGCAAGCCCTTCCAGCCCCATGCCCGCCAGCACCAGCCGGCGCGGGGAAAGCCCGCCCAGCACCGCCCGCGCCGAGGTGCGCGACCCCAGCGAGAACCCGCACAGGTCGAAATCGGTGAGCCCCAGATACCCCACCAGCGCCATGGCATCGAGCGCGAGCACGTCCGCCGGATAGGAAGCCGGATCGTGGGGCGCGGCACTTTCACCATGCGCGCGCAGATCGGGCATCAGGCATTCGAACCCGGCGGCGACAAGCTGCGCGGCGGTGCCGAACTTGACCCAGTTGATCGCCGCCGAGGAGAACAGCCCGTGCAGCAGCACGACCGGCCTGCCCTTCCCCATCCGGTGCAGCGCGAGTTGCGCACCGCCATGGCCGGCGAAGAATTCGGTGGTCAGCTCGGTCATTCGGGAACCTCCAGTCCGGCGGCCTTCCAGCGGTCGGCCACGCTCGGCGTCTGGTCGCTGCGATGGCGGGGAAGCGCGCGCGTGTCCAGCCATGCCTCGTGCAGGCTTTCCGTGCCGGCATGCGATACCGGCCGGAGGATCGAAGGATCGTCGAAACTGCCGACGGTCAGGTCCATCATGCCGGCGCCATCGAGGAAGGCAAAGCCCAGCGGCGTGCCGCAAGCCGAACAGAACGGGCGCCGCGCGATCGGGGACGAGGCATACCAGTCGGGCTCGCGCTCCCAAACGATGGCATCGCGCGCAACCTGCACGAAGGCCGCCGCCACCCCGCCGGTCGCCTTCTGGCACATGCGGCAATGGCAGAGATAAGCCTCGTGGTTGTCCAGCCGCACGGCATAGCGAATGCGGCCGCACTGGCAGCCGCCGGTCATGGTGGTCAGCATGAGCGAGAGGATAGCGAAGGGGCAACGCTTAAACCAGAGTCACTCCCTACATTTAGCTATGGACTGCGGCGGCCTGCCTCGTGCCTTCCGCATCAAGGGGGGCTGGGAGATCGAGCGGCCTTTCGATGGAAATGACGCCCCGTGCCCAATCGGCAATCACGAACCTCGATTTGCCGTCTGGCTTCGCGAGTACCATCGATACGCCCACGCCCGCCACCGCCTGAGGCGCGTCCATTGCCGCAACGCCACGCGCAAGCGTAAAGAACTTAACATCCGAAAAGCGGCATCCCACCACATCGAACAACGGGCGCTCATCCGTTCCGCCATTGCGCGCAATTGCAATGTAGCCTTCCGCATCGGCGCCCTCCGCCTCAGACAGCAAGGTAAATCCGCTCAGGACGCGCTGATCGTCCTTGAATGGCCGGAAAACCTCGCCGGAGCGCATGTCCACCAGCCTCAACGCCCGGCGCCCTCCGCCTGGTACATCAAGATAATATAACGTGAGCGGCCTGTTTCCCGCATGCACCACCTCACCGATCAACCGCGTGTTGTCGACGGGCTGCGATATGGTGGATGACCCTGGAAGCTCCCTGCGTCGCACTAGGTCGGACGTCATCGCAACCAGCAGCAGCACGAGGCCCACGATCAGCAAAACGGCAATCACTGCGAAGGCAATCGTGTTGAACGCCCTCAATTTGCGCATCAGCCGCCTTGAGAGCATCCACCGGGGTTTCTCGTCATCCACTAGGAACCAGCCCCTTCTGTTCCATGCGCCACACCGCAAGGTCGATGCGGTCCTGCCCGAAGAAGGGTTCGCCGTCAAAGACCAGCGTCGGCACGCCCCAGTGCCCGGCGGCTTCCAGCGCTTCCTGGTTGGCAGCGAGTTCGGCGTCGAGCCGGTCCGCGTCGCTGGCGGCTTCGGCTTCGAGTTCGGCGAAGTCCAGCCCGGCGCGCGTGGCGGCGCCGGCCAGATGATCGCCTTCGTGCCAGCCCTGCGTGCCGCCCCAGATCAGGCGCGAGACTTCATCGGCGAAGGCCAGCGACTTGCCGCGCCGCGATGCCGCCTGCCCCATGCGAGTCAGGCGGAAGATATAGGGCTGCTCGTCCGCGATGCGCCGCGTGGCGATGTCCTGCACGATCGGATCGGGGCGCGGCGGAACGAAGGGAATGCCGTGGAACTGCGCCAGCCGCGCCACATCCACGAACAGATAGCGCAGCCAGCCCGGATGATTGCGTTCGAAGAAATCGGGCTGCCGGATCGCCAGCGGATAGACCGGGCGCAGATTGATGGCGAGGTCGTACTCTTCCGTCAGCGCGCGATAGCGGCGCGTGGCGAGGTAACTGTACGGGCTGCGGAAAGACCAGAAAACGTCGGCGGAAAGCGTCATGGCGCGAGTGCCCTCTCCCAAGGATCAGAGGCGATCCTAGGGAGAGGGCGGCTGTCGCGCAAATGTTATGACATCGGAAATGCCGAATCCTTCCCGCAACCGGGGAGGAATTGCCGGCTTACCCCTTCTTGAGGTGCCGGCGGCCCAGCAGTTCCGCGATCTGCACCGCGTTAAGCGCCGCGCCCTTGCGCAGGTTGTCGGAAACGCACCACAGCGCCAGGCCGTTATCGACCGTGGAATCCTCGCGCACGCGCGAAACGAACGTGGCGTAATCGCCCACGCATTCGATCGGAGTCACGTATCCGCCGTCCTCGCGCTTATCGACGAGCATGACGCCCGGCGCCTCGCGCAGGATCGACTGGGCCTGTTCGGCGGAGATTTCTTCCTCGAACTCCAGGTGCACCGCTTCCGAGTGGCCGATGAACACCGGCACGCGAACGCAGGTGGCGACGACCTTGACCTTCGGATCGAGGATCTTCTTGGTTTCGGCGACCATCTTCCATTCTTCCTTGGTCGATCCATCGTCCAGGAACACGTCGATGTGCGGGATCACGTTGAACGCGATCTGCTTGGTGAACTTCTTCGGTTCCACCGGATCGCCGACGAAGATCGCGCGGCTCTGTTCGAACAGTTCGTCCATGCCTTCCTTGCCCGCGCCGGACACGGACTGGTAGGTCGAGACGACCACGCGCTTGATCTTCGCCGCATCATGCAGCGGCTTGAGCGCGACGACCATCTGCGCGGTCGAGCAATTGGGGTTCGCGATGATGTTGCGCCGGGTATAGCCGTCGATCGCATCGGGGTTCACTTCGGGCACGATCAGCGGCACGTCCGGGTCCATGCGATAGAGCGACGAGTTGTCGATCACCACGCAGCCCTGCGACGCGGCCTTGGGCGCATAGATCTTGGTCGGGCCGGAACCGGCGGCGAACAGCGCGATATCCCAGCCGGTGAAATCGAAATGCTCGATGTTCTGGACCTTGAGCTTCTGCCCGGTCTCGCCGAACTCGATCTCGGTGCCCTGCGAACGCGGCGAGGCGACAGCGGCGATCTCGTCGATCGGAAACGCGCGCTCGGCAAGGATGTTGAGCATCTCGCGGCCCACGTTCCCCGTCGCGCCGACAACTACAACCCGGTAACCCATGTCACTTCCCTTCCAGTGCCGCGCATCGCATGACGCGGGCCGTCCATAGCGGCTGGTTCCGACCAGCCAAGCGAATTGGCCTTCCGGCCACCCAAATTCCTATTTCCCGGCCACGAGCGGCGCCGGTCCGACGCCGTTGCGATCGAGGAAACGGAAAACCGTCTCGTAGAGATGCTGGCTCACCTTCGGCCCACTGATGCGGTGGGTATAACCGGGGTAGAGCATCATTTCGAAAGGCATCGCCTCCGCCTGCATCTTGGCAATGAACGCGGAGGAGTTCTCGAACACCACGTTGTCGTCCGCCATGCCGTGGATCAGCAGCAGCGGATCGCGGATGCGGCCGGTATCGGCCAGCGCGTTCGACGTGGCATAGACCTGCGGTTCGCGCTTCGGGTCGCCCAGGTAGCGTTCGGTATAGTGGGTGTCATAGAGTTCCCACTTGGTGACCGGAGCCACGGCGATGGCCGCCGCATAGGCGCCGGGGTCGGCCTGCAGCATCTTGATCGACATATAGCCGCCATAGGACCAGCCAAACGTGGCGATCCGCTTCGGGTCCACGAAATCCAGCGCCTTGAGGTAATTCGCCCCGGCAAGCTGGTCCTGCACCTCGGCCGAGCCCATCGCGCGGTAGAGTGTGCTTTCGAACTTCACCCCGCGATTGGCCGATCCGCGGTTGTCGATCGCGAAATAGATATAGCCCTTATCGACGATCGCCTGCGCCAGCGCGCCCTGCCAGCCCTTGTGCACCACCTGCGCGTGCGGGCCGCCATAGTGGAAGGTGAAGACCGGATACTTGCGCCCAGGCTCCAACGGCGGCGTGATCATCATCCAGTGCAGCGGAGTGCCATCGGCGGCCGGGATCGTGCCGAAGGTCGCCGGGCGATGGCTGGCGAGATAGGGCGCGTAAGGGTGCGATCCCTCCACGCGGTTCTCCTCGATCCACGCGATGCGCTTGCCGGCGGCGTCAGCAAGGTAGGACTGCGGCGGCTGCGCATCGGCATTGCGCGTGACCATCAGCGTCTGGCCGCGCTTGTCCATCGTCGCGGCGTTGTCGAAACCGGGATCGGTCAGGCGCACGATCTTCGACGGCGCCGCGAGATCGAGCGCATAGACCTGCTGCGTCAGCACGCCGTCCTTCGTACCGGTGAAGAACACGCGGCCGGCCTTCTGGTCCACGCCGACAAGGCCGGTCACCACCCAGTCGCCCTGCGTGAGCTGCTGCCACTGGCTGTCCGGATAATGGTCGGGCCGGAAGCGGTAGAGATGGCCGAAGCCATCGCGTTCGGACCACCAGATGAGGCTGCCGTCCGCCAGAAAGCGATAGCTGTCCGACAGGTTGATCCAGCTGCGTTCGGCGGCCTGTTCGCTGAACAGCACCCGCGCCTTGCCCGTGGCGGGATCGACCGCCAGCATGTCGAGCCGGGTCTGCGCGCGGTTTTCGCGCTGGACGTAGAGCGTCTTGCCGTCGGGTGCCCAGTCCACGCGAGCCAGGTAGATGTCCTTTTCAGCGCCCGGATCGCCCGCACCAAGGTCCACCGCCACGCGGCCGCTGCCGTCCGGCGCCATGATCCACAGCGAAACCTCGGCGTTGGGCGTGCCGGCGGCCGGATAGCGCTGGTCGAAGGTCTTGGTGCCCTCCGCGCCGATTGCCGCGCGGGTGACCACGCCCACGCTCGCCTCGTCGAACCGCTCGACCGCCAGGCGGCTTTCGTCGGGCGACCACCAGAAACCCGCAAAGCGGGACATTTCTTCCTGCGCGACGAATTCGGCCTCGCCCCAGTGGACGGTCTGCGCACTTTCCTCCGGCGTCACGGCGACGGGCGCGCCCTGCCCGGCGACCTGACCGACCCACAACCGGCGATCGCGCACATAGGCGATGCGATCGCCCTTCGGCCCCAGTTTGGGGTTGAGTTCGCCCCCCTGCGTTCCGGGAATGCGCTGGACGCTGCCGTCCAGCCCGGCCAGGAACAGATCGCCATCGAGCGGCACCAGCACGGCCTTGCCATCTGGCGCCCATTCGTAGCTGACGATGCCCTTCAGATCGCCGATCCGCTGCCGCTCGCGCTGCATCTTCTCGGCCTCGGACAGTTCCTTGCCCGACGACAGCTTGAGCGAATCCACCAGCATCCGCCACTTGCCCGTCTTCCGCTCGAAGCCCCACAGGTCATAGCGCTCACGATCGTCGGCACGGTTGCGCAGCAGCGTGAGGTACGCGCCATCGGGCGAGAGCTTGACCCCGCGCGGTGCCGGCCCGTTGAGCGAGGGACTGGCGAAGACGCGCTCCAGCGTGAGCGCGGGCGCGGCCTGCGCGGTGGAGGTCACCGGCGGTTCTCCGGCGTGAGCCGAAGCGAGGGGCAGAAGGGCGCAGAGCGCCGATGCGGCAAGGAGGTGTCGGAAGCGAAGCATGGCAAGGTCACGAACCTCTCTGGGAAAGGGCAGCGGATGAGGAGAACCGGCGAAAACGGCGCGCAGACAGCAAAAAGGCGCCCTGGCGGTGGTGCCAGGACGCCTTTCTACACAATTTCCGTGTCTTGGGCGTTGGGCTTTCAGCCCTCCTGGCCGGTCTTGACGACCTTGCGCTCGGCAATACGCGCCGATTTGCCGGTGCGGCCACGAAGATAGTAGAGCTTCGCACGACGCACGACACCACGGCGCACCACGGTAATCGAATCAATATTGGGCGAGTAGAGCGGGAACACGCGCTCCACGCCTTCGCCGAACGAGATCTTGCGCACGGTGAAGTTCGAGCCGAGGCCACGGTTCGAGCGCGCGATGCACACGCCTTCGTAAGCCTGGACGCGGGTGCGGTCGCCTTCAACGACGCGCACGCCCACGCGCACGGTATCGCCCGCGCGGAAATCCGGAATATCCTTCTTCGCCTTGAAATCGGCGATGGCTTCAGCTTCAAGCTGCTGAATCAGGTTCATTTTTCAATCGTCCTGCACTTCACGCTGCGCGCCAGAGGCAGACTGGACCCGAGCACCGACGTGGCGCTCCCAAAGGTCCGGCCTGCGTGACCGGGTATCGTCTTCCGAACGGCGTTTCCGCCATTCCGCGATTTTCGCATGATCCCCCGATCGCAGCACTTCAGGGATCGTGCGCCCTTCCCATTCGACGGGTCGGGTATAGTGCGGGTATTCGAGGAGACCGTTCTCGAACGACTCCTCCTGCCCGCTTGAAGGCGCGCCCATTACGCCGGGAAGCAGCCGAATGCAAGCGTCGAGCAGCATAAGGGCGGCGCATTCGCCGCCGGACAGCACGATATCGCCCACCGAGACTTCCTCGACCTGCCGGCCCGCGAAGATGCGCTCGTCGAAACCCTCGAACCGGCCGCACAGCACGATCACACCGGGACCGGCCGCCAGTTCTCGCACGCGCTCCTGCGTCAACGGCTTGCCGCGCGGTGTCATGGCAACGACCGGGCATCCGGGATGCGCCGCCAGCGCATGATCGACCGCCGCCGCCAGCACGTCCACCCGCAGCACCATGCCGGCGCCGCCGCCAGCGGGCGTATCATCGACGGTCCGGTGCTTGTCGATCGCGAAATCGCGGATCTGCACGGCATCGAGCGCCCACGTCCCCTCGCGCAACGCCCGCCCCGCCAGACTGACGCCGAGCGGGCCGGGAAACATTTCAGGATAGAGCGTGAGGACAGTGGCGGCGAAGGTCATTCGGGCTTCTTGGCAGAGATCAGGGAACGGCACCCTCGAACGTGAACCGCAACGCCTGGATCGTTATCGGGCGCGTCGGCGCGAGGACGATCTGTCCGTTGACGCTCCCCTTGCCGCAAGTCCAGCGGAAAGTGCCGGTCATGCGGCCGGTCGGCGTAACCGGCGCGGCGGTGTCGCACGTGCCGGCCTGCGCTTTCAGCTCACCCAGCACTTTCGCCCAGTTTTCGGCCGTGCGATCCATCGGGAAGTTCATCGCCACGCGGCCGTCCAGCGGGGCAATGGCACCCGTCTGCCACACCGCCTGCGCGGCAGCGTAGAAACTGGCGAGATCGGCCGAGATGGGCATCGTCGGGCGGTGGAGCAGGCCCGCCTTGTACATCAGCATCGCCGCGTCCCACGCCGGCCCGGTGGGGCCGGCATAGGTGCGGTTGGTCAGCACGAAGATACCGGTGCCGTATTCGGGCATCAGCATGACATGCGAGCCATAGCCCGGATAGCCGCCGCCATGGCTCATGGTGAGGCCCAGGTCGCAATCCTGCATCACGCGCCAGCCCATGCCATACGCGAGCGCCAGCGGGCAGGCGGTGGCACCGGTGCTGCCGGGGCGGGTGGCGATCGAGACGAAGTTCAGCCCCTGCGCCAGTTCGCGGATGGTCGCGCGGCGCACCGGCCCTGTTTCCGGCCCGTCGCGCGCCGGCCAGCCGGAGAGGAGGAAAGCGATCCACTTCGCATAGTCGTTGGCGCTGACCTGCAACCCGCCCATGGAATTGAACGCGCCGTCCCGCATGGTCGGCTCCTCGCTCCACGCGCCGTTTTCCCAGCGATAGCCGATGGCGCGGCGCTCGATCGGCGAGGCGGGCGTGTCATAGCCGCTCGAGGTCATGCCCAGCGGGGCGAGGAAAGTCTTCTCGACATAGCGGCGATAGGGCTGGTGCGTCACGTTGGCGACGATCCGGCCGAGAATGGCATAGCCGAGGTTCGAATATTCGTGCCGCGCCTGCGGTTCGCGCGTGAAGGGCACCCCGGCTTTGAGCAGCGCGGTGAAATCCTCCTGGCTCAGCACCTGCTGGCGATCGCCCCAGGGATCGTCGGTGACGAAGCCAGCGACGTGCTGCAACAGATCGCGCACACGGATTTTCGGGGAATCGCTGGTGGGATAGGTCCAGCCGCGCATCTCGGGCACGTACTTTTCGGCCGGATCGTCCAGCGCGAGCAGGCCCTTGTCGCGCAGCGAGAGGATCGACAGCGCGGTGAAGGCCTTGGTCATCGAGGCGATGCGGAACAGGCTGTCGGGCGTGACGGGGCGGCGCGCGGCGAGATCCTGCACGCCTTCCCCCTTCACCAGTGCGAGATGGCCGCCCTGCACCACGCCATAGACGAGACCGGGCACATGGTTTTCCACCATGAACGTGGTGAAGCCCGCTTCGATCCGCGGCGCGATGCTATCGAGCGTGGCGCTCTGGGGACTCGTGCTCTGGGCGTGAAGCGGTGACGCCGCGAGCACGACCGCCATCGCCGGAATCATCGTCATCGCCCGCATCGGAACCTCCCGCCCTGCCAATATTGCGCGCGGAACGTGCCTGATACGGGTGCGAATGCCCAGCGGGCGCATCAACCCTTTTGCGGATTGCGCGCGGGTGTTACCGGAAAGCCCGCGCCGGGCCGAGCACGGCCACGCGATAGCGGTACTTGCGAACGGCCAGATGCGCGGTCGCGGCGGCAAGGCCATAGGCCGCCAACCCCAGCAGGACGAGCGCGAGCGCCACGTCATCCTCACCCGCCATGAGCAGTACGATCGCCGCCAGCCAGATCACACCGGCAACCGGCAGGGCGGCATGGAGCGCGAGGCGCAGGTCGCCCCATTCAGGCCGGCGCACAACGAGCTTCTGCGCCAGCACCCGGCCGGCGATACCGAAAGGGATCAGGAACAGGATCAGCGCGAAGTCCATGGCGACGATCATATACGGATCGCCACGGCGGCGTTATCGAAACAAAGGCCGGACCGGGCCGAAATCAGGCCTCGGCATAGGCGGAAGCGATCAGCATCCGCGTTTCGTTCCATTCCGGCACAGCTTCGGCGCGCATCGGCACCATGAAGCGCTTTCCATCGGGCCGGCGGATTTCCAGCACATCGCCCGCGCCGTAGTTTTCGACCGCGATACATTCGCCCAGCGATTCGCCATCGGTGGAAACGGCTGCAAGGCCGATCAGGTCGGCGTGATAGTACTCGCCCTCCGCCAGCGACGGCAGGGCCGAGCGCGGCACGGTGAGCGCGGTGCCGCGCAGCCGTTCGGCGGCGGTCCGGTCGGTCACTTCGGCGAAGCGGGCGATCGCCCCGCCCTTGCCGTCATCGCGCAGCTTTTCCAGCGTCAGGCTGGAAGCGTTGAAGGCGCGGTAGCGCTTGAGCGCCACCACGCCTTCTCCGAACAGCTTGAGACGGACTTCGCCCGTCACTCCGTGCGCACCGGTCACGGCGGCCAGCGTAACGGGCTTGTCCGACAAGATCAGGCCTCGGTCGACTCTTCGGCAGCAGCCTCGGCAGCGGGCGCTTCCTCAGCCGGAGCTTCCTCGACGGGAGCCGGAGCAGCAGCTTCAGCGGCGGCGGCTTCAGCGGCCTCTGCGGCTTCACGCGCCTTCTCGGCCTTTTCCTCGGCGCGATCCTTGGCCTTCTGGCCCGGTTCACCCTTCTTGAGGTTGCTGGTCGCGGCGCGTTCCTTGATCCCGGCCTTGTCGAGCAGGCGGGCTACGCGATCGGTCGGCTGCGCGCCGACGCCCAGCCAGTAGCGCACGCGGTCTTCGACCAGACGGACGCGGTTGGCGTCGTCCTTGGCCAGCAGCGGGTTGTAGGTGCCGACCTGCTCGAGATAGGCGCCATCGCGCGGGGCGCGGCTGTTGGCGACGACGACCTTGTAATACGGGCGCTTCTTGGAACCACCACGCGACAGACGCAGAGAAACAGACATTACTTCAACCTTTCCTCGAAACTCTTCGAACGCAAATTTCCGAAATCACTTCTTCCGCAGCAGATCGCCGAGGTTGGCGGGCATGTTGCCCAGCCCCGGCAGACCGCCGGCACCACCCATGCCGCCACCCAGGCCACCGAGCCCGCCCGGCCCGGCCTGCTGGTCCAGCCCCGGCATGGCGGCGCCAAGGCCGCCCTTGCCGAACAGGGCGCCAAGCCCCTTGAGGCCGCCCATCTTCTTGATCTGCTTCATGGCCTTGGCCATTTCCATGTGCATCTTCAGGAGCTTGTTCACGTCCTGAACCTGTGTGCCCGAACCCTTGGCCACGCGGATCTTGCGCTTGGCGTTGAGCAGTTCGGGCCGCGTGCGCTCGGTCGGCGTCATCGAACCGATGATCGCGTCCATGCGCAGCAGCACCTTGTCGTCCATGCCCGATTGCGCCATCGCCTGCTTGGCCTTCTTCATGCCGGGCATCATGCCTGCCAGCGCGCCAAGCCCGCCCATGCGCTGCATCTGCTGCAGCTGGGTGCGCAGGTCGTTCATGTCGAACTGGCCCTTGGCCATGCGCGCGGCCAGCCGTTCGGCCTCGTCCGCCTGCACCGTCGCCGCCGCCTTTTCGACGATGGAGACGATATCGCCCATGCCCAGGATGCGGCCGGCAACGCGCTGCGGGTGGAACGGCTCGATCGCATCGAGCTTTTCGCCCGTGGCCGCGAACTTGATCGGCTTGCCGGTGACCGCGCGCATCGACAGCGCCGCGCCGCCGCGCGCATCGCCGTCCATGCGGGTCAGCACCACGCCGGTCAGATCGACTTCGCCGGCAAAGCTCTGCGCCACGTTGACCGCGTCCTGCCCGGTCAGCGAGTCAACGACGAGCAGCGTTTCCTTCGGCGCGGAGACGGCGGCGACGGCCTTCATCTCGTCCATCAGCGCGGCATCGACGTGGAGGCGGCCGGCGGTATCGAGCAGGAGGACGTCCACCGCCTGCAGCTTCGCCGCGTGGAGCGCGCGCGTGGCGATGTCCACGGGCTGCTGGCCAACGATGATCGGCAGCGTGGCGACGCCGACCTGTTCGCCCAGCACCTTGAGCTGTTCCTGCGCCGCCGGACGGTTCACGTCGAGCGAGGCCATCAGGACCTTCTTGCCCTGCTTTTCCTTGAGCAGCTTGCCGATCTTGGCCGTGCTGGTGGTCTTGCCCGAACCCTGCAGGCCGACCATCATGATGACAACCGGCGGCGCCGCGGCGAGATCGAGATCGGCGGTTTCCGATCCCAGCATCTCGACCAGCGCGTCGTTGACAATCTTGACGACCTGCTGGCCGGGCGTGACCGACTTCAGCACCGACTGGCCAACGGCCTCCTCGGTAACCTTGTCGACAAAACGGCGCACCACGGGCAGCGCAACGTCGGCTTCGAGCAGTGCGATGCGCACTTCGCGCATGGCCGCCCGGACATCGTCCTCCTTGAGCGCGCCGCGGCCACGCAGGCGATCGAACACGCCTCCAAGCCGGTCTGAAAGACTATCGAACACGCCGTATTCCCGTTGCCATGCCCCGCCATTCGCCACATCGCCAACGCAAAACCGCGTAACGCGAAAAACGCCGGTGGGCGAAACCTCGCCGACCAGCGTGTGGCATCCTGTTGGAGCCGTTATTGAGCCGTGCCAGCACCCTTCGGGGTGATGGAACGCGTCGCCCTTAGCGCTGCCCGGACGAAAAGGCAAGCCGAACCGCCATCGCGGATGCCCTATGGCATTGCGCTAAGCCCGCGCGCGCCCTAGATCGCCCGCCATGCGCATACCCTTCCGCAAGATGCACGGCCTTGGCAACGATTTCGTGGTGATCGACGCGCGCGAGACTCCCCTCGCCATGTCGGACCGCCGCGCCGCCGCGCTGGCCGACCGGCGCACCGGCGTGGGCTGCGACCAGTTGATCGTGCTGGAGCCCTCCGCCGTCGCCGACGTGCGGATGCGCATCTTCAATAACGACGGCGGCGAAGTGGAAGCCTGCGGCAACGCCAGCCGCGCGGTGGGCCTGCTGCTCGGCGGCGAACGGCGGATCGAGACGCTGGCCGGCGTGATCCGCTCGGAAGCCGGCGCCGATGGCGTGGCGGTCGACATGGGCACGCCCCGCTTCGACTGGAACCGCATCCCGCTCGCCTATGCCATGGACACCTTGACGATGCCGGTCGGCTGGGAGAGCCTGACCGATCCCGCAGCCGTCAACGTCGGCAATCCGCACGTCATCTTCTTCGTGCCCGATGCCGATGCGGTGGACCTTGCCCGGCTTGGTCCGCTGATCGAGAACGACCCGCTGTTTCCCGAACGCGTCAACGTCAATGTCGCCAGCCTTATCGGCCCCGACCGCATCCGCCTGCGCGTGTGGGAACGCGGCGCCGGGCTGACCCGCGCCTGCGGCACCGGCGCCTGCGCCACCGCCGTCGCGGCGATCCGGCGCAAGCTGACGGGGCGGACGGTAACGGTCGAACTTCCCGGCGGTCCGCTGACGATCGCGTGGCCGGAGGGGGAACAGCCGGAAGGCGGCGCGATCCTGATGACCGGCCCGGCCGCCACGAGCTTCGAGGGCAGCTTCGAGGATACGGACTTCCCCGCATGACCGAAACGGTCGCGCCGGCCGACGTGGTGACGCTGGGCTGCCGGCTCAATCTCGCCGAAAGCGAAAGCATCCGGGCGATGCTCGCGGATGCCGGAACGCCAACGGTCGTGGTCAACTCCTGCGCGGTGACCGCCGAAGCCGTGCGTCAGTCGCGCCGGGCGGTGCGCCGCCTGCGCCGCAGCCACCCGCAGGCACGGCTGGTGGTTACCGGCTGCGCCGCCACGATCGAGCCGGACAGCTTCTCCGCCATGCCCGAAGTGGATGCGGTGGTGCCCAACGCGGCCAAGGCCGATCCGCGTGTCTGGCACCCGAATGGGGAAGAAGCGCCCTCCCGGCAGCGGCAGAGCGAAGTCCATACCCGCGCCTTCGTGCCGGTGCAGACCGGCTGCGATCACGCCTGCACCTTCTGCATTATCCCGCAAGGGCGCGGTCGCAGCCTGTCCACGCCCGTCGCCGATGTTCTGCGCGTGATCGAACGGCACCTGCTGCTGGGCGTCAACGAGATCGTGCTGACCGGGGTGGACGTGACCGGCTGGGGCGCGGAACTGCCCGATGCGCCGCGCCTGGGCGTGCTGGTGCGTGCGATCCTCGATGCCTTCCCCCGCCTGCCGCGCCTGCGCCTCTCCTCACTCGACGGGGTGGAGATCGACGGCCTGCTGTTCGAGATCATCACCGGCGAAGCCCGCGTGATGCCGCACGTGCATCTCTCGCTGCAATCGGGCGACGACATGGTGCTCAAGCGGATGAAGCGCCGCCACAGCCGCGCACAGGCGGTCGCGCTGACGGACGCCCTGCGCGCTGCCCGTCCGGACATCGCCATCGGTGCGGATCTGATCGCCGGCTTTCCCACCGAGACCGAGGCGATGCACGCCAACAACCTGGCCATCGTGCGCGATTGCGGCGTCGTCCACGGCCATGTCTTTCCTTACTCCCCCCGCCCCGATACGCCCGCCGCGCGGATGCCGCAGGTTGCCCCGGCCACGGTCCGGGCGCGGGCAGCCGAAATCCGCGCCGCCGTCGCGGCCGAACGCGCGCGCTGGCTCGCATCGCTGGTCGGCCTTCCGCGCGAAGTGCTTGCCGAACGCGACGGCACCGGGCATTCGCCCGAGTTCGCGCCCTATCGCCTGCCCGAAGGCACGGCCGCGGGCACCATCGTCACCCTGACGCCGACAAGGATCATCGAAGGAATGCTGGCATGAGCCCCGAGCCGGAGAACGGAAGCTGGAGCGACAGGCTTCTCGGCGGGTTTCGCAAGACTTCGGAACGCCTCACCGAGAACCTGACCGGCATTGTCGGCAAGACCCGGCTGGACGACGCGCAGCTCGACGAGATCGAGGACGCGCTGATCCTGTCCGACCTTGGCCCGCGCGCCGCCGCGCGCATCCGCGAACGGCTGGCGGACGAAAAGTTCGAACGCGGGATCGACGAAACCGCGCTGCGCGAAGCCGTGGCCGAGGAAATCGCCGCCATCCTGCGCCCGGTAGCCAAGCCGCTGGAGATCACCGCCTTCCCGCGCCCACACGTCGTCCTCGTGATCGGCGTCAACGGATCGGGCAAGACCACCACGATCGCCAAGCTGGCGCATCTGTTCCAGGAACAGGACTATGGCGTGATGCTGGCGGCGGGCGACACGTTCCGCGCCGCCGCGATCGGCCAGCTCAAGGTATGGGCGGACCGGCTGGGCGTGCCCGTGGTCACCGGCCCCGAGGGCGGCGACCCTGCCTCGATCGTGTTCGACGCGGTAAAGGCGGCGACCGATACGGGCATCGACGCGCTGATCGTCGACACCGCCGGACGGCTCCACAACAAGCGCGAACTGATGGACGAATTGGCCAAGGTCCGTCGCGTGCTCGGCCGCCTGAACCCCGCCGCGCCGCACGACGTGGTGCTGGTGCTCGATGCCACCAACGGCCAGAACGCGCTCCAGCAGATCGAAATCTTCAAGGAAGTGGCGGGCGTGACCGGCCTGATCATGACCAAGCTGGACGGCACCGCGCGCGGCGGCGTGCTGGTGGCGGCGGCGGAACAGTATGGCCTGCCGATCCATGCCATCGGCGTGGGCGAGAAGATCGACGATCTGCGCCCGTTCGACCCCGATCTGGTCGCCCGCGTCATCGCGGGCGTGTTCCGGTGAACGCCTTGCCTTTCCCCCTTCGTCATTGCGAGCGAAGCGAAGCAATCCAGAGTGCGGCCCGAGAGGCTCTGGATTGCTTCGTCGCTACGCTCCTCGCAATGACGATCCAAAGCATGATGCAGGTTTTCCATGTCTGACTCTCAACGGCCCGGGGCCAAGCCCAAGTCCTCGTGGATCAACCTGCTGGTCGATTACGGCCCGTTGCTGGTGTTCTTCCTCGCCTATCGGCATTTCAGCCCCAGGGAAACCAACGCCGGGATCGGCACCGTGGTGGCTGTCACCAAGGGTACGGTCGCGTTCATGGTGGCGACGATCGTGGCGCTGATCGTGTCGAAGT
Organism: Novosphingobium sp. LASN5T; assembly: GCF_003856955.1. Classification (NCBI taxonomy): domain Bacteria; kingdom Pseudomonadati; phylum Pseudomonadota; class Alphaproteobacteria; order Sphingomonadales; family Sphingomonadaceae; genus Novosphingobium; species Novosphingobium sp. LASN5T. Next base: position 133,066 of record NZ_RQSI01000008.1, read on the forward strand.
GGCGGCTCGGCCGGATCTCGCCGATGCTGTGGCTGTCGACCGTGCTGATTCTGGGCTTCGGCACGCTGACCGTGCTGCTGGGCGATCCGTTCTGGATTCAGATCAAGCCCACCGCGATCTACCTGCTGTTCGCCGGTGTGCTGTTCGCCGGCCTTGTCCGGGGCAAACCGATGCTGCGCACGCTGCTGCAAAGCGCGTTCGACGGGCTGGACGATGCGGGCTGGATGAAGCTTTCGCGCAACTGGGCGTTCTTCTTCCTGTTCCTGGCGGTGCTGAACGAAGTGCTGCGACACACGCTCAGCTTCGATGGCTGGCTTCAGGCCAAGCTGTGGGGCGTGACCGCGCTGTCGTTCCTGTTCACCTTCGCCCAAATCCCCATGCTGCTGAAACACGGGCTGGGCGCGGAAGCGGCGGACGAGGTGGAACAGAACCCGCCACACGATTGAGCGCTTCAGTCCGTCAAGCCGCTTTGCCGCAAATGGCCGACGCCCTACCGCACGACAAAAACGTGTGACAAATTGCGCACACCCCCTAGAATGTTGTCAGCCCACCTCCGGCGATAACCGGGTAAACGGATCAAAGGGCGCAAACTGGGGGAAAGTTTCATGGCCAAGCTGTTTGGTAACCTGCATCTGGTGCTTGCGATCGGCCTTGTCGCGGCCATCGCTGTTATGCTGGGGTTCGGCGCGGAAGTGCCGGTCGATGTCAATTCCGTGTTCCGCTGGCTGCACGTGTTCTTCGGCATTCTGTGGATCGGCCTGCTCTATTACCTGAACTTCGTGCAGGTGCCGACGATGCCGTCGATTCCGGCCGAACAGAAGGGCGCGATCACGGGCCACATCGCGCCGAAAGTGTTCTTCTTCTTCCGCTGGGCCGCGCTGCTGACGGTCGTTACCGGCCTGGTGATCGCCTACGTCACCGGCTACGTCCACCGCGCGCTGATCTTCCAGGGGCTCAACCTGCATGAAAACCTGATCGGCCTGGGCATGGACCTCGCGCTGATCATGGCGTTCAACGTGTGGTTCATCATCTGGCCCGCGCAAAAGAAGATCCTCGGCATCGTCGAAGCCAGCGCGGAGGAAAAGGCTGCCGCCGCACCGCGCGCCCTGATCGCCAGCCGCACAAACCTGCTGCTGTCGCTGCCGATGCTCTACTGCATGGTCAGCGCCAACCTCGGGTAACTCCGACGCTGACCGGAGCCATCCAGGCTTGCACGGGCGCGGCTTTCTCCGGAAAGTCGCGCCCGTTTCCGTTGGACGATACGTTCGTCAGGAACCCGAAGCGCCATCGTGCTTTGATGTGACGCGACAGAGAGGAGCTTTTTTGATGCGCAAACCCATCTTCACCACCCTGACCGCAGCGGCAGCCGCCATCGCGCTTTCCGCCTGCTCGGAAAAGACGCAGGACAACGCGCAGGAAGCCGCTACGTCAGCCGGGAACGATATCGCTGCCGCCGCCTCGGACATGAGTGCAACCGCCAGCGAGGGCGCGGAATCGGTCCGCAACGCGGCAGACGAAGCGATCAACAAGGCCGACGCCGCCGCCGACAAGGCCGGTGTCGAGGCGGACAAGGCTGGCGTGAAAGCCGCCGATGCGCTGAACAAGGCCGGCGACAAGGCCAAGGAAGAGGCCGCGAAGCTCAAGGCCAAGGCCGAAAACAGCAATTGATCGGTTTATCCTGACAAGCGTCTCCCGTCCGCGCGACGGGCGGGAGACCGTCAGATCTTGAGCTGGCTGCCCAGCTCCACCACGCGGTTTGTCGGCAGCCGGAAGAACTCCATCGCACTCGCCGCGTTGCGCAACATCCACGCGAACAGCTTTTCGCGCCAGATCGCCATGCCCGGCTTGTCCGACGCGATCAGCGTCTGGCGCGACAGGAAGAAGCTGGTCTTCATCATGTCGAACGGTTCGCCGCACATCGTCACGGTCTTGAGCGTGGCCGGCACGTCGGTTTCCTCCAGGAAGCCGAAGCGCAGGCTGACCCGGTAGAACCCGTTACCGAAATCCTTGCAGGCCGATCGCTCCACCTGATCCACGTAGGGCACGTCCTCGATCTGCACGGTCAGGATCACCACCCGCTCGTGCAGCACCTTGTTGTGCTTCATGTTGTGGAGCAGCGCCGAAGGCACGCCCGATGCGGTGGAGGCCATGAAGATCGCCGTGCCCGGCACCCGCGCCGCGCTGGCATGGGCAGACTTGGTGAACACTTCCAGCGGGATCGATCCCTCCGCCATGTTCTGCCGCATCAGCGCGCGCCCGCGTGACCAGGTGGTCAGCAGCGTGAAGATGGTGACGCCCATCAGCAGCGGCACCCAGCCGCCATCGGGGATCTTGGTCAGGTTCGCGCCGAGGTAGCCCGCGTCGATCACGAAGAACAGCGCCAGCAGCCCGACGGCGAACACCGGCTTCCAGTTCCACAGCTTGAACAGCACCACGGCCAGCAGCACGTTGTCGATCAGCATCGCGCCGGTCACGGCGATGCCATAGGCCGCCGTCAGGTTCGACGAACGCTGGAACACCAGCACCAGCAGGATCACCGCGACCATCAGCGCCCAGTTGATGACGGGGATATAGATCTGCCCCGCCGCCGTGCTGGTGTGCTTGATCGTCATGCGCGGGATGAAGCCGAGCTGGATCGCCTGCTGCGTAACCGAGAACGCGCCCGAGATTACCGCCTGCGAGGCGATCACCGCCGCCAGCGAGGCGATGACGAGCAACGGCCACTGGAACCATTCGGGCGCGAGGAAATAGAACGGGCTTTCCAGCGCGGAAGGATCGCGCATCAGCAGCGAGGCCTGGCCCAGATAGTTCAGCACCAGCGCCGGCAGCACGAACGTCAGCCACGACACCCGGATCGGGTTGCGGCCGAAATGCCCCATATCGGCATAGAGCGCTTCCGCGCCCGTCACGGCGAGCACCGCCGCACCCATCGCCAGGAAGCCCCGGAACGGGTCCGCCGCGAACATAATCACCGCATGATGCGGGCTGAGCGCGGTGATCACGTGCGGGAAGGCCATGATGCTGATCACGCCCAGCACCGAGATCGTGGTGAAATAGGCGAGCATGATCGGGCCGAAGAAGGTCGCGACGCGTTCCGTGCCCCGGCTCTGGATGAAAAACAGGAAGATCAGGATGGCCACGACCATCGGCACCACCAGCCGGTGCATTTCGGGCTGATAGACCGCGACACCCTCGATCGCACCCATCACCGAAACGGCTGGGGTAATCATAGAATCGCCATAGAACAGCGCGGTGGCGAACACCCCCATCAGGATGATGCCCTTGCCCCAGCGGTTGCCGCTGGTGTGCTGATTGATCAGCGCCAGCAGCGCCAGGCTTCCGCCCTCGCCCTTGTTGTCCGCGCGCATGATCACGCTGACGTACTTCAACGTCACGATGATCATCATCGACCAGAACATCAGGCTGATGATGCCATAGACGTGCAGCTGGTCGAGCGGCAGCTTGTGGTGGCCGGCGAAGGTATCGCGCAGCGCGTAGAGCGGGCTGGTGCCGATATCCCCGAACACCACACCGATCGCGCCCACCGCCATCTTGAGCAGGCTGCCCTGATGGTGAGTCTGGTGGCCGGAATCGCGAAGAGTGGATAAAGGAACTGCGCTTTCGTCCGAACCGTTCGCAAGCACGGAATCACTCATGGCAACGGTGCCCCCGGGCCTTGGCCCAAACCGCCGGTCCGCCATCGGACACCGGAACGGCGCGGCGCTTTAGCACCGGGCCTTGGCCCCGGCAATGGCTGCCTTCGTCACACCGGATACCACGAAATCAAGCCCCGCATGGCATCGCAAATAGCTGATTTCAGGGCGCTTCAGAAGAGGCGTCCGACGGTTCGGCGGTTGCGGCGGGCGGCTCGTCCGATGGAGATGCCGGCGCCGGCGCCTGTCCCGAGGCCGCCAGCATCGAATCGAGTCTCGCCAACCGGGCCTGAAGGTCTTCCCGATAGGGGGCATCGGCAGGCGCACGGCGAAGCAGTTCGGCCCAGATCGCCCGTGCTTCTACCAGCTTGCCGGACTGCGCCAGCGCCAGCCCCATGAAGAACGGCGGCCCCGGATGTTCGGGCGAAATCTTCGCCGCCTTCTGGAACGCGAACTGCGCGGCCGGCGTGATCAGCCCGTCGCTATGGCCGACCAGCGTATTGCCGAGCGCCACCCACAGGTCCGCATCGTTGGGATCGGCCTTCACCGCCTTGCCCAGGATCGTCGCCGCCGCGCCGAACTGACCCTGCCGCGAAAGCCCGTCGGCCAGCACCATCCAGCTCTGGCCCTTGCCGAAGGCATCGCCCATCGCCTGCCGCTGCTTGATCAGCGCCTCGTCGGCCGCCTTCTGGTTCTCGACCGCGGCCTTGGGCGCGCCGGGAACGCCCGGATGTCCCTGCAAGGCATAGCCGGCGATGCCGAACAGCAGGGCCGCGCCGGTCAGTTCCCAGCCGGAGCGCGGCATCTTCAGCACGAATGCCAGCACCGCGAAGACCAGAATCGCGATCAGGAGGATCAGCACCCAGGTCATGCGTTATCCTCCAGCCCTTCGGCGTCCGGCTCGTCCACCCCGCCATCGCCATTCCCCCGGCGGAAGCGCTTGCGCAGAAGCAGCGCCGCCAGCACGAGGAACGCGGCCGGCGCGGCGAACAGCGGCCAGGTCATCGGTCGCAGTTGCGGGGTATAGCTCACATAGTCGCCATAGCGTTCGATCAGCCACTGGCGGATTTCCTCCGGGTCTTCCCCCGCCGCGATGCGCGTGCGCACCTGATGGCGCATGTCGCCCGCCATCGGCGCGTCCGAATCCGCGATCGACTGGCTCTGGCACTTGAGACAGCGCAGTGTCTCCATCAGCGCCTGCGCCCTCGCCTCTTGATCGGGATTCGGAAGCTGCTTGTAGGCATAGGGCGCCGGCGGCAGCGAATCCTGCGCGGCGGCCGGAGAAGCCAGCAGAAGCGAGAAGACCGCGATAACGGCGGCTCCACGCCTCGATGCGGCGCGCGCGATCACGATTCCGCCTCCTTCAGCTTGCGCAGGATCAGCGGCACGTCCTCGGCGCGGATGTCGCCGATATGCTGGTAGCGGATCACGCCCTTGCCATCGATCACGAACGTCTCGGGCACGCCCGACGATCCGATCGCGAGCTGGACCTTGCTCAGATCGTCCTTGCCGATCCGGCGGAACGGGTTGCCGTTCGCGGACAGGAACTGGGCCACGTCCTCGCGCCGGTCGCGGATCGCGACGCCGTCGATCTCCACGCCCTGCTGCGCCAGCGCGGCAAGCTGCGGCGATTCCACCGCGCAGGGCACGCACCAGCTGGCGAACACGTTGAGCAGGCGCGGCTTGCCATCCCGGAAGTTGGCGAGCGCCAGGCCGGGGCGGTCGTCCACCGCCGGGGGCAGGTCGAAGCCGGGCAACGGCTTGCCGATGAAGGCGCTCGCCACCTCGCGATCGGCCGGCCGCACCAGGCCGTAGATCACCAGCACGAAGAACCCGGCGAACAGCGCCAGCGGCAGCCACAGCGCCAGCCCCGGCTTCTTCGGCGTCGGATCACGCGGATCGTTCTGCTTGCTCATCGTCCCTGCCTCATGCGGCGATACGCGATCTTGCCTTCGGCCCGCAGCCGCTTCACGTCGGCAGCCACGCGGCCAAGCAGCGCCAATACCCCACCCAGCGCGATCAGCACGCCACCGTACCAGATCATCGGCACGAACGGCTTCCACCAGAAGCGCATCTGCCAGCGGCCGTCCTCGCCCTCTTCGCCCAGCACCGAATAGAGCTGGCCGTTCCAGCGGGTCTTGAGCGCGCTTTCGGTGCGCGTCCCCGGAGGCGAGGCGAAGACGCGCGCCTGCGGTTCCAGCGTGATCGGCGCACCGCCGGCATAACGCGCCGATAGCGTGGCCTGCAGCGCGGTCCAGTTCGGGCCGGCGACCGGATCGATGCTTTCGAGCTTCACCTGCCACGGCCCCACGTTCTGCGTATCGCCCACGGTCATCGCGGCAAGCTTCTCGGTGGAGAAAGCGCTATCGCTGGCCATGCCGAAGAGAGCGACGGCAATGCCAAGGTGCGCGATCACCATGCCCCACACCGGCAGCGGCGTGCGGCGCAGGTTGCGCCCCTTCAGCGGCAACAGGCTGGCGAAGAAGAGCCCGCTGGCGATGGCAAGGCCCAGCGCCGGCAGCAAGTGGATACCCGGCGCGACCATTTCGGCGATCAGGAACACCGCCGCCATAATCAGCGCGGCGATCGCAAAGGGCATGGTGATCCGCCCCGCCTTGTCATTGCGCCAGCGCAGCAGCGGGCCAACCGCCAGCACCAGCAGCATCGGGATCGCGAAGATCGCGGACACGGGATTGAAATAGGGCGGGCCAACCGAAACCTTGGTGCCAAACGCCTCGGTCAGCAGCGGATAGAGCGTGCCGACCAGCACGATGCCCAGGATGCCGCACAGCATCACGTTGTTGAACACGAGGCTCGCCTCGCGGCTGACGAAGCTGAACCGCGCGCCTTCGGTCACCGTCGCCGCGCGTACGCCGAACAGGGTCAGCGCGCCGCCGATGTAGATCGCCAGCAGCGCGAGAATGAAGCTGCCGCGTTCCGGATCGACTGCAAAGGCATGAACCGAGGTGAGAATGCCCGATCGCACCAGGAAGGTGCCGACCATCGACATCGAGAACGCGATCACGCCCAGCATCACGGTCCAGGCCCGCAACGCGTTGCGCGAGGCGAGGACCGAGCACGAATGGAGCAGCGCCGTCGCCGCCAGCCAGGGCATCAGCGAGGCGTTTTCCACCGGGTCCCAGAACCACCAGCCGCCCCAGCCCAGCGTGTAGTACGCCCAATAGGAGCCGGCGGTGATGCCCAGCGTCAGGAATATCCACGCGCCCAGCACCCACGGGCGCATCGCGCGGGCGAAGGCGGGGCCGACATCGCGCGTCACCAGCGCGCCGATGGCGAAGCTGAAGGCGATCGAAAGGCCGACATAGCCGACGTAAAGCGTGGGCGGATGGAAGGCGAGGCCGATGTCCTGCAGCAGCGGGTTGAGGCCGTTGCCATCGGGTGCGGGTTCTGGCAGCCGCTCGAACGGGTTCGAGGACAGCAGCAGGAAGGCGTAGAACCCCAGGCTGACGAAGGCCTGGCCCGCCAGCGTGGCCACCAGCGTATCCTCGCGAAGCCGCTTCTCGATCAGCGCCACGAAGCCGCCGGCCAGGCCCATGATCGTCACCCACAGCAGCATCGAGCCTTCGTGGTTGCCCCAGGTGCCCGCCAGCTTGAAGATGAACGGCTTGGCCGAATGGCTGTTTTCCGCCACCAGCTTTACCGACAGGTCGGTTTCCAGAAACAGCGTGACGAGCGCCAGGAACGCGAAGGCGACCAGCACCCCCTGCATCACCGCCAGCGGACGCACCACGCCGGCCAGATGCTCCCCCTTGGGGCGCAGGGCGATGATGCCCGCCGCCAGTTGCAGCACTGCCAGCGCGGCGGCCATCCACAGGACGGCAAGGCCCAGTTCGGCTATCATGGGAGTTCCGCCATCATTTCGTTTCGGCCACCACCTGTTTCGCCTGCGCGTCGGTCATGTTCTTCATCTCGCGCGGGACATATTTCTCGTCATGCTTGGCCAGCAGGTTGTCGGCCACGAACGTGCCGCCTTCCATCTGTCCTTCCGCGACCACGCCCGATCCTTCAACGAACAGATCCGGCGTGATTCCGGTGAAGCGCACCGGCACCCGCGCCTTGCCATCGCCGACGATGAAATCGATGGTCACGCCATCGGGCCGGGTCTTGATCGATCCCTTCTCCACCATGCCGCCGAGGCGCACGGCGCGGCCCTGTTCGGGCGGATGGGCGACAAGATCGCTCGGCACGTAGAAATAGGCGGCCTGGTTGCGCAGCGCATAGGCGGCGAGCAGGCCCGCGCCCACCAGCACGACCAGCGCGATGACCAGCAGGACCAGCCGCTGATGCTTTGCCTTGATGCCGCTCACTTGCCCCTCGCCCTGTCACGCCGGCGCTCGGCGCGGGCCATGGCCCACAGCGTCCAGCCGACCAGCAACAGCGTGCCGATCACCCCGATCGCCAGCGCCGCCGCCACGTAATCCCATTGATCCAGTCTCTCGTGCATCCTGTCCCCCCGCGCGCCGCGTCAGCCCAGCGCCTTGCGGCGCAGGCGCGCCTCGGTCTGGATGTCGGCCAGCAGCGTCCGCATCCGCGCCAGCACCACGCCGCCGAAGATGCACGAAAAGCCGATGGCCGCAATCAGCAGCGGCCACAGGAACGTGCCGTCGATCGCGGACTTGCCGATGGTGATCGACGGCGGCTGGTGCAGGCTGTTCCACCACACCACCGACCGGTTGATGATCGGGATGTTGATCGCGCCGACCAGACCGAAGATCGCGGTCACGCGGCTCGCGCCCTCACCCGCCTGCGCATCGCGCTGCGCGGCGCCTGCCAGGGCGATATAGCCGAAATAGAGGAACAGCAGGACGAGGAAGCTCGTCAGCCGGCCGTCCCACACCCACCACGTACCCCAGGTGGGACGCGCCCAGATCGATCCCGTGGCCAGGCAGATCGCGGTGAACGCCGCGCCCGGCACCGCCGCCGCGCGCGCGCCGATGGCGGCGAGCGGATGGCGCCAGACCAGCTCGACCAGGCTCGCCACGGCGATCGTGCTCCAGCCCGCCATGCCCAGCCAGGCCGAGGGCACATGGATGAACAGGATGCGCACGGTATCGCCCATCAGCCGATCGGGCGGTACCACCAGCAGACCCCAGGCCAGCGCGCCGAAGGCAAGCACCAGCCCCAGCCCCAGCAGCAAAGGCATCAACCAGCGCGCAAGGCGCAGAAAACGGGCGGGATTGGCAAAACCGTGCATGGACGCGGGAAACACATATCCTCGTCCGGCGGCGCGCGCCGCCGGTTCGCGCCACGCTCTGCCACCTGCGCCGTTCCGGGGCAAGCGCTTAGCGTCCCTCGAAAGGCCGGGATGCGCAGAGAATCTGAGGAAAGATGGGGCGATCGAAGGGGTTCGAACCCTCGACCTCCGGTACCACAAGACGCGACCTCACCTCGCACATGGCTCATTTGCGCCCATCCTGACGCACCGTAGCCGCACCTGACCCACCAAAACCACCCGAAACTAGCCCTCTAGGTTCAAGCTGAACCCTGGAGCGCCGGTTCGCGATCTCGCGAGACATATCATGAACATGCTCCTCCGCTTGGAACATCCGACAACCCTGTATGGTGCCTACCACGGCTTGTTTGCCTGCGGCTCCTGGCGTCAGAACTACAGCGACCCGATGCTGCACCCGTCGCCACTGTCGTGCGGAGAGGTAGCCCAGTTCAGCTACCGCGACATCTTCGGGTTTTCTAGCCTGTCGGCCGCGCGCCGTTGGTTTTTCGACGAGCAGGACCTCAGGGATTGGCACCGTGGCGGCCTGCGCCTCGCTGTGTGGCGCTACCAGCACTCGGACAAGGTACTGGAGGGGTACTCGCAAGTGGCCTTCACCCGGCCCGCCAAGGACCCGCTCTACCTCCCCGCATACGCCATCCACGCCTTCGACGAGGCGACCATCAACGACCTTCTGTCCGACTGGGACATCCGCATTTAACCCAAGGAGTACACCCATGATTGGTTCGATTGTTACCGGCTCCGGCAACTCCCGCCGTGTCCACTCCCTGCCCCGAGATCGCCATGGCCGGAACACCGTGTCCCGCATTCTCAAGGATGCCCTGTTCCCCACCAAGGGGGCCTTCCACAAGGCGCTCCGCGCCGGGAAGCGCCGCGCGGCCGAATACCTGAACCAACAGCAGGAACTTCCTGCCACCGCGTAACGGCCCACTCCACAACCTGAAAGCGGACACGAGGTCCGAGGAGGCACGTACATGCCATACTACATCCATGCCTATGTATCGGATACCGGCGCGCTCCGTTTCGGCGGGGCCACTAACGAGTCGGTCTCTGCACAGCTTATTCAGGTGCCCCCAGCCGGGCACCGGGTAGCCTACCGCATCAGAGTGCGCCCCCGTGGCTGAGTTCCTCGTCTCTGCAACCAGAACAACCGTTGAGCAGGTTACCTACGTGGTGCCTGCCCGGTCACCCTCCGAAGCGGTCCAGAAGATCGCCCATCACGAACTCGACGACGCCGATGAAGCAGCGGCTAGCCCGCTGACCACGGACATTGAGCACCCGTTTTACGCAGGAGAAGCATGACATGCCGAAGATGACCCGCGCTCACTACAACCTGATTGCTGACGCTACTGCGGCCATCATCAGCCGCGCGCAGTCATTCGGCCTCACCGGAGATAACTACAGGGCGTTTCAAGACGCCGCATCGCGGATCATGACGGACGCCATGGCCGGGACCAACAGCCAGTTCAAGGCGGTAAGGTTCCGGGATCGCTGCGTCGGTATCCGCTGCGGAAGGTAACCAAGAAGGAGCAGAGCAGTTAGCAAACAGTTGCGGGTCCTAGTGGCCTGCGAGTTCAGCGGAATTGTACGCCGGGCGTTTGACAGGTTGGGCCATGATGCGTGGTCCTGCGATCTTCGCCAGGCAGAGGACGGAAGCAACCGGCATTACACCGGGGATGTCCGCAAAATCCTGTCATGGGGGTGGGACCTGCTTATCGTTGCTCACCCGCCATGCACCCGTCTGTGTAACAGCGGCGTCAGGTGGCTTAACGAACCTCCTACGAAGCTCAACCCAGCACACCACTCTCAAGAAGAGATCACCGCATACCTGTCATGGAGCAGGGAGGAGAGGCTGGCGTTCATGTGGCGCAAGCTGGATGAGGGCGCAGCCCTATTCTCGGATATGTGGAACGCCCCGGTAGAGCGTGTGGCCGTGGAAAACCCGGTTATGCATCAGCACGCGAAGGACCGGATAGCGAACTACGCCGAGTTCTCTCAGTCGGTACAGCCCTGGCAATACGGGGACTGGGAGACGAAACGAACATGCCTGTGGCTACGGGGCCTACCCCCGTTAGTCCCGCCGTATCCGACCCTTGCGGCCGCAAGGCAGGCGCTCGGCAAATCCGATGAGGATCAGCCCGTAGCCCGCGTCCACAACATGCCTCCGGGTCCAGACAGAGACAAAGAACGTAGCCGCTTCTTCGACGGCATCGCAAACGCGATGGCGGAACAGTGGGGAGGCTACGCGGAAACCGCGATGGCTGCCTAGGTAGCCACAACACATAGCATTCAGCCTTGAAGGGAACCTAAATCAGTGACCGATAATCAGGGGCACATGCCCAACCGTGCCCCGACAGCAAAGGAAATCGAACGGGAGACGCTTTCGTTGGATGCCTACGGTATGAAGGTGTCCGACCTGCTTTCTTTGTATCCGGTACGTCTCGACGCGAGCGTTCGGAAGCAACTGATCCTGAACCCGCTGATCGATGCCATGGCGGAAGAAGGCTGGCTGTTCGCCGGCTCCGGCTTCTTCTCAGCCGTGTTCATCAAGGGCGGCCTGGCCCTCAAAATAGGCTTCAAGGTAACCGACACCGGAGCGATGTACGCGGCTTGGTGCCGGGCCAACCAAGGGAAGCCTGGGGTCCCGCTGGTGTACAGCCTGTCCAAGTTCGTCGGATGCTACGTGATCCTCCAGCGGCGCTACGACAAGCTGGAGACCGTGTGGCTCGACGAGGAAGACGAACACTTCCTCCGTGATGTCGCGGATGAGTACGGCGAGATCAAGACCGCGCTGAACGTGGGTGGCAGCGTCTTTGGGACGCGATACGCCACTGTCAGGACGGCTGCCCAGATACGGGAGTTCTTCGAGGGCATCGTGGACTGGGACGTGCATCACAGCAACGTGATGATGGACGACAGCGGCGAGCTTATCATCACCGACCCCATCAGCTATGGCCCTTGCAGTGACGCGGATGACGGGTATAGCTACGCATCTAACTCGGGGTATTACGGCTACGCTGAAACCAGCGAGACCCTTTGACTGACCTGACTTCACTTGGCATCCCCCGTGGGTGCCAAGCATTGTCCGGCCAACCTCCGGGCTTATTCCACTCAGAGACAAGGATTACGAATTTCATGGCCAAGATGACCCGCGTTCAGAAGATCGCCTACTACAAGGAGCAGATCGCGAAGCTGGAAGCGGAAGAAGCCGCCGACGCGGCGCGGAACAATATCGAAGTCGGGGACAAGGTGGTCTTCGTCTGGGGACGCAGCGAGAACCGCGTCGAGCGCCCCGGCGAAGTGGTCGCCATCAAGGATGACCCGGCAACCGGCCGTTGGGTCAAGGTGACCTCGGGCGAAGGCTTCGACGCCGAGTTCTTCACGGTGCGCCAGAGCGGCATCCTCTCGAACGCTTCGGCCGAAGCCCGCAAGAGCGAGGCCGCGCCTGCCGAGCCGACCCCGGCCGATCCGAACGATCCGCTCGCCGCCGAGTAATCGCCGCACTCTACGACCTGACAACCCGCTTCTGACAAGAGGGCGTCCCTAACCGGACGCCCTTTTTCGTTTCTACAAGGACAAGCATGAACCCGAAGATTATCGCGGTCACCCGCAAGATTACGAACGCCGCCCTCGCGGCCACCATGGCGATCAGCAAGGCGGCCCTGGCTATCAGCCTCGCCGCCAACAAGCTGCACAACTGGGTTCTCGACAAGGCAGCCGACGCAGCGGACCTCAAGGTGGCCAAGGCTTACCGCCAGATCGAGGACGCCGAGTTCGGCATCATCATGGCCAAGAAGCTCAAGGACGCCGCGTGGAGCGATTGGGCGGACGTGGCAGACCGGCGCGACGCCATCGTTGCGGTGGTCAACGCCGAGAAGGACCTGCTTCTCGGAAAGATCGGAAGGGCCGTCCGGGAAACCGTTCCTGCATGATCGATGACAACGGGCCGGCTCTCTGGGGCCGGCTTCTGGAGGAGATCGGAGACGAGCACGCTGTGGTGGCAGGAGGCTGCATCCGGGATTACGAACTCGGGCTGCCTCCCAAGGACATCGACATCTTCATCGTCGGGGACCGTCAGGTACTCAGCGATCTAGTCTCCGAGTTGAACTTTCAGCGAGTCGCGGACCTCACCCTGCTTAATTACCAGGGCGAGTATGACAGCTACGATGACCCCTTGGTTGGCGTGGCCGAAGGCACGCTTCTTGGCGTGGCCGAAGGCACGCTTCTTGGCGTGGCCGTCAACATCATTGCCAACGAGCGCATGGCGCAAGGCCCGGAGTATCTCGTCGAGGGCTTCGACTACGCCGTGACCCAAGGCTGGTGGAGACAGGGCATGGCCAATCCGTGCCTCACCTACGCCGCGCGCGAAGACATCGACAACAGGACAGCAACCCTCCTCACGCAGCGCTGCTACGAGCGAAGCCTGCGGCGGCTGGACAAATACAACCTCAGAAACGGCCACATTCTCAAACTCGTGGACCCTTTCCAGCGGAGTTTCTCCTTTGCACCGATTCTCGGGTGACTGGCCAGTACGGCCTGCCACCAACCCAGACGCAATGACCATTGCCTATGACCCCATCAGCGATGGGGAGCAGGCTTTCTCCGATGTTCCATCGGGCTTTCAAGAAGCGGATTTCCTGAAAGAGAAGATGGACGAGTTCACCTACATCCTGGGGTCACCGGAAGACTAGCCGGTGCTGGACCTCGCATCGTGGTTACCCCAAGCTGAGGTACTGGCACTCGGGCAGCGGCGACGGGTAAATCACGATTGCGGGGGCGGCAGGACCCTCCTTGTCGAGCACAAGGAAAACGGCTTTGCTGCATGGTGTCACCGCTGTTCCCAGCCCGGATGGCACCCACACCCACAACCTAGCCTTGCCGAGAGGATCGCCCGTCTGCGGGCTGTCCGAGAGGCGGAGAAGTCCGCCGAAGCTAGTTCCGCCCCACCAACACCAACGGAGTTCAACCCGTCACTGTGGCCCCTAGAGGCCCGCGTCTGGTTGTACAAAGCAGGTTTCAACAATGACGACATCCAACGACACGGGTTTTATTTCGCAGGTCGTATCCAGCGTGTTGTCCTCCCTGTTCTACGGGACTGGCGTGTTATCTATTGGCAGGCAAGAGGCTTCGACGCTGACCGCCCGAAGTATCTCAATCCGCCAGTGGATAAGCCAATCGCGTACTTCGGAGACAGCGGCCCTCTCGTACTCACCGAAGACATACTCAGTGCCGCCCGTGTCGGGGCCGTCGCACGAGGCGCTGCTATCCTCGGCACTTCGCTTGGAGACCCGGCGATTGCAGAGGTGGTACGAGAAGCAGGTGGCCAGCCTGTCCGTATCTGGCTCGACCCTGATAGCGCTGGCCGAAAAGGCACGGCGAAGGCGCGAAAGGCGCTCTCCCTGGCTGGCCTCAGCGTGTCCAATATCCGCTCTGAGCTAGACCCCAAGTTTTACACCCGATCCGAAATAGAGGAGTTCATTCTATCAGTTTAGACATCACGCTCTTGAGGCTACTTCGGACACGGGAGCGTTACGACAAGATGATCCGGGCTGTGCCCAAGCACGTACTGGACATCAAGACACAGACAATCCTCGACGACTATGGAAAGTTCTTCCGGGAGTTCCCCGATGTCTCCGCTGTTGAGGAGGAGCCATTCTGGCTGTGGTTCCGTAGCTTCGGCCACCCAGGATTGAAGCCGGAGACGCTGGAGTTCTACCGGGAAATAGTCCGGCAGATACAGCAGCCGGTGCCTGAGGAGCTAGAGGCCGGGCTGATGGCCCGCCTCGTGGCAGCCGACACGGCAAGCCAGCTTGCGACGCTGCTGGAGCGGTGGAACGAGGGAGACGAGATCGACCTCGGCTCAGAGCTTCGCGCCACGGTTGAGCGGTTCGAGTTGGACACCAATCGCAAGGTCCGTACCCCGTGGGTGCAGGACGATATTGGTGACTGAGTAGCCCCTAGATTTCTGGACGCCTTCGATCCTAATTTTGAGGACAGGAGGCGATGATGGGAAAGCCCAATTTCAGTGATGAGTTCAAGCGTGATGCGGTGGCCCAGATCACCGAGCGCGGATA
>NZ_RQSI01000090.1:0-7922 GCF_003856955.1 Novosphingobium sp. LASN5T
ACATAGAAGTCGCCATCGCTTGGTGGCAAATTTTGCTGAAGGCGGTTCCGCCAGACCTGCACCGCCCGCGTCGCCTTCACGAGCAAACTGCTCAGCTCTTGGACTGGCGCTTCCCAACTCTCTTCCAACTCGCTTCCATCGTTCGTGTCGATCGACCTAGCAAACACGGCCACGCGGCCGGCCCGAGGCGGATTGATCGACACTTGGAAACATTCGAATGGAGGGTGCCCAGGAAGATGGAAGAAACGAGCCGGCTCGCCAGCCCATTCAGTAAACAGCGTTGAGCCGTTCGCCTTCACGTACTCTTCAATGGTCGGGTCCATACCAGCGAAAGGGTTCATGGTTCGAGCTTACCTCGATCACCATGATAGGCCTATAGCAGAGTTGCGAAAAACGCGCGTTTTGTGTATCAACTTTCTTGAATGCCAAGGAGGGCACGATGACACAGGTAGCCGCGACGGAGTTCGCCCGCAATTTCGGACGTTACCGCGAGGAAGCACAGCGCGAGCCGGTCGCCGTGGTGACGCACAACCGGGTCACCGGGTATTTCGTGTCGGCCCGAGACTATGACGAATATCAGCGCCTCAAGGCTACGGCTCCTACCGCCCTGGCGGTCGAAGAGCTGGACGGCGCGACGTTGAAGGCGCTGGCGGCATCACGGATGGATTCTCGCCACGACCATCTCAATGCGCTGATGGATTGAGCCTTTGTCGCTTCCTACCCCGGAACCGGGCTTGGTCATCCCCTATGCCTATCTGTGGCGGCACGAGCATCGCAAAGGACAGGAGGAAGGCCGCAAGGTCCGCCCCAGCGTTATCGTGCTGGCGGTGCAAAGCCCCAAGGGCGGTGCCCCGCGCGTGACGGTCGCGCCGATCACACACACCCCGCCAGCGAAGGACGGGGAAGCGATCGAGCTACCACCCCGCGTCAAGCAGGCGCTCGGCCTCGATGACGATCGCTCCTGGATCGTGCTGGATGAAGTGAACCAGTTCGCCTGGCCCGGCTATGACATTCGACCCGTGCCTGGGAGCAAGGATCGCTTCGCCTACGGCTTCATCCCGCCCAAACTCTACGATACCGTCATCGGCCGCATCCTCGAACTGGCCGCTGCGCGGCACGTCACGGAGATTTCTCGCGACTGAGGCCTACCGCCCTTGCCCGATATCCGGCCCATCGCGGTCATGCCCGCGCTGGCGTTGTCGCTGCCGATCGCGCTCGTCCTGACCATGATCGAGGGCCGGCGTCTGCTGCTGCCGGGGTGACTGATCGAGCGCCGGCAGCGCATCAAACCCGTCGCCGGTGCCGGTCTGCAACCCCGCCCGCATCGTCCGCGCCGCGCCCTGGACCAGGCTCGCCATGCCGTGCGCCGCTAGCTCGGCATGGTCGCGCACCCGCTGCCCCATCTCCTGCAGCCACTCCCGGCCGCGCTCGAGATAGACCCCCAGCCCTCGCGCTTCCTGGATCGCCTCGTTCATTTGCCCGCGCGGGGTGACCGCGTGCGGCTGCTCGCCCGCCGCGATCTGCTCGGCATACGCGCGCCGCTCGATCGCGGCCGACGCATGGCCCATCTTCACGGTCGGCTCCATTTCGACGCCCTGGCGGGCATAGCTGCGATGATCGACCCGCTCGGCCACCTGTGCCAGTTCCAGCGCATCGTTGACCTGCTCTGCCCACCGCTCCCGGATCGCCTCCACCTCGATCGATGCCGACGATCGCACGTCGAGCTGGCGCGTCTTCGCCCCCAGCCCCTGCGCGTCCACCACCCGCGTCGTCGTCATGACATGGGCATGGTGATTGCGATCGTCGCCGTAATCATGAGGAGCATGGATCGCTGCATCGACTGCCACCCCGTAACGGTCGCGGATATCCTCCGCAAAAGCACGAACCAGGTCGCGGCGCTGGCTGGCGTCCAGCTCGGCCGGTAGCCCCAGCTCATATTCCCGCGCGACCTTGGCGTCCTTGCGCTTCTCCGCCGCCTCGGCCGCGTTCCACAGCGCCGATCGGTCCTGCGCCCACTCCGCGCCTTCCGGCACGACGATGAAAGCATCCTCGACGCCGCCCCGCCGCGTGTAGTCGTGCACCAGGCCGTCGCGCTCGTTCACCAACTCGACGCCGGCACGATACGCGATCGCCGCGACCGCGCTGCGCCCGGTCGAGCGCGACACCGATTTCACCGCCAGATGGTAGATCGCCATCGGTCGCGCGCCTTTCTCGAGCGTAGTCCAGCGGCATGACGCTGGTCGGGGTGTGGGGCGGAGGCCCCGCTGTCGCTTGCGACATGGGTGCAGGGTTTCCCTGCCGCACGGATTACGTAGTAATGCTAAAGTGCGCCCTTGTCTCCTACCGTTGTCTCGGGTGGCTTCGTTCGTTGGGTTGCGCTATGCTCTCTTTGTGATCGTGCTTTGACGCGGAGAAGGTATGGCTGCCCCCACTCCCGAATCTGTCGAACTGGCGAAAAAACGTCTTGCCCAGGCCAAGGCTCGCCTCGATGCGCTCAACGCCCGGATCGCCACCGAAGGCCGTCGCCTCGATACCCGCCGCAAGATCATCCTGGGTGGCCTGCTACTCGATGCCGCCACCAAGGATCAGCGGTTCGCCGGCATCGTCACCGAGCTGACCCACCGCATCAGCCGTGATCAGGACAGGAAACCGTTTGAAGGGTGGACGCTGCCCGGGGAGGACCACTGATGGACCGCGACCGCGACGACGATCCCCGCCGCCCGGTAGAACGCGGAAGGGGGCGTGATCTGCTCGGGTCCGATCGCCACGATCCCCCGGCCGGCAAGTTCGACCCGGCCGAGTTCGACATGCCCACCGACCCTCCGCCCTCTGCTGCCGGTCGCGCGCGCGGTGCCGCCGACGCCGCCCAGGCGCACAGCTTCTTCTCCCACCTCGATACCAACATCCAGCGCATCCTTGCCGGTTTCGGCACCCTGCGCGACCTGGTGACCGACGTGCGCGCCAGCCTCGCCGATGCCGCCGCCAGGGACGCCCAGCGCGCCGAAGATGAGGAAGCCCGCGACACGGCCATAGCGGCCCGCCTGGTCGATCCTGCGGTTCTGGCAGCCCGTGCGGAGGCCGGAGCGCGTCATGGGGCCGCAGATGGCCTTGCCGGGGCGGGAGAGACCCTGCGGCGTCGGATCGATGCTGACACGGCCGCACACGCCGCCCTGAACGATCGTCTTGCCGCCGATGCCGCCGATCGCCGCGCCCATGAGCTGCGCCGGCGCCGGTGGGACAGGTGGTGGAACGGCGCGCTCGCCGGCTTCGCCCTGCTGGTGCCTGTTGCGCTGGGTTACGGCTATCACCTCGGGAACGGGGCCGGTGAAGCATCGGGCTATGCCCGCGCCCGCGACGAGGTCGCCGCCGCGAGCTGGGCCAACACCGTCAACGGCAAGCTCGCTCGCCAGCTCGACCAGGCCAGCACCATGACGATCCCGGATATCGCCGGCTGTCCCAAGGGGAATGGCTGGCACAGCGAGAAGCGGCAGGGCGTGCGCTACTGCTTCGCCACCAACGCCGATGCCAAGTCGATCACTGGATGGCCCATGCCATGAGCCTCGATGATCGCACCCGCACCTGGCAGCTCATCATGACCGGCGATGATCTCCGGCACGTCACGCTCGAAACCCAAGCCGACATGGCGCGGCTGCTCGACTTCGATCCCTCCATTTCGCACCTGACGCTCGAAATCGGCGACGATCGCGTCCACGTCGCCCGCGACTGGCCCAGCGACCAATACGAGGAGGCCGATCGCCTGATCGATCGCATCGCCGCCTCGGGCGTGTCCGCGATCGTCGTCCACGATGGCAACGGCAAACCTCCTCGCCGCGTAACGACCGGCGAATGATCGCAGACCGCCCCCACCCCGACTCCTTCCTCGCCGAGCCAGCGGCCGATAGGCCGCTCCTGTGACGGCGTAGCCGGCACGTAGCATTAATGCATCGGCCGAAGGCCGATTCCGCATGTCATCAGGCTGTCGTTGCCTCGTGCGCGCCCGCGATGATTCATATTCTCTTTGATTCTATGATTCAGGGCCACTTAAACTACTGATTTTGTTATCGGAAAGGCCTCGACCTACGATGAATGGGGTGCGCAGGTACGAGGAATGGGGTGCGCACCTACGAGAAATGGGGTGCCCAGTTACGAGAAATGGGGTGGGGCATTCCGCACAGAAGCGAGATGCGAATAGATATTGATTCGTAGCTCGTTTCTGATGCACTTTGGGTAATGTTCGATGATCCAGTCCTCGGCCGCACCATGAAAGCGGCTTCCACGGCGTCAGTCCGTGATGGTCACGCCATCGTCAAAGCTGGTGAGTTCATCGAAGCCCGTTTCGGTGCGGGTACATCACCTTCCCTTGCAGCTCGCAAAACCTTGGCTCTCCTAATCGCCAAAGCTGCTGGCGAAGCCTGGCAGCCAGGATCGCACGTCATCGCCAAGCGTGAACTGCGGGGCACGCACAATGC
This sequence comes from Novosphingobium sp. LASN5T, assembly GCF_003856955.1. Lineage (NCBI taxonomy): Bacteria > Pseudomonadati > Pseudomonadota > Alphaproteobacteria > Sphingomonadales > Sphingomonadaceae > Novosphingobium > Novosphingobium sp. LASN5T. The sequence goes on from NZ_RQSI01000090.1 coordinate 4,470, forward strand.
CAACGATCGGATACAGGACACGCTTGACGAGCTGATGGATGTGAAATTCCAGATGCCTTCGACCTCGGCCCAAGGGCGCGTTGCGACCCTTACCGCCGCCCTGCTCGCCTGGACGCTCAACGAACATGCGGAGGATGGCCGGGCTACTGTCGAATGGGAGTTTACAGCACCGGCTCGGGCCATCCTGCAAGGGAGCGACTACTATGCCCGGTTGAACCGGGCGGCACTGCTCGCATTCCGGTCCAAATACGCCATCACCCTCTATGAGATGGGATGCCTGCTAGCTGGTCGTCGCGAGCCTCGATGGTCAGGTACGATCGAGGAATTGCGGGAGCGGGTCGGCGTAGCGCCTAAGACGCTGCTCAATTTTTCCGATTTCCGCCGCTTCGTCCTCGATCTCGCGAAAGCCGAAATCGACCAGCTCGCCGCGTTCACCATGGAATGGACGGAAAAGCGTGGTGCACGAGGTAAGATCACCCACGTTACCCTGACCTTCACACCGAAGGACGATGATGCCACGGACGCAGCGGCCGATGAGGCCGGGCGGCATAGCGGCGGTCGGAAGGCGCGCCGGGAGGGCACGACGGAAACTATCGTCGATACCGCCAGCCTCATCGCGTCGGCCGCCTCCAGGCTATCTGTTTCCGATGCTCTGCGCTGGCCTGCCGACGACCAAATAGATGGGTTCAAGACCCCAGAGCTTCACGCGATCGGGATAAGCCTGGGCGGGGGGCATGCCGTCCAGCGATTGGCGGATCAGTATGCCCGCGTCCGCCCCGAACATCGCCGTAAGCTGACTGGCGACGCTCTCAAGGCTGATTGGACGAAATGGGTTACGGGGTGTGCCTCTAAGTGGGGCAGAGCCTAACCATTCCTCCCTTACTCCGTTTCTGCTAACGGTTAGCTGACCGTCGTTTGAAACGATCCGCAACAGGGGCAGATACATGGCTTACACCCTAGGAGAAGCCGCCAAGGCAACGGGTATCAGCAAGGCTTCCATATCTCGCGCCATCAATAGTGGCCGGATATCCGCCACAAAAAAGGATGACGGCTCTTTTTCGATCGAACCGGTAGAACTTCATCGGGTCTACCCTCCAAAGTCAGCCGCACCAGTTACCGAAACAGTCATAGGAACATCACGCAACGCCGATGCTGACACCCGTAACGGGTCAGATTCCAACGTGTTACAGGCCCGTCTTGATGCAGCTTTGGAACAGTTACGCGACCGGGAGGGAACGATCGATGATCTTCGTCATCGTCTCGATCGATCGGACGAGGAACGGCGTGAGGCACAGGCCCGAGTGATCGGCTTGCTGGCGGGACCAGGGCCAACGGAGTCCAAGCGAGGGTTTTTTGGTCGCCTATTCGGCCGGCCCGATGAGTGATCCCCGCTATCGCCTGGCAAGCCGCGATATTGTTGCCTGATCCACATCGAACAGCGCCGCGACGGTGCGTTGCGTGTCGCCGGCTGCAAGCCGCTGTAGCGCCTCGGTCTGCTGGTGAGGGGTAAGGGCGGCACGTCGGCCGAACTTCACGCCACGAGCCTTGGCCTGGACCCTGCCGGCAGCGGTGCGCTCGGTGATGCGCTGCCGCTCATAGCTCGCCGCGATCCCCAGCACGGCGATGACGACCTCGGCGAACTGCGAGGTAGTGTCCACCATCGGCTCCGCGATCGAGCGGAAGCCCGCGCCGGCTTCCTTCACCGCATGGAGGATATTCAAGAGGTCACGGGTGTTGCGGGCCAAGCGATCGGTTGCCGTCACCATCAGCACGTCGCCGGCATCCAGCGCGCCGATCGCGCGCTTGAGCTGGGGCCGCTCTGCCGTCGCGGCGCTGACCTTCTCGCGGTAGATCTTGGTGCAGCCGGCCGCGTCGAGCTGGGCGAGCTGCTGCGCCAGATCCTGCCCGTTGGATGAGACGCGCGCATAGCCGTAAATCATGCTCCGATTGTGCATCGGAATTATGCATCAAGGAAGTGCCCGGATTTCAGCCGTTTTCCGGGTGATGCAAAACCTGTGAGTTTTGCATCACGGACGGCGAAAAGTGGTGGAAAACGGACATTCGCAGGATCGCATGATCGAGGTCCGCTAAGGTCAGAAGCGGACCCGTGCCGGACGGATCAGGCAGGAAAATGAATTCCGCACAGTTTGTTACCGTCGGGGTCACGAAAATAAGCCAGTTCGATGGTGCCCATGGAGGCAGTTTCGCGCGGTCCGGGCGGAGCTTCGATCGAGGTTCCGCCAGCGGCGACGGCAGTGTCGTGAAGCTGCTTCACCTGCTCGGGCGAGTCGCAGGAAAAGGCGACGGTGCTACCGTTGGCGACGCTTGCCGGTTCGTCGTTGATCGGCTGGCTGACGATGAAGTTAGTCCCGTTGCCATTATTGTAGATCAGACGTGTATGGCCGCTATCGGCGATGTTCCGCGTCCCTTCCCCTGCACCCAAGGTGCCAAGCACCGTGTCGTAGAAGCGCTTGGACCGTTCAATGTCGTTCGATCCGACCATGGTGTGAAAAAGCACGCGTACTCTCCTGAAGCCTGATCGACTGCCGATCGCCATTAGCGGTCTTACCTAACCGGCACATAACTCGCAAGTCACCCCTGGGCCCTCGGAATGCCCGCTACTAAGCGCAAGCCGACTGGCCGCTTTGCGCCTTTCGTTGATGCAAAACTTTTGATTTTCGCATCACTGACCACCAGGCACGGTGCCGGGCCGTAGGCATCTTCACATCAGGGTCGGGCTACCTGACAACGGATCACCTGTGGCTTCCCAATGAATGTTCTCGACATTCTTGGTGCGGAGCCAGTCGTCGACAAGCCACGCGAGCCCTTGGAGTGCGATGCTAGATCGCAAACGGGCAGCGAACCGGCCGGCACCTTCATCAGTGAAGCGGACCAGGTGAAAGCGGTTCTGAAACCACGATACCCAGACAGTCTTTCGGCCGAACATGGCGGGTAGCACTGTCTTACCACTCGCAACCATGTCGGCGCGAAAAACGCTAGCGATGAGGGCCGGGGAGGTGGACAGGCTGCTTTCGGTCGAGATGCCGAAGCTCACCCGATTTCGGAGACCCGCTGGGGCGTCAAGCCGTAGAGGGTAATCAGCCTGATCGGCCATGCCCGCTCGTGCCAGCCTTTCGAGCAAAACCGCGTCGTGGCCACGATAGCGGATACAATCCACCTCACTGGACCACATAGCCTTTAGGGTTCGGTCGATTTCATCTGGTAAGCAGGGTTGCCGTTTGACGAAGCAGTGGTTTTTCCCCGTTTCAAAAATCTCGGGAGCAATATCCTCCGGGACGCCGCATAATAGGCAGCAGCCCGGCTCGACATAGAAGTCGCCATCGCTTGGTGGCAAATTTTGCTGAAGGCGGTTCCGCCAGACCTGCACCGCCCGCGTCGCCTTCACGAGCAAACTGCTCAGCTCTTGGACTGGCGCTTCCCAACTCTCTTCCA
>NZ_RQSI01000091.1:0-7715 GCF_003856955.1 Novosphingobium sp. LASN5T
TCCCGAAGATCCTGTGAAAGCGTTCGTGCCATCCATGCTGGCCTCCTGACACCAGCAGGAAGTCTGAATCACAACGGCGCCGCGAAGGGAATCCCTGACGAGTCAGTTCGTGTGGAAACCGCTCTAAATCGCTTGAGCGTCTGGCCCGCGACGCCTTGCATGGCGCTGAGGTCTCGAAGGGTCAGGTCAAGTACGCCCAGGCCGGGACCTTGGTTTAAGCGGCGGACGATCTCCATCAGTGCAAGGGTAGCGGCGATAACCCCTACAAAGGGTACGCCAACGGTCCTTGATGCGATCTCCAGCAAACCGCAATCATCCAGGCCACGCGCCACTAGGTCCTGATAGGCACTCGCCTCCGCTACCGCCTTGGCGTCCGCAGTGCGTGTGCTGGAGGCCTCGCCCCATCGCGCGCGCGCCGTGACCAAGCCGGGGAACGTGTGAAGCCGCATGGCGAGGTACTCATGCGGACCCGCGCCAAGGCCTGCATCGACCACCAGATCGAAGCGGGGATCTTCCAGAGCCGCCCGTGCCTCGGCATTGTCGACGCCGCAGAAAAGGATGCGCGGGTCGTCCTCGGCCAAGGTGATATCGCCGCCAAAGCGTCGCTCGACGAGCCGTGTCCGAAATCCCCGTGCCTCTGCCCATGCCGCGACTTCGCGAGTCTTGAGGCGGCCGACCATGTCGACGCTTGTCAGCATGGATGTGCTGTCGTTCGCTAGGGCCAGGCGGTCGAAATCCTGAAGCGTGAGTTCGACGTCGGCCGGGCGCTCGAATGGGAGCAGGCCCAGCGTCCACAGGAAGGCCTGGCCTAGGTGGCCAAGTCCCAGAACCCAAAGCTTGGTCGGCGCCACCCATTCCACGGGGCCCGAGGCGCTGCGCCAGGGTGCACGCGGATCCCATAGGGACAGACCCACGTCTCGGTCTCCCGCCATCGGATTGCCCCGCAGACGCTGGAATATTTCAGCGACAGCCAGGGCACCAGCCAGGACCGCAGCGGGAATGTCTTTCGCGCCTTCTGGGAGCCGCTCGCCCTCGCCGGCGACGAACACGCCTGCGCGCCAGTCGCCGAAGGTGACCTGCAGCGCCCCCGCTGGTGCCCCGTCGCCGAGCCAGGCGAGCGGCGTTTGCGGCGAGGGATCGCCTCGAGGCTTTCCTCCGAGCGTCACAATCGCGTCGCCCAGGGTTTCGCCCAGCCCCGGTAGATCGACCAGCAAGGGGACGTTGAGATCGCCAACCACTTCCACTCCGCCCAGCAAGCCTCGCCGCCCGCAGTTGACCATGGTCAGCAAAGCGGCCTGGACGGCGAGTGATTGGCCGCCAGCGGTGCCAAGGCCGATCGCCATACGATAGCTCGCGAACAGGGCGTAAGCAGCTTCGATGCTGTCGGCCTCGCCATTGTCCAAGGCCATCTTGACACCCCTATGCAGGGCATCAGGGCTTATTTCGGTGATCATGTGGGTCATCATGCAAATGTTCCCGTTTTGAGGATGCGGCGGCTGCGCCAACCGCTCAAATTGATCCAGGCGTGTGCCCCCTCGTATTGGTAGAGGCCCATGCGGTGTCGCCACACCGGACTGCTGGCGAAGCGTTCGACGATGAGGGCCATGTGACCGGGCCGCGCGATCATCGGATTGCATCGGTCGGCCTCGCTCTGGGTCGCGGCGCCGCCATGGGTGTGGATGTCGGCGAGCACCTGAAGGCCCGTAGTCCGGCAGAATTCCCAAAGCCTCTCGAAGGCGTCGGCATAAAGAACGCACACGCCGGTGCTGTAGGCATTCGCATCGAGTTCGTCGTAGAACACGCACCGCTCGAACAGGCGCCGATCGCCTTGGCGCTTGCCAAGCAGGAACGCACCGCTTTCGGTCCTGCCGCCGCCGCGGCGGCGCAGCTCGGCCATGAGGGCAAGCCATTGGGCACGCGGGATCACAAGTTTGTCAGCCACCGCGCACTCCCATGTAATCAAGGCTGTTCAGTAGTTCGTGCAGGAATTCGAGGTATTGCTGGATGCCCTTCTCGGGGCGCCAGATGTGGGCAGCGTGCTCCTGACGCCAGTTCGCATGACCGGCGATGCTCATTCGGTCGCACGGCGCATACAGGCAGGTCCCGTTCTGCCAGTCCGGGCGGAATACCGCCGAGACCCGACGAGAACCGGCGGGCCACAAGGCAAAGGGCAAAGCCGTGTCGTTGGCAAGGAGCCAAGGCCGCGCGGTGGGTGGGTCTTGCGGATAGCCTGTGCAATCGAACCGAAAGCCGTACGCATCAGGAGCACCGGACCGGGGCGCGGCTGTGACCTCGATTTCGACAATTGGCCAGGCGATGCGGACAATGCGCCACCGGCCGAGGTAGACGGCGAGCTCGAAAGCACCGTCGGCTACCTCGTCCAGGAATGCCTGCGCATCCGGACGGGCGAGCTCCGTAGTCATGCTAGCCCTCGACGCGCTTGATGGGCACCAGGCTGAACGCGAGCTCGCAGCAACCAGTCACAAGGGCGCCGATCTGAACATCCGGGTCCGGCCGGTCGTTGGTTCCGGTGATCTGCAAGACGTGCTCGCTGGCATCGACCGGGGCCATCTCGAGATCGCGCACATACCAGCGTTTGACGTGGTTCACCGTCGCCGTGGGTGGGAACGCGTGGCGAACTTCAGGCGTGTCGGCGTAGTGCAGTGTGACGCCGATCTTCTTGCAGCGGTGCACATGGACCCGGTGCTTGTCCTTGACGCCCTGATGGTGGAGCGGTTTGTCCATATGCAGCGGGTGCTCGTCTTCGCCGGAGAAGACCATCGCCTCTTCGATAGCGAGGCCAAGGGCCGCCGCAGCCGCGAGGATTGCGTCGGGGCCGGCGTCCTCGGCGACCTCGATCAGTTCGATGGACCGGCGGCCCTCGATCTGCATGAACAGTTTAAGTTTCGTCATTTTTGGGTTACCTCTTGCTTCGATGGGGCAGTTTTTGCCGCCGCAAGAGGTTCAAGAGCGCTCTGCGCGAAACCGGAAATCGAACGACCGGATTTTTTTGCTAGATTGCTAGAGGCGCAGCCCGTCGGCAGGACAGATGAAGAAGAATGGGCAGGTCGGGCAGTCACGGCTGCTGCGCTTCGGATCAAAACGACCTGCGGAAATCCCGCTCAACGCGTGCGCCGCCCCGTCGAGCGCCTCGGTCAGCTTGCCGGCGGCGGCCGTGGCGTCCTTCTGAACACCGTCGAGAAGCGAGATATGCAAGAAGCTGGCTGTAACCCCTTCGTCTTGCTTCACCATGGCCTGCAGGAGCGCATAGCGGGCCTTGGGCATTTCTCCGCTCTTGGCAAGCCGCCCGGCCTTCATCCGCTGAATGACGATGCCGCCTCCGGCCTTCTGGATGTGATCGGCCCGGGCAATGATGGTCACCCCCTCGATTGTCAGGCGCCGTTCGGTCTTCAATGCATGACCGCTCATGGCTGCGCCGGCATTGACGAGCATCCGCTGCGCCGTGCCCTTGTAGTGCATCGCTGCGGGGTGGTCGGCGGGGCCGCGCTCCAGCCAACTGGTGTCCAGGTGGACAGCGACGTCGGCGGCTGACCGGGCTGGCTGTTCGCGCAGCCAATCCAGCCCCGCGCGGATGACACCATGAAATCGAAGGTATGGCGTGTCCGCGAGTCGGCGCGACAGTCCCAGAGCTTCACCGTAATAGTAGCGCCGAGGACAGGCGAGATAGTCTTCGAGGGCGGTGACGGCGAGCTCCGGTGACATGCCGTCAGGAGCTCTTTGCGGCACCGGGCTAGGATCTGCCGACCCGGCAGCCGTCCATTGCGGCGCAGGCTCGCCTCCGGGCGCAAGAATGGGCGACAGCGGCTTGAGCAATTTTGACGGGTTGGGCCTGGACGATCCGCCGTAGCGGTTGGCCCGGGACACGGTCAGGCGATCCTTCGCGCGAGAGAGGCCCACGAACATCAGGCTCTCTTCTTCGGCCTCGCTCGTCATCAGCGCGTCCTCCACCGCGATGCCGGGCGGCAAGGGGCAGAGATCAGGCCGGGCGTTCGGCGGGAAATAGGATGGGCTGACAGATGGGATGTAAACGTGCTGGAACTCCAGCCCTTTGGCGGCATGCACCGTCATCAGCTGGACCGCATCGATGCCTGACGCTGCGGCGGGAAGACGGCGGAGTTCCTTCTCTTCGTCGAGAACCTCGAGGCGGCGGATGTGCTCGAGGAAGTCGCGATTGGGGCTGCGGTTCCCTGGTGGCCGGTGGCCAAACGCCAAGGTGAGAAGCTGATAGACAGCGAGCTGGCGTTGCTGCGCCGCCACGTCGTCCCCGGCGAAGGGCGCGCTGTAGACCGCGGCCGCCTTGCCAAACAGGAAGGCGGAGATGAGGGCGTGCGGCGGGGTCTTGAAGTCAGCGCTGGCAAGATCATCCGCCAACCGCATAAGCCCGGCTCGGCCTTCCGCCGACAAGTTGGCTTCGTTTGTGCGCCTCAGCGCGGCCAGCATGGTGAGGTCCAAGTCTTTTCTGAAGCGAAACATCTCCAGGATGTCTGGCACGGGCACTGCGTAGCGCGAAAACTGGGCGACACGGAGCAGACCAACACCGTCATTCTCTCCGGCGACCGAGATCAGGGACAATAGGTCGCGCACTTCTGGCCGTTCAAAGAAATCGCCGAAATAGAGCGCCGGCACACCCGCGCGCTGGAAATGCGCCGCCAGGGTGCTGAGTACGCCGTGGGTCCGCGCCAGAACGGCGTGCTGCCTGAACCCGCCTTGCTGGGTACGGCGCGTCAGGATTTCCTGAGCCAGCCCCTCGGCTTCGGATTCGCGCTCGCTGGCAACGCGGTACGCAATCTCGCCGCTGTCCTTGCCGCGGTTCGGTGTCAGCTCGTTCTTGGACGCAAAGGCGGCGGCTGTCATCGTTCGCCCATAGCGTTCAAACAGGCCGACAATTTTCCCACCGGAACGGTAATTGACCTCCAGATCCTTGAAGTCGGCGCCGGGGAAGGCGTCGGCGAAGCGGCTCAAATTGAGCGGCGAGGCACCGCGGAACCGATAGATCGATTGCCGGACATCGCCGACGACCCAGGGACCTACAGCAGGATCGGCAAGCTGTTTGAGCAAGGCGGCGCTCGCCTTGTTCATGTCCTGATATTCGTCGACAAGGATGTGTCGGTAGGTCTGCCGGATTTCAGCGGCGACATCGGCGTGGTTCTTCAGCAGTTCGACAGTGCGCGCGATAAGATCGCCAAAATCCACCCACCCCCGGGTTTCGAGTGCCTTCTGGTAAACTTCATAGATATGGGCCGCTTCCAGGGCCTTGTCCCTGGCCTCGCCCACCGGCATGGCCTGCGCCCGCGCACGGTAGGTCTGCGGGTCGCACAGCTCATCCTTCGCGCGCGATATGGAGTTCAGTACCGACTTGAGCCCACGTAGCGGCTCCTGCAGGTCAAAATAATAGTCGAGCTTGAGGTGCTCGAGTTCCGACTCAAGAAGGAACAGCGAGTCCGCCCTGTCCAGGAGTTTCGGAGAACCGGGCAGGCCGAGCCGATCTCCGTAGAGGCGCAGCAGTTCCTGCCCAAAGGCGTGAAAAGTGCTGCACCAGACCGCGGTAGCGGCACCTCCAAGTTCGAGACGTAACCGGCGTGAAAGATCCTCGGCCGAAGCATTGGAATAGGTCAGGGCCAGAATGGACGCCGGATCGGCCTGCTTGTGGGATATGAGCCACGCTGCCCGGGCCACCAGCGTCCGCGTTTTGCCGGTGCCGGGTCCGGCTCGCACCTGTACAGGCCCCGGATCCACCTCTGCCGCAAGTCGCTGGCTGCCATCCAGCGACGGACGCTCGCCAACGGGATCCGGCGGCCGATCTTCGGGAAGCAAGAGTGCATCGGCCATCTGTTGCTGGACCAGATTCAACGGAAGCCCCAGATCGGCGGCGATAGTGTCCGCCGTAAGCTTGTGCGTGATGCACGCCGCCCTGAGGCGCCGACGAGGCAGCAGAAGTTCGCGGGCATAGACATTTGCCTGCGCTTCACGACGCTGCTTCGGACTATAGGCGTCGCTGTCGCCGACCGCCGAGCTCTCGGGTTCGGCGATCGTATAGGGATCGACGTCATCATCGTGGCAGCCGCCCTTCGGATGGTGCAACCGGTGATGCCCATATTCATGGGCGATGTGAAAGGCGCGGTCCTCGTCGCTAAGCGCTGCCGAGACCAGAATTCTCGGACCATCGGGATCATAGGACGCCTCGGTGTTGTCCAGCAGCGCATCGTCCTTGGGGAGCACCAGGACCTTGACGCCGCTGGCCAGTGCGGCTGCGGCGAGGAGATCAACCGCCCGAAGCAGGTCAGCATGGGGGTTCAGCTCGTCGTGCCAAGCTGCAGCTTGGCTGCGCAGTTCAGACCAGGCGCTCATGCCGCCGGTTCATCCGAGTCCGCCAGTTGCCGCAACCAAAAGGCCTTGAGATCATCCGATAGCGTCGAGGCATTGATGGCCACGTCAAACGTCTCGGTTTCGATCTTTATTGGCCTTTTGGCCTTGCGCAGATTGCCCCTGGAGGACGGGATCGGCGCGCCGGTGGCCGAGGCAATCACATGCGCTGGCGGCAAGCGAATCTCACCGGCGATCCGACGGAACATTTCCAAAGGACGCCGCCCGACGATGCGGCGTCGGTCCAGCTTCATCATCAATCCTGCATCGAGACCAACACGGACGGCGACCTCGTCTTCCGTAAGGCCGCGCGCACGGATCAGCTGCGAGAGGCGCGGAGGCATTGATTTGATTTCAACCTCTCCGCTTGTGTCGTCGATATCCGTTGAGGTTTGTCCCGGTGCCTCGTGACGGCGGACCAGAACTCGGCTCACGCCAATATTCGCAAATTGCTCAACACTGCAGCCGGAGGGTGCCGGCTCGTCCTTCAAAGCCGTTTGCACGGCAAGATTGGCGAAAAACGCCACCAGCGCATCGCGATGCTGGGGATAGGCGGCGATCGCAACCACGAGATTCTCATGCGTCGGCTCGACGCCGTCGATGAGGAGGTCAAGGATGACGTCATCCGCCGTTGGCTGATCCACACGGTTCATGACTCTTCTCCATGCGCTTCGCGCATTTGCTCAATTGCAGTGTTTATCCAATTTCGAATTTGGCGTTCGCTCACCGGTTTGAACTTCTCGCAGAGGGTAGGTACGCCATCCGGGCCATCTTTGAGCGGCCAATTGTAAATGTGCCGGAGGATAAAGGCTTCCCGGTGCCGCGGATCCGTCACCGCGTTGAGATACCTGAGAGCGCCGCCGGCCTCGTCCTCTTCCCGCGCGAGCAAATGCTCTTCAGGGTTGAGTTCCTCCGATGCGAGACGTTCGACTATCGGCGTGTACTGCCCGTCGTCATCGCAATCTGCCGACTGAAATGCCTGCGCCTTGGGACGGTTTGGCCCGATCGCACGGAGCGTCGCCTGCTTGACGACGGTCGCCGCGTCGACCTCAAGATATTCGGCCGTACGTGACGGAGGGGCTTCATTAAGCCGATCGCCGAGTTCATTCGCGACCGAGATCTGTATCTCTTCGCTATCGGCCGGATCGTAGCCCCGTGACCAACGGTCAACGATGGGCTTTACCCGTTCGAGGAATTGATAGGTTTATCTGGACAGTCTGCACCGCGCCTGACGCACCATTGATCGGTATGCTTCAGCGCAACGCAGGGGGGCATCAGGCCGGATGAAGCGCTATCCATAAGCTGGCGTAATCCGGCCTGATGACCACCGT
>NZ_RQSI01000092.1:0-6994 GCF_003856955.1 Novosphingobium sp. LASN5T
AGCAAGGCCCAGGCCGCAGCCGATTGGATGCATGCCCAGCAGCCCCAGGCCGAGGAGATGGCGGCGTGAAACAGGTTCGCAAAAATGGCGCTGGAATTCACATTAGCGCTGGACTGTCAGGATATGTCGCCTCGCTCTGCCAGGCCACCCTCTGCGCCGAATACGGTCTCCCCAATGAGCTTCACGACAGCCACGCCTCCTATATCCACCACTGGTTGAAGATCCTTCGCGGCGACAAGACCGCGATTCTCCACGCGGCGGCCAAGGCCGAGCAGGCGGTGAAGTGGCTGCGCCAGTTCGATCCCGCGCTCGGTTCGACCCTGCCGGACGAACTCAAGGAGGCGGCCTGACGCCGTCCGGAAAGCCGAGGCACTGCGATCGCTCGCATGGCGAGCGGGAAGGGGAGGGGGTGGGAGCTCGATGCGCCAGGGGGCGCAAAGGGAGACTTCACCGATGAACTACGATCTCGACTTCCGCTATCGCCGTGCCCTGCAGCCCGACGCGCTCGCGACCATTGCCACTGCCACCCAGGCCGTTGTCGATGCGATGCAGGATGCGCGCAACGCCGGGATCGACCCGGCCCGCGATCCCGCGACCATTCTGCTCGCGCGTCACGTCGGCCGCATCGCGCTCGGCCACGCGTCCGATGAGACCTTCGCCGAAGACCTGCCGCTGCGCCGGCAGTGTCTCGCCAAGATCGACGAGCTGAAATCGAAGCCTGCGCTTGTCGCGCTGGCCCGGCGCGGCATCGGCTACGACCCGGAAGCAAAGCGCGCCTTCCACCGCGAGGCGCGTTCGGCGCTGCGGGTGGCGGCGCGCCATCTGGGACTCGAACCTGACCAGTACGATCTGCGCAGCAACTTTGCGGGGCCTGCGGTCTCGGGCGAGATCACGCTCCACGGTGACGAGATCTACGTTCAGGTCTCGATCCCTTGCATCCGTCCGGGCCGCGAGGTCATGTTCCGCCGCTGCAAGGGCCGCCAGGACTACCTCGGCGACCGCAATCACTTCTGCGACATCGCGGTCCTTGCCGCGCCGCACAGCTTCCGTGCGCTCGTCGTGCGCGAGACCGGCCTTTCCATCAACCCGCGCCAGCAGGCGCTCGTCTAGGAGATCCGCCATGGGTTGGCTGTTCATGTCCCGCGGCGGCATGGCCCCGTTCGCCACGCCGAAGGCCTATCTCGACAACCAATGCACCTATCCGCCCGACCCTGAGAAGGGCCGGGCGACGGGCCTGCGCGTCCTCAAATCCACCGTTCGTTCGGGCGCCTACTACGCCGCCTGCCAGAGCTACGATGTCGAAGGCCCGCGCGAGACATTCGCGATCATCTGCCTCGTCAAATGGAGCCCCGGCGCGCGCAGCGGTGAGGAGTTCGGTTACAAGGACATGAGCGAAACGATGGGGCCGTACAATTACGATTGCCCGGCCTCGATCCTCGATCTGCTCGGTCCTCCCGGCAACGAATACGCCGCGCAGTGGCGCGAGCACTGCCGCCAGCGCCTTGTCCTGACCACGCGCCGCAAGCCGGCGCCGGGCGACATGCTGGTGCTGGCCGAGCCGCTGACCTTCGCCGACGGGCAGAGCGAGCGCAGCTTCCGCGTCGTCCAGTCGGGCCGCAAGACCATCCTGCGCCGGGTCAGCGACGGGGTCGGGGTGAAGATCAGCAAGCTGATGAGCCGGGTCTGGACGATCGTGCCGCCGCCCGCCGCCCCGTCAGCCTCGTGACCCGGCACCCAAGCGAGTAGTGCCATGACCGACCCCGCACCACCTCAGCGCTCGTCCAAACGGGCGCGCCTGTGCAGCATCGAGAACGCCAACCGGATCGCAACCCGGGTTGCCGAGCACGTCCAGGGCGACACCGCCGTGGTCAAGACTGGCAATCCCCTGCAGCCCTTCCGCGTGGTGCTGGCGAGCAAGGCGGCGCCGGGGCGCACCGTCTCGCGGGTCGTCACCTGCAACGATGACGATCCGGATGATCAGTAGGGGCCTGGCCCGCGTTCGACGAACCACGATTGCCCAAGCTCGAAATCGGGGCTCGCTGATACGACCGGGCCATCGGGCGCTTCACTGACATAGGGCGAAACGAGGTCCTTGCGCCGCACCCGCAGTCGGCTGAGCCAGGCCGCGGTGCGGCCGCGCGCCTTGAGGATCGTCAGCAGCCAGTCCATCGCCTCGGCCATTTCGACCACCCCGCGCCCGGCCAGGCAGTAATAAATCGCCCGCTGGAAATCGTCGCACTGGGTGCTGAGGATACCGGCGAGCTTTGCCCGCCCGCCGGGGGCGTTTTCATGCACCAGTGACACTGCCTCGCGCAGTTCCCGTACCGACAGATAGGCATCGTCTACGCCGCCGCCGATGCACAGCGCCGCGATCGCCCGGCGCACCGGCGGCAGGTTCTCGTCGCACGACGCATCGCGCAGGCCGATGTCGAGATCGAAATGGTCGAGGTGGCTGGGAGCGGGCATGGCGTGATCCTTCCCAAAGGAACGTAGCGTGAACGCTCAAACCCCGTCAACCGGACAGTGGAGGGGAGGGGGCACTCGGCGGGGGATCAATCTTGAAAGGAAGAACCCATGACCCAGCTTGCTCAATCTACGCCCGCCGCCGTCAACCACGCTGCCGAGATTGCCCGGCTCAACGACGCGGCCCGCGCGGGGTCACTGCCAACTTCGCGCACTGTGTTCACCCGGACGCTGGCCGACATCCTTGCTGGCGACGGCGACGACCCCGGCGCCCGGCAAGCCAGCCTGATGATGGGCCAGGCGGCGCTGCGCAGGCTAATCAACGAGACCCCGATCGAGCCGGGGAACGACCCTCACGGCGAGCGCGACTTTGGTGCGGTCGAGTACCAGGGGCACAAGATCTTCTGGAAGATCGACGTCTACGCCAACGACGGGACGTTCTCCTGGGGCTCGGAGAGGCCGTGGGACGCGCAGCAGAGCTTTCGCGTCGTGACGGTCATGCTGGCAAGCGACTGGTGAGCCGATGAGCCGGTATTCTTTGAAGCCGCTCGCTCAGCACTCGGACATTTTCGAGGTTGCGGTCGGATGGGACCCGGGGCTGGGCACCTTCTTCGTGATGGTGTTCGGCGTTGCCGATGCTGGCCGCGATCCGGATGTGCGGCACTGGCGTGGTGGCCAGCCCAGGCAGATTGCAACGATCGAGGAACTCCAGATCGAGGTTTCGCCGTACGCAGAGCTTCCGCTGGAACTGGGGAGGCGCCTCAGTAACGATCAGCTCGACGGTGATGCGGGCCCTTCGCAGCGATTGAGCCGGTTCATTTCACGGCTGCTCAATCGCTGAATGCCTGGTAGCTCGCCGCCTAAAAGGCGGTCATAGGCGGAATTCGCAGCACTCCCTGACTGCTGCCATCCGTTCATGAATTATAGTCGGATGATCGGGCAATGTTAGCGATGCCAATTCCCGACGTGTCCGGCGCTTTACGCTTCAACTCGATAGATTACGATTGCAGAATGAGCAGTCACAACAGAAAGCAACGAAGGGCAGCCCGGGCGCGCGATAGGGGAGGCGAACAGGAAGTTCGATCGCTGGGTAGCCCTATCCGCGAACAAATAGACAGGCTCAGCTCGCTAGGCGGCTTCGCGAACCATGTCTCGATGGCCCTGACGGGCCTTCCAACTTCAACCAGTGGTATGCTCGCCTCGATGGTTTTTGCAAAATGCTGTGCGCATGCCCGGTCGATTGGCGCCATAGCCCTACAGTCATCCATGTTCGATCATCATGCGATAATGGCTCTTGCCCGGATGATCATGGAGGCCTCGACTATGATAGCTTACCTGCTGGATCCAGTGCCTGACGAAGAATGGGAATTTCGCCACACCCTGCTCAGACTTCATGATTCCGTCGGCAGGCTGAAACTCATGCGAGGCTTTGGGATGTCGGCCGATGATATTCGAGTAGGCCGAGACGAATTAAAGGCCCAAATCGAGGCAGGCCCAACTTTTCACAAACTGTCGGATGAGCGCAAAAAGCGCGTCGCTAGCGGCGAGGAAATGTTCGTCGTCGGCATGCGCAATGTTGCGACTAGGATGATGGGATGGGACGAGACGCAGTTCAACGGCGTCTACGCCTATTTTTCTGCCCATACCCATTCGGCCCCGATGAGTTTTTCGCGCATGGCAGATCATGGGATCGATTATTTCCACCCAAGTGATACACAATTCGAGATCCCGGCGCTTTCAATAGAGGTCGCCATGGCGTGCCTTCGCCGCTCGATGTTGCGCATGCTCGAAGGTCACCCCGAAAAGATCGCCGAATTCCATCCCAAGCTTTTGGCCGAAGCATACGAAGATGACGCAGGCTGCCCGTTCTTCAGTAAACCCTTGCAGGCTGGCTGAGCCGCTGCGAGCAGCGGGATTCCGAAATCTTCCTGCCATTCTCTATGGCACCAGGGAAGCTAGGACTGAAAAAATGGCATTGCGAGATCAGAACGGAATAACTCCGGCGCGGTGAAGAGCGATCACTGCATCGCGCTCAACGAAATCACGGCGGTGCTCGACCTCCCATTCGGTGAACGAGAAAAACAGCGAGTGAGCCAGTATGCCAACAATTGGTATGTGCCTGGGAAATTGATGTGCTGTCAAGTCGTAGTTTAGATCTCCGACCATGACCCAAAAATGGTGCTCGTGCTTTCTGGGTTTTGTGCCCTTTATGATGACGACGTTTGTCAGGCCGTACCTTTCTTCGAGAAGATAGGTAAGGATTAGTGACACGCTCTCGCAGCAATTCTTGGGATAAGAGTAGCTGAAAGGAAAATCGAAAGCCCCGTCCTGCTTGTTCCGCTCGAGGAACGCCACGAGCCGGCGGACCGATTCCTCAATCTCAAATTTAGTTGTGACTTTTCTAGCGAGGTGCGCGGTGCGGTTCATGGACCATCGGTAGCAGCCGCCAAAACAGGCGGCGAGTCGCAAAAGACAACGTGCTACCGCGCCGGTCAGGGCCCGCCCCAGAAGTGGATGTTCACGGCCCTCATCCTATCCGTAAAACCTACCTTCCGTTCATCCGTCCAGCATGTGAGCAGGGGATGAGTCTTAGCCGGGTCGAATGCGCTGGGCCTCTGGCTTATGGCTGCGGCACTACGGACGGCAGTGGGCAAACGATGACTGCGCCGGTGCGATTTTGCCTCAAATGGGCTCTTGAAAATATGTCGAAAGCAACATATGTCGTTTTTAACATGGATATGCGCGATCGCCTCAAAGAGTTCTGCCTCCGCCTTTTGGCTGCGCCGGCTTGCGCATCCAAGGCGGAGGCTTTCGAGCTTCTCAGCCTAACTCTGATCGAGGTCGAGAACGAATTTTCCGGCATCGCCTTCGATCCTGCTTTTCCGCGGGATGATGGCCGGATGTATCCGCCGCGAGACGACGCGCACCGGTCGGTTCCCGGGCGCGACGATTTGCACCGCTACCGCAGCCAGGGACACAATACCTATTTCAGTGAGAGCGGTGCGATCCTGATAGTCGATCTGAACAAGGTCGTTCTTTTGGACAAGGCCGGCCACAACGCGAGGAGCATTACGCTATGAGCGAACCCATTCATGAGTTGATCGAAGCGCTTCAGTCTGAAGTGTCGGTTTCCTTCGACATCGACGAGCCTTCCAATCCGGACGGTGAGTGGTGGCTCGACATTGAGATCGACGGCATGCGGTCGAATGTCCTGTGGCAGTCTGCGCTCGGTTTTGGTCTATTTATCGATACGAACAGCTATGGACGACGCCCTCAGGAAATTTACAGGAATTCCGCAGAAGCTAGCGCACGCATTCTACAACTTGCAGCGCAATGGCGTAAGAATGCGCAAATACACCCATTGGGCCTTCGAGAGTTGCGACATCTTCTAGGCGAAACGCAATCACACCTCGCTGATAGCCTGGGAACAGATCAAGCGCGCGTATCTCGTTTGGAAAAGGGTGCGGATATCAAAGTCAGCGCACTTATAAATTATTTGCGAGCCATGGGCGGCCGGCTGGAATTGCGTGCGCATTTCCCAACATTTGAGGCGCCCATTGAGCCTGTAGATCCCGTGGCGGTCAAACAAAGACTGAATTGAAAGGAGCCTGCCCCATGCAGCTAAACCTTCTCGTCCTTCGCGCTCGCAATCCCCATGCCCTTGCTGATTTCTACGGTTCACTCGGTCTCGCGTTCCAACTTGAAAAGCACGGGAGCGGTCCCGTGCATTTGAGCTGTGAAACGGGCGGGGGCCTCCTCGAAATCTATCCCTGCCATGAGGAGCATGCGAGCACCCGCGCCGTGCGCCTCGGTTTCACGGTTGATGACCTCGATGCGCGGTGCATTGCCGTTGCATCTAACAATGGACGACTTCTGAGAGCACCGCATTCGACGCGGTGGGGACGGCGTGCAACAATCGAGGATCCCGAAGGTCATACCGTAGATCTTGTGGAGGCGGATGCAGTCTAGCAGAATTCTGCCGGCCAAGCAGATAGTGGGAGATCAACGTAAGTTGTCGGACACGATCCTTTCGTTCATTTCGATATGTCATGATGTCTCTCGCGGCCGGCAAGATGGCTGCGAGCGCGAGGGAAGTTCGGGCCAAAAAATTTTACATCCGGATTTCCGATCGCGGCTAACCGTTTCTTGAGCCAGACATGGACCAGTCGCCGCACAGTCAGACGCATCAGGAGACCACTGAAATGCGAGCGGCACCACTGACGTGCTTCCGGAAAGGCGGTGAACGCTATACCCGCCACCAGGCAGTGGAAAACGAGATCGCGCTCGCTTTGGGCATGCCTCATACCGTCTGGTGTGACCAAACTTGGCGGATCGAGACCCTGGCTCATCTTATCCGGCTTCGGCGACGCGACAACGATCCGCATGTTCTCGGCATGCTTGGCGACATATCCTGACAGTCCAGCCCTAATGTGACTTCCACCGCAAATTTTCGGGGCGCGGATCATGCGGCGATCTCCTCAGGCTGGGGCTGCTGGGCGTGCATCCAGTCGGCGGCCGCCTGCGCCTTGCT
>NZ_RQSI01000093.1:0-6797 GCF_003856955.1 Novosphingobium sp. LASN5T
TTTGGCATTGGGCCCTCGGCGCTGACGGAGGCCATGGGCATGCTCAACCACCATTTCGCAGCAGCCGCCTGATCGGCGCAGAGCGACAGCCTACCTCTGACTGCCGCCAATCTTTGCAACAGAGCCGGCAGACACATACGTGTGACCCAGGCTGATGGGCACGCCATCTGCCAGGCTGCGCTGAAGTACCCGATGAACCGGAGCCCCCTCTGTCAGTTCGAGGGCCTGGGCGATTGCTGGTGATGCCGGGACAATTTCGTCCGAGAGGATCTCTCCGTCCGGTTCCACGCCTTCAGACAAAAGATTCTGACGAAACCGCGCTCGGCGCCCGACACGATAATTCAGCTTTGACGCTGATTCGACAAACGTCCCGCGTCCTTGCTCGACACGTAGCTTGCCGTCGACAGCGAGTGCTTCCACAGCCCTTCGAACAGCATACCGCGTCGCCCCAAACAGGGAGCAGAGCTCAGGCTCCGTCGGTAGCTTGGCGCCAGGCTTGAGCACGCCATTCTGGATTTCTGTCGAGATGGCGTCGCGGATCGTCTGCCACCCGGAATTCCGAGGTGCCGCATCATTCGGATGATTCATGATCCGTTCGTAGCACGATATCATTCGAATGTTAAATCCGACATCGATCACGGACCTTTAGTTGTTCGTCGAAGGTTGGCTGGTAAAACTCGCGGAAATCTGCGGACTTTTGCGAACGTCTGACCTGCGATCGTCAAATCATTCGGATGAATTTTTCCCCATGTCGTGAAACTATCATAATCCAACACTAGCGGGACATTCGAATGTTTCAGGGATGTCCCGGCGCGCAGGCCGGGGCGGGCCGGGGGCACGGTCAGCTGCGCGGACCAATCGGTTCAAACATGGATTTCACGAGGGTTCAAATGACTGTTTCCGCAACCGAATTGCTGGAGCGCTACGACTCCACCACAAATAAGTCGCACTATTCATCCGAACGAGTTTTCGGCGCCCGTCGCGCCAGCCTCCTTGGCGCGGCCTGCATCGTGGCTCTTGGCATTTGCGCTCAGCCAGCCATCGCAGACGAAGCCGCCGCTGACAGCGATGGCTCCGATATCGTCGTGACGGCAACCAAGCGCCGTGAAGAGATCTCGAAGGTGCCTATCAGCGTCGAGGCCTACAATCCCGAAGCGCTGGAAAAATCAGCCATCCGCAGCGTGTCCGACCTCGCCCAGATGACGCCGGGCGTCCAGTTCGACAAGTCGGCCGGATACTATGGCGGCGGTGCGCTGACCAACATCGCCATCCGGGGCATCAACTCGTCCGTCGGTCACTCCACGACCGGTATCTATATCGACGATACCCCGATCCAGGCGCGTGCCACGTGGATTTCGGGCTTCGGCAATCCTCTGCCCCTGATGTTCGATGTGGATCACGTCGAAGTCGACCGCGGCCCCCAGGGCACGCTGTTTGGCGCAGGCGCAGAAGGCGGTGCGCTGCGCTTCATCAGCCCTGAGCCCGGTCTCGATCATTACACGGGTATGGCGCGTACCGAGCTCTCGTTCACGCAGGGCGGCAGCCCAAGCTACGAAGCCGGCGCCGCGCTCGGCGGGCCCATTGTCAATGACAAGCTCGGGTTCCGGGTCAGCGGTTGGTATCGCCACGACGGCGGTTACATCGACCGGGTCGATCCGTTCAACCTGAAGACCGTGCAGGCGAACTCGAATTTCTCCGACTCCTATGCGCTTCGCGCTGCAGTGACAGCAGCACCGACGGAGTGGCTGAAGATCACGCCGTCGATCTACTTCCAGAAGGTCAATACGAACGACAGCGCTTCGTACTACGAGTACCTTTCCGATCCGAGCGAAGGCAAGTTCAAGAACGGGCGTCTTCTGCGTCAGCCTAACCAAGATCAGTTCGTGCTTCCCTCGCTGAAGCTCGAAGCCGATTTAGGCGGTGTTACGTTGACCTCGGTCAGCTCGTACCTCGACCGCAAGGGCAGCGTGCTCGCTGACATCACCAGCTTCTATGGCGCGCTAACTGTCGGTTATGGCAACCCGATGGGCCTCGCCTATCCCGCGCGCCAAACCGACGCGGCCTGGAAGGATGTCACCACCTCGCTGCACCAGTTCACGCAGGAAGTGCGTCTTTCCTCCTCGAACCCGGATGCTGCGCTAAAGTGGACCGTTGGTGCATTCTACTCCGACAGCACCCAGCACGACACCCACGTTTCGATCGACCCGTATTATTCAGCCTACCTCGGCATGGATCCCTACGTGTCCGAGTTCACCGGCAGCCTCTACTCCTACGACAAGCAGATCGCAGGTTTCGGTCAGGTCGATTGGGAAGTGGTCAAGGGCCTGACGCTGACGGCAGGCGCTCGTATCGCGAGCACCAAATCGAGCTTCTACCAGGAGCAGAGCGGCTACTGGACCGGCGGCCTGTTCCCGGTTTCGAGCGGCAAGAACCACGAGAAGCCATTCACCCCCAAGGTGGGCGTGACCTATCATGCCAGCCCGAACCTCATGCTCTATGCATCGGCCGGCAAGGGCTACCGCGTCGGCGGCACCAACATCCCGATCCCGCTGCAGACCGAAGAGGGCGGCGTTGGCTGCCCGGTTCCCTCGCAGCCGGCCTCCTTCAAGGCGGATTCGGTCTGGAGCTACGAAGCCGGTCTGAAGGGCAAGCTGTTCGGCGGCCGTCTGGGCGTGGACGCCAACGCCTTCCATATCGACTGGAACGACATCCAGCAGGGTGTCTATATCCCGACCTGCGGCTACACCTACACGACCAACGCCGGCAAGGCTGAGGTCAACGGCTTCAATCTCACCCTCAATGCCAAGGTGACCGACGCGTTCAAGCTGGGCGTGTCCGCCAGCTACACGGGCACCCGCATGAAGGAGACGATCGAGCAGTACGGCGTCATCCTGAACACCAAGGGCGATGTCATCGGCTCACCGCCCTGGGTCAATTCGCCCTGGGACCTGCGCGCCACCGCGGAATATACCTTCGTCCTGCCCGGCGACATCGATGGCTATCTGCGTGCAGAAGATGTCTTCCACAGCCGTAATCCGGGACCGTTCAACTCGCAGAACCCGGCATCGCCGGTGCTCTACAAGCCCGACATCCCGGCAAACCCGGCGACTAACCAGCTCAACCTGCGTGCAGGCGTGAACTGGCAGAACGTCGATATCGCGCTCTTCATGACCAACGCGCTGAACGCCCATCCGGCACTTGGCCGCTACCAGGACCTGGTGGGATCGGATCTCTTCACTGACACCACCTTCCGGCCCCGCACGATCGGCATGTCGGCATCGAAGCGGTTCTAAGTTCAATAATCACGGTCGGATCGGCGCTTGTCGATCCGACCTCTTAACCCGATTGCCGCCCAGATTTGCTAAGCATGATCTCGCAATGGGCGCTGGTCGATCAAAACGTTCACAGTGAGCGCACAAGCGCGAAGACCTGCCGGGTTGCTCAGGAACAGGTCTGCAAAATGCTCAGGAGTATGACATGAAGATCAGCACCGATCGCATTCTCACCACCCATGTTGGCAGCTTGCCGCGTCCGGCAAGCCTGGAAGCCAAGCTGCTGGCACGCGAACGCGGCGAACTCGACGCCGCATCGCTTGACGCGATGCCCGATGAAATCACGACTGCGGTTCGCGACGTGGTGAAGCGGCAGGCCGATCTTGGCATCTCCATCGTCGACGACGGCGAGATGAGCAAATACGCCTATGCAACTTATGCGCGTGACCGCATGACCGGCCTCACCGGCGTCGATCACCCGCTGGCCCTGTCCGAGCTCACCGAATTCCCCGAGTTCGCCAGCAAGATCGTGATGGAAATCAAGACCCCGGCCTGCGTCGGCCCGCTCTCCTATCATGGCGATGAGCATGTCGCGTCCGACATCAACAACCTGAAGGCCGCGCTTGAAGGCGTCGCGGTTGAGGACGCGTTCATGAATGCCTCTTCGCCAGGCATCATGGCGCATTACATGCCCAATAAGTTTTACGCGACGCAGGAGGAATACCTCTACGCGCTCGCAGACACGATGAAGCGGGAGTACGACGCCATCGTCGCCTCCGGCCTTCTCCTTCAGATCGACTGTCCCGAACTCGCGCTTGGCCGGCATTTCCGCGCGCAGCCGATGGAAGTCGCGGACTTCCGTAAGGAAGTCGCACTTCACGTCGAAGTGCTCAACCACGCCCTGCGCGACATTCCGGCCGACCGTCTGCGTCTGCACTTGTGCTGGGGTAACTACGAATCGCCCCACCACCACGACATCGACCTGCACGAAATCTTCGACCTGATCGTGACCGCCAAGCCGATGGCGATCCTGCTCGAAGCGGCCAACCCGCGCCATTCCCACGAATGGAGCCTGTTCAAGGAGACGCCGCTTCCCGAGGACAAGGTGATCGTGCCTGGCGTCATCGACACCTGCACGAACTATATCGAGCACCCGGAAGTGGTGGCGCAGCGTATCGAGCAATACGCCAATCTGGTGGGCCGCGAACGCGTGATCGCCGGTACAGACTGCGGGTTTGCAACCTTCGCCTCCTTCCATGCCGTCGATCCGGCAATTGGCTGGCGTAAGCTCGAAGCGATGGTTCAGGGCGCCGAGATCGCCTCGCGCCGCCTGTGGCGCTGAGCGAGACCCGTAAGATGAAAATCATCCAGATTACGGATTTGCACCTTGTTCCCAAAGGGCGAAGTCTGTTCGAAAACGATCCCGGCGTGCGGCTTGAGGCCTGCATCGCCGATATCGCTGCCAACCACGCTGATGCCGACTTGTGTGTCATTACCGGCGACCTGGCCCATCATGGCGAGCACGGCGCATACATCCGCCTGCGAGAAGCGCTAGAAGCGCTGCCGGTGCCCGTCCGCCTGGTTATCGGCAATCACGACGCCCGTGACGAGTTTCTCCAGGTGTTTCCCGAAGAGCCAACCGACGCAGATGGTTTCGTTCAGTCTTTCATCGACACCGACGCCGGGCGCCTCCTGTTCCTCGACACCAAGAAGGCGACCGGGCACGCAGGCGCCTATTGCGCAAAGCGACAGGCATGGCTGAAGGCGCGGCTTGAAGAGGCAGCGGGTCGTCCATGCTACCTGTTCATGCATCACCATCCGCTGCCCGTGAACCTGCGCGCGGTCGACGAGATCATGCTCGAGGATCCGGACGCCTTTGCAAAGGTGCTTGAAGGACACGATATCCGGCACATCTTCTTCGGCCACGTGCACCGGCCGATCGCAGGGAGCTGGCGCGGCATTCCCTTCACTACCCTGCGCGGCCTCAACCACCAACTCTGGCTCGACTTCACCATCGAGCGCGGCATCCCCTGCAGCATGGAGCCGCCGGCCTATGCCATCGCATTCCTGCAAGGCGGAGCCGTCATCGTTCACACCCACGACTTTCTCGATGCCAGCCCGAAGTACATGTACGATCCAGACCTCCCCGTGGAGCAGCAGGTCGTTCGTATGGCGCCGCGCGAGACCCGCATCACGGACAACGCCCAGTGACTGTCACCCAACTCCCCGATCCGGTGCTCCAGCGCACCAACGAGTTCACGTCGGCGGAAGCTGTGTCGACGAGCCAGTTGCCCTTCCTTGATCTGTCACTCCTGTATGGCAGCCAGGAGGACCGTCAGCAGCTGGTCGGCGAATTGCGCGAGATCCTTTTCGATCATGGCTTTTTCTATCTTCGTGGTCACGGCGTCAGGCCCGACCTCATCTCGCAGGCCCTGACGGCATCGAGGATGTTCTTTGCCTTGCCGCGCGAGGCCAAGCTCGAAATCGACATCGTCAAATCGGCCCAATTCCGCGGCTACACCCGTATCGGCGGTGAACTGACCGGCGGCCGACAGGATTGGCGCGAGCAGGTCGATTTCGACCGCGAGGAGGACTTCGCCGAGATTGGTCCGGACACGCCCGCATGGAAGCGGACGATTGGCCCTAACCAGTGGCCCTCGGCAATGCCCAGCCTGAAGCCGATCATCACGACGTACCAGGCCGAAGTGACCCGCGTCGCGATCGATTTGCTGAAAGCCATCGCACTTGCTCTCGGGCAACCGGAAGGTGCTTTCGAGCCGCTCTACAAATCGGCTCCGCGTCAGCACCTGAAGATCGTTCGCTATCCCGGCCGTGATGTGGCCCGCTCTGAACAGGGCGTCGGGGCGCACAAGGACGGCGGTCTCGTGACGATCCTGCTCCAGGACAGCACCGAGGGTCTCCGTGTCCAGCGCCAGGATGGCAGCTGGGTCGAAGCACCACCGATCCCGGGCACCTTTGTCGTGAACACCGGGGAATTGCTCGAGCTTGCAACGGATGGTTTCGTGCGCGCAGACGTCCATGCAGCGGTGACACCGCCTTCCGGAATCGTTCGGTACTCCATCCCGTTCTTTCTTGGTGCCAGCCACGAAGGACATATCCCTCTCATCGACCTCCCGCCCGAACTCAAGGCGGTCGCCCGCGGCGTGAGCTCTGACCCGGCCAACCCGCTGTTCCGCAGCGTCGGTGAGAACCACCTGAAGTCGCGTATCCGTTCGCATCCCGATGTTGCGCGGGCCCATTACGGTGACCTGATCGATCCCGATGCCGCCACAAGCGCTAAGGCAACGCAAACCCATGGGGTTAATGATGTCTAGACATCTAGGTTCAATCACGCTTTCGTTTGCATTCGCAGAGACGCTGAATGCAAGTTGTCTCCCTAAGAGCCCGAGCGGAAAGTAGTTGAGCGATATCAGCAGGATGTGATTCACCGTCGTTGTCGAGACGAATGGAGAAGCACATGGCCTGGACTGATACCGCCCGGCGGCAGCATATGCGCAATGGGCC
>NZ_RQSI01000094.1:0-6747 GCF_003856955.1 Novosphingobium sp. LASN5T
GCGACTTCCAGCAGGTGAATTCCACCCACTCAACGAGCCAATGGCGCGGTTGAAGCGTGTAGCGTAGCCCATGTTCCGCTTATGTCCGAGAAATCGTTGTCTGGCGAACAAACCTTGAGGTGACGCCTTCTAGATGTTTGATCCCGGAATTTGGTGGTGCGGATTTGATGTGAACCGGGCAGGCTCTCGTTGCCATGTTTTGCAGATAGCCTCGTAGGGCGTGAGGCCTTTGAGGGTCTTGAGCCGTCGGCCGAAGTTGTAAGCGGCGACGAAGTCGCCGAGATGCTGTCGAAGTTGGTCGTGGCTTTCGTAGTGGTATCGTTTGACGGTCGCGTCCTTGATAGTGCGGTTCATCCGCTCGACCTGACCGTTGGTCCAGGGGTGCTTTGGTTTGGTGAGCCGGTGGTCGATGTCGTTCTGCGCGCAGGCGAGCTCGAACGAGTGGGCGCGGAAGAGCTCGCCGTTGGCGATGGCCTCCTTGATCAGCGGGACGGCCGAGCCGCCGGCACCGGGCGTGGTAAAGTGGATGCCATTATCGGTCAGCACCGTGTGCACCTTGTGCGGCACCGCCATGATGAGGTGCCGCAGGAAGTCTCCCGACACGCGGGTGGTGGCTCTTTCGTGCAGCTCGACGAAGGCGAACTTGGAGGTGCGGTCGATCGCGACGAACAGGTGGAGCTTGCCTTGTTCGGTGCGGACCTCGGCAATGTCGATGTGGAAGTAGCCGATAGGGTAGCTCTTGAACTTCCGCTTGGCGGTCTTCTCGCCTTCGATCTCGGGCAGCCGCGATATGCCATGGCGTTGCAGGCAACGGTGCAGCGACGAGCGGGTCAGGTGCGGGATCGTCGCCTGAAGCGCGTAGAGGCAGTCATCCAGCGGCAGCAGCGTGTGGCGCCGGAACGCGACCACCACCGCCTCGTCCTCGATCGAGAGCGAGGTTGATCTTGGGTCCTTCGGCCCCGTGGGCAGATCGGCAACGGACGTCCGCTTCTTCCACTTGGCGACCGTCTTCTGGTTGATGCCGTGGCGCTTGGCGAGAGCCCTCAGGCTCTCTTGACTATGCTGTATCGCTCGACGGACCGCCTCAGTCGTCGTGGCGCTCCCATGGAGAACCTGGCCCATAGTGCCTCCTTCCACTCGCGCGTGAATGATGCACCATCAAAGCCCGGGATCAAACATCTAGACCGCTACGGCTGGGCCTGCTTCTGCGCTACGCCCTTCTCGCGGCGGAGGGCGGCGAGCGTCAGCTTGACCAAATCATCGACGGTAGGATCGGGTAAACGGCAGAGCCGATGGAGCTTAGCAAGCGAAGCCTTGCGCCGCGCCAGCCACGTCGGCGCGGCGCCCTTCTCGCCTCGATCCTTCAGGAACGCGGCAATCGCCTCTGGACGAGCCGGGACGGTTTGCTCCCCCCTCCCCCGGCACCAGGCGTCGAACCCCAGCACATCGCTGCGAAACGCGCGCAAGGAGTTCGGCGCGGCAGACGCTGCCTAGGCAGCGAGCAGTTCGGGGGCGACGCGGGTGCCGGGGCCGCGCGCGAGCAACGCGAGGTCATGCCTGAACGGAATAGCGGCATCGACAGGGCAAGCGGTGGGATCGAGCGGCATTTCCTTCGATTCCTGAAACTAATATTATAAAGATGCAAACTTTGCTAAATGCACTTATCACACATCTTATCAATACGTTAATTGCGCCGACGCTCTACAAAAATTCACCCCCCGCATGGTCATCAAACAGTTCTGCCGACCGGACATAACCGAGCAAGACCTCGACCTTCTTGTGACGAGACACTTCCTGCATCTTGGCAATGGTCGCCCCAGTACGTGAAGCCTCTGTCAGAAAACCTGCCCGCAGTGAGTGCCCCGCGACCGTCTCCGGATCGAGGCCTGTGCGCGCCGCGTACTTCTGGATCAGCCGCGCGATCGAGCGATCCGACATCGGCTTGTCGGTCAACCGCCCCTGCGGGTCGATCTGGTAGAACAGCGGCCCCGCGCTGCCGCCACGGACCGCCAACCAGGCCTTGAGCCGCTCGACAGGCTTGAGGATCTTGCCGGAGGGGACCGCGATCACTTGCCCCTCCCCGTCCTGGTCGGTCTTGGAGTGGCGTAGCGTCAGTTTCAGGCCCTTGTCGACCAGTTCGACGTCGCGCCACTCAAGCGCGACCAGTTCCGAGCGACGCAGTGCTGCGGCGAGGCCAAGCGCCAAGATCGCCCGGTCGCGGATCGAACGCGTCCCCTCACCGTCAGCCGCCGCGATCATCGCCGCCAGTTCCTTAGCGGTTAGCGCCGCCTTCCTCGCGCTCGGCCGCGTGCGTTGCTCGCGGCGGATCCCGGCAAGCGTGTCGGCAATGACCATGCGTTCATCGCGTTGAACGGGCGCGACCAGTCCAACCTGCCGATGCTTCCATCCGATCGCCGCGAGATGGCGGCCGATGGTGCTGTCGGCCTTGCCCGCCATCGCGAGCGCGGCAAGATACGTTGCCACCGCTTCGGGCCGCGCGGGCAGCGGCTCGAGCCCGCGCTCGTCGCACCAGCCCTCGAACTGGGTCCAGTCGCTTATGTAGGCGCGCAAGGTGTTGGCCGCCTTGGCCTGGGCGCGGTAGACCCGTGCTGCTGCGATCTCCTCGCTCAACCTCCTCTCGGGCTCGGCGATTGTGACAGGGGATGCCATCGCGACGGGGCTCATCGGCACCCGGGCTTCAGCTTCGAAGACATCCCCGCTCATTTCCACCATTTTCAGGCCCTTCCCCGCACCAAATGTCACTTAAAGAATACGGGCGGACGAGAAAACGGCCGAGTTGCGTGGATCATGTACAAGAATACCTCCGGACGTTCGACCTGACAGCGCGATTCTGCTACAAAACGACCGGACCCGGCAACACGAGTCCCTGGCGAAAATCGGGGATAGGTCATGGCCGAAACAGGCACTGCCCTCACGACGGTTGATCATACAGAATGGCGCAAAGCTTGTGAGCGCGAGCCTATCATTCGTGCGCTTACGGCAGAGCCCCGGCTCGGACGCAAAGCGATTGCTGAGGCCGGCCTGAAGCTGAGCCTCAACCGGTCCCGAATTTACGAACTGCTCGCGAGATACCGGGAAAACCCAGTGACCAGTTCGTTGGTCGACCAGCACGATGGATTTCCCAAAGGGCGCTCTCGCCTCCCTTGCGAGGTGGAACGCCTGATCGATGCCAAAATAGAGCAATTTTATCTCAGCCGTCCAAAGCCCACCATCGCACAACTGGTCCGTCAAATTCGCTTTTCGTGCCTGGAGCAGAATCTGCGACCTCCAGCACGGCAAACTGTTGTCCTGCGGGTCAACGCCGTGGAACGGACACGCCTGACAGGCGCCCGTGATGGGACCAAAGCCGCAGCAGACCGCTTCCGACCCGTCGTCAGCTCATACGAGGCGCAGTACCCTCTTCAGGTCGTACAGATGGACCACACGCTGGTCGATATCATCATCGTCGATGAGTATCTCAGGAGACCGGTCGGGCGGCCAACGCTGACCCTGCAGATCGACGTAGCGACGCGGGTGATACCCGGCTTCTACATTTCACTGGAACGACCTTCCGCGATTTCGGTCGGCATGGCGATCCGTCATGCAGTACTGCCCAAGAATGATTGGCTGGCCGATCGAGAGCTCACCTTCGCATGGCCTGTCTTCGGCCTGCCAGACATCCTCCATCTCGACAATGCCTCGGAATTTCACTCACGCGCGCTGACTCGGGGCTGCCAGCAATTTGGGATCGAGCTTCACTACCGTCCACCGCGCACTCCGCACTTTGGCGGGCACATCGAGCGCATGATCGGCACCGCCATCGGCGAAGTTCACCTTCTTCCGGGTACTACGTTCTCCAACATCCAGGACAAGGGAGACTACGACGCTGAGGGCAAAGCCTGCATGACCCTCAAGGAATTCGAGCGATGGTTCGCCCTCCAGGTGGGAATCTATCATCGCACCATTCACAGCTCACTTGGCGTCCCCCCGATGACAGCGTGGCAGGACGATCAAGGTAAGCGTGTTGCAGCCCTGCGCCTGCCGGCCGATGAAGAACGTTTTCTGCTCGACTTCCTCCCGTTCGAGATGCGCCGGGTCCGGCGCGAGGGCATCAAACTCTTCCACGTTTTCTACTGGCATGGCGCTTTGGCCACGCTGGTCGCGAACAGCGTTCATAAATTCCCGATCAAATACAATCCGCTCAACCTCTCGGCCGTCTATCTCGAACTGCCCGGCGGCGAGCATGTCACAGTTCCTCTTCGCGATAAGCGGCGTCCTGCAATTACCAAGTTCGAGCACGACCAAGCCCTGAGAGCGCTTCGAGAGCGCGGGCGAACCGCCGTCGATGAGCAGATGCTTTTCGAGATGGTGAGCACGCAGCGCAGGATTGTGCTTAGGGCCGTAGAGAAGACGCGCGGAGCTCGACGATCAACCCAACGCATCGTCGATGCGCTCATCCGCGGCGAACCGCCTGCGGCCTTTGTCCAGCACCAAGAGGCCAACGCGCAGCTGACACCGCCAAATCTCGACGGGCCGGTTGTACCACTCGCGATCGAGGAGCAGTCATGAACGTGCTCTACAGCCATATCTTCCCGGCTTATCGCGAGTATGCCGAATTGACCGATGAGGCCCGGATCGACTGGCTACGCCGCGACCGCTGGATATCGTTGCCACAGGCTGAGGCCGCGCTCCGCCACCTTGAAGACCTGGTAATCTATCCGCCGCGAGGGCGAATGCCCTGCCTGTTACTGTTTGGCGCCACCGGGATGGGCAAGACCGAAATTGTCAGCCGCTTCTCGAAACTTCACGCTCCTCAGTTCGATATCAGGACCGGGCTCAGCAAGATGCCGGTGTTGCTCGCGCAGATACCGCCAGAGCCGAGTGAGGAGCAATTTTACACCGAGGTGCTGACCGCGCTAAATTGCGTCGACCTTAGCCGACTGTCCGTGCGATCGATGCGAGCGGAAGCCAGGCAACTGCTTGCCGAAGTCGAAACCAAGGTGCTCGTCCTGGATGAAATCGACAAGATGCTCGCCGGCACTCCTCGCCAGCAGCGGGTGTTCCTCAATACTATCCGCTTTTTGACCAACGATCTGAAAATTCCAATTGTTTGCGCAGGGACCGAGGACGCGCGGATGGCGGTCCTGATGGATCCGAACCTTGCCGACCGGTTTGGGGCGTTCGAATTGATGCCATGGCGCAACGATCATGCCCTGCGCCAGCTGCTTGCGAGCTTCTCGGGCCTGCTGCCCCTGAGACGCCCATCGATGCTCGACACCGTCGAAGCGCGGCAACGCGTGCTGGCCCTCACCCAGGGTGTGACGGGCCGAATATTCCGGCTCATCGAGGCAGCCGCTGTCACGGCTATCCGCGATGGCCGCGAGATGCTTGATGCCGCAAGCTTCGAGGCCAACGACGTGACGCTTCCTCTCGTCTCCATGTTTACGTCGGCAGGCAAGCGAAGGACAATCGGCCGGGCGACCGTATGAGTTTCGTGGAGCCATTCGCGGATGAACTTCTCAGTTCATGGCTGGCGCGCGTGCGCGATCAGCGGGCTCCGGGTGAGCCTTTGCTGCGCGCCTATCGAAATCGCGCAGGCCATTGGCGGCATCCCGATGTAAACCCAAAAAAATCGATGATCGCTGAGCTTGCCGCAAGCGAGGGCTTCACGGAAAACAGTGTCGCCGAACTCGGTCTTTGCTATCGGTATCCGAGGATCACCCCGGATTTTGTAGCCTGGCACCACGTTCCATCCGATGATCCTAGCCGAGATTTCGCGCCCGCTCTTACCCTCCGGTTGAGCTGGTGCAGTCGTTGCCTTGCCGAGGACTATGCCGCTGGCCGCCCCGCCTATATCCGTGCGGACTGGGCCATGGCTGCGTGGGGCTTCTGTTTCCGGCACCACTGGCCACTCGTCGATCGATGCGTGTCTTGCGGGAGTAGTCATTGGGCGATTAAGCGGTCATCGCAGGGGCCGCCAAGATTGTGCTGTATTCGCTGCCGTCGGGGCCTCGAACGGGCGCACCCCAGGGCGCTCGAGCTTGAGCCAGCAGCGCAGCCCATCTGGATCAATATCGTAGCCTTTGAAGCCGCGCTGAGGGGTGCGCTTAGGGGAAAGGTCCCAGATCAATTTCGCTTCAACGACACTTCAGCCGGTCAGCTGCTCGAAGAATCCGCCAGAATCTGTCTACTGTTCGCAAGGGCCCACAGGCGCTGGAGACTGCGTGATAGACTCCTACATCGGTTTGCGGCGCCTGTGCTCACGCTCGATAACGTTTGCCCCAACGAGCCTTCCTGTGAAATGCCGCTCGCGCTTGCCAGCCCCTCAATGCGTCGTTGCCTTATCGCAATCTGCGCCGCGATGCTCGATGCAGACTGTGACCCAACGGTGCGAAACGAGGACGAGCCGGTTGTCGACGTATGGGCGCGGATGGTCGATAGCATCGCACTCCAACAGTTCATCCAAGATCGTCAGGCGTGCTCGCCGACGTTGAAAAGAACAGTGGAAGCAGCGTGCCATCGGAACGAAAAAGTCGAGCGGATGTCCGCGTTACGGAGCGCCTCGACGGCCTACAAAACTCTCTTCCGTGACGCGGCCGGAAATGCGTTCTCTTCGCGCCATTAGAGCGGTTTCCATTCATTCCGGCTCATATCCGCAAGATTTGAAGTAATTGGCACATTCGGCAGGCTGGAAGATATCGACGAGCTTGCCGATCAGGTCCCACAGCCCATTGACGGTTCGCTCGC
>NZ_RQSI01000095.1:0-6622 GCF_003856955.1 Novosphingobium sp. LASN5T
GCAAGGCCCAGGCCGCAGCCGATTGGATGCATGCCCAGCAGCCCCAGGCCGAGGAGATGGCGGCGTGAAACAGGTTCGCAAAAATGGCGCTGGAATTCACATTAGCGCTGGACTGTCAGGATATGTGGCGGACCTTGGTGCTGCCTTGATCATGGCCGACCTCGGTATTGCGCATCATCCGCGACCCGACCATGCCGCCTATATTGCCTCGTGGCTTAGGGTCCTCAAGGCCGACGCTCGCGCGATCTTCACCTTGGCGAGCAAAGCGCAGGCCGCAGCAGATTGGATGCATGCTCGGCAACCCCAGGACGAGAAGCTGGCGGCATGAGAGGACTTGCAGTGCTGTCGCAACGCCGCTGCAACGTCATCAGTTGCAGGTCGATGCTCTGCCGGCTCGCGTGCTTCGGAAGATTTCGATGGCCTCCTTGATGACGTAGATGCCGATCGCGGCACCGACTGCGAGGTCGAAGTATCGACTACCGGTCAGCAGTACAGCGATCCCCGACAGGATCACGGCGATATTGGCGACCACGTCCGCACGTGTGAAGATCCATGTGGCCTGGAGGTGGGCCTCGTCGCGGCGCTGTGTGCTGAGCAGCCACAGTATGGTCGCGTTGATTGCAAGAGCCACACTCGACACGCCGATCATCCAGCTGGCCTCTGGCTGCTCACCCGCAACGAGCCGGCGCATCACATCGATGACGACGCCGATGCCAAGTAAGAGCAGCAAAGTGCCGCTCAGGATGGCGGCGTTGGACTTGAACCCGGCGCCCTTGTTCACGGCGGACAGGGCAATGGCGTAGGCCGAAGCATCGGCCAGCATGTCGAGGCCGTCGGCGATCAACCCCGTTGAGTGTACACGAAGCCCCGCGATCGTTTCGACGACGAACATCGCGCCGTTCAGGACAAGTGCGATCCACAGCACTTGTCGCTGTGCTCGGGTCTCCGCCTCTGTTGGGCCACATCCGCAGTCTGCCATGCGCTCAGCATAGGAGCCTGGGCCCAAGGGGCAAGTTTTCCGGCCAGCGCCAGCCAGGCAGCCAGATTTGTTTGCGTGCGGCCCATCAGCTTTTCCTGAAGTCGGCCTGCGCGAGGATTTCCTTGGCAAGGCTTGTCGACGGCACGCCGATATCCGGCGTTCGTCGAAGCAGCGCTGCCAGCTTGTCCTCCGCACTTCGTGCGCGGTGCAAGAGCGTCAGGTTCACGCTCGCGAGCTCCCTTCGCTCGTCGCTGTGTCGGCGGGCATCAGCCCTGAGGCGCGACAGTTCGGCTTCGAGCTCGTCGAGCCGGGTCGCCAGATCGCGAACCGGCGTGTCGGACCCCGCCGCCGCCTCGATTTCGTCGAGGATCTCACGATGCGTTGCATAGAGCGGATTTCGGCTTCGCCCGGCTTCGCGGGCAACCGCAGCCGGCGTGATCCGGACAGCCCGGCCTGCATGGTCGGGGTGGCGTCCTTCGCCGCGCACCAGCCTTGCCAGCGCCGCCCGGTAGCTCCTTGCCGCGGATTGCCCGCGTGAGCCTGCGTCATCCTTGCTCATCGCCATCTCCGATTTGCGCAAGCACTCGCTCGCATTGACCGATTGCCTCATTGAGTACCGCCGCCGTCATGGGATTGGCGCCCGGCAGCAGCGCTGCATTGCGTGCCCGGCGATCCCGCCAGTAGCCCCGGTGTTTTGTCTCGATCACCATGTTCGCGCACGCGAGGCACACCGCTGGCGCACGTCCAGCCTCGTCGGGCTCCAGTTCGCCGCCGCAGCGCGAGGTCTCCTGCTGGAACACGCACCAGCCATAATCGCAGGCATGGATCCTGAGGTCGGTTTCTTCGAGGATGAACGCCACGTAGTCCCGTCGTACCTGCTCGCCGGCACGGCCGCGGAATCGGGCGTTCCCGGCGACGATGCGCTCGCCCATCTTCCCGCCGAGGCGTTTGGCGGCGAGCAGGCGATCCAGCGCTGAAGCCGTCTCCGCCCGGGCTTCGTGGTTCACCAGTTCGTGCAGATCGAAGTCGCTGCCGACATAACCACGCGCCGTCATCGCCACCGAGGCATGCTTGAAGTGCTCGGCAAGGCCGAGGAGTTGCGTGCGGTCCCGCCGAGCGATGAACCGGGCGAAGGTCTTGCGGAACTGATGCGTGCTGAACGACCATGGCTTACCTTCGTGCGGCGGCAAGCCGACGTGACGCGCAAAGTCGTTGATCCGCCACCCAATGTGCATGTGGGTGACCGGCACGATTTCGCCGTACTGCGTATTTTTCACCAGGAACAGTTCGTCGCGCCCCGAGATTGCGCGCAAGGGTGCGCTCAGCCTTTCCAGCAGACCGACTGCACGAACGACCGGTGCCGGCGCCACCCAACGTTCGAGCCGGCCATCGGGGTCATCGACTGTCTTGAACAGACGCGCTGCGACATACGCCTGTTTCACCCCGCTTTCGCCAACCTGATGGTATTCGACCGCGCCGACTTTCATCGACAGGATCTCGCTGACCCTCATGCCAACGAACCCTGCGATCACAATGTAGCATGCCTCGACGAGATGGACGGCCGCTGCCCTCACGGCATATGCGCCGTCGAGGGGGCCGCCGAGCGGGCAGGTCCAGCCAGCTGCCTGGAGGGCCCTGCGCACGTAATGAGATGCAAGCCGCTTCTGACCACGCGACAGTCCTTCTGCATGGGCTTCGCGCCGCAGCGCTTCGGCGCGCACGATCGTGTCGCCATGATCCTCGATCCACCGCAAAGCCTCGTTCAGGATTGCGATGGCGACCGGATCGGGGATGAACGGGATGGCCCCGGCGCCGGCTCGCGTCACGCCTGCCGCCTCATAGGTGGTTTCGAGGGGGAGTGGATCGACAAGCGGCGCATCTTCGAGCTTGGCGCGCTGGCGGTAGAGATCCTTCACTACGAGCAGGTAGTTTGCGATGGTTCGCGAGTTGAGCTTGCCGTTACCGCGCGACGATTCCCGGTTGCGCAGCCATACGCACAGGCGCTCGATGACAGATGGATCGATTTCGGCGAACCGCGCATAGCCTTCACACGCCATCCATCCGATCAGCGCTCGCAGATTCATGGCCCGTGACTGGATCGACGCTGCTGCCGCTCGTTTACGTCCCGCTGGTGGATCGGTTCGCATCGACCACAGGAACTGCTTCGCTGCGCGGATCAGCCGGACATGGTCGCGAGCGCTGATGCGGGAGTTTTCTGGTGGCGGCACCGTCCAACTGAACCGGTTCTGGTCCGCGCGGCGACCCGCAGTGCGGATATCGAGGCGCCACTCATCGTCCCCGAACCGACTCCAAGGCGAGAGTGGGTCACACTCCCATGTCGCTGTTGGGATGTGAGGGCGCGGGCGAACAGTCATTCGATCGGCGGCAGCTGAGGCAGCGGTGCCGTTGATGCCCGATCGAGCATGCTTTGCGGGAACCTGGGCAAGATATCGCGATCGAGGATTACCAGCTTGGGCGCGTATAGCTGCTGCCAGCGCTGTGGCGCCATGCCGGCCCTTGCCGCGCCGAGTGCCGCCCGTGTCGCAAGCAGCCTGATCAGCACATCTTCGTCGAGCGGGATAGCCGCGTTCGGGCAGGTAAAGCAGCCGAGCCAGGCCGTGCATACCACGCCTGCTCGTTGCCCCTCGGCAACCCCGGCCAACGGATCACGGCAGGTAAAGCCGCCTGCGGTCGCGTTGCGCAAATTATGAGCAGGTTCCATTTCGGGCTGCCGCTTGTTCTTGCTGCGAACCGATTGGACGAACCGCGCCTGCAACCCGCCGATCGCCATGGCCTGAGCTTTCCGGACCCGAGGCCGGTCAACATAGCGCTGCGTGGTGTCTGGCGACGCGTGGTTTGCAAGTGCCTGGGTCTTGAGGATGTCGTGGCCAAGGCGCTCATGCGCCAGCGTCAGGCCCGAAGCGCGCAACGCACCCAGCGTCAACTTGAGTACCTTCCCGTTGTCGTCACGCAGACGGTGACGTCGAACGAACCGCCGGGTCAGCGACGATGCCAGATAATCGGGGATGACGCCGATTACGCGTGAGACGCGTACACCTCCTACAAGGAACAGCCGTTCGCGATCCCGCTTCGGAGCATGCGGCACCAGCCTTTCAGTCAGGGTGAGAACCTGCTCGATGAGGGTAGGCACCGAGAAGCTCTTGTCTCTCAGGAAGCTGCGCCGTTGCTCGCGGCCGGCACGGCCCTTGTGCCAGCTGACGAGCACCCGCCCATCGAGCAGCAAATGCTCACTCATGCAGTCCCGGCGCATCATCCGAAGCGCTTCGGTGTTGGCGTAAGTCTGGGCGCCGATCGCGATCATGTAGGCGACGATCGTTTCCGGCACCGCGAACAAACAGGAGGAGATTGCGCCGATCCCACCGTGCCGGACGATTGCAAAATGGAGCGGCCACATCCCCGCACCCTTGCGTAGCATGTCGTTGACCTTTGGAGGCACCCCGGCGAATCGGTCCACGATTACGGCCAGCAGGACGCCTATATCGTCGAGACTGAGCCTCTTGAGATCCTTTTCGGCTGCGATGGCTTCGCGATCGACCCGAGCCAGCGCGGCTTGACCCTCCTGGAACGATGCCCAGGCCACCTCGATTTCTGAGCGCGCTGCGGCGAGAACGCGCTCCATTTCAGGGCGGCTCAATGCTTCGCGCTGGCGGGCTTCGGCATTTTTCCGGGGGAAGGGATTGAACGGGATGTCGAGTTGAGGATCAATGAGGTCGGGTCGATTTCGTTGAAGCCAGGCCAAGTGCTGTTTGATGATCGACCAGACCGAGTAGCGCGTGCCCTTGCTCCATGGTTTGGCTTCGAGCGAGATGATAAATGCCCTCAGCATTGCGGTGCTGATGTCACGGGTGGCCGCCACAGCAGTGTCGAACTCGGCAACGAACTCGAACCACTCCTTGAGTCGGCGGAACGCATTGTAGCGGGTAATCTGGGACTTGTCGGCGTAATGGTGCCTGAAGGCGAGAGCCCACTCCGCCGCCAGAATCGGTCGAACGGCAAAGACCGAGAAGTCGAACGACCACCCCAACTTCCCGTCAGCGCCCACGATGTTGATGAGCAGCGCGCCAGGATTGCCGATCATTGGTTCGGGTGCAGTCGCAACCCGATAGTCTTTTTGCCGCCGCGCCATTTAAAGCAACGCCGCATAGAGATCGTCGACCGACGCTTCGATAACCGAGAGATCGGTTTCGACAACGCGCAGGTAGACCGCCGTGGTTGCGAGATCGGCGTGGCCGAGCAGCACCTGCAGCGTCAGCAGCGGATTAAGCTCGGGATTGGTCTGGGCTTCGCGCTGCAGGAACCGCAGCATGGCGGCGGCGAAGGTATGCCGCAGCGCGTGGAACGTTGCCGTTACTCCCGCTGCTTCAGCGGCGGCCGTGAACATCGCGCCGACTCTGCGCGGTTTCATCGGCTGCCCCCGGCCGGTCAGGAACAGGGCATCGGGATCGCGACCAGCTCGTCTCACCGAAGTGCGACGGACCAGGACAGTCCGTTCCTCCCGGACATAGGCTCGGGTGCGGTCGACAAGTGGGGCCGGGGGATAGATTATCCGCGAACGCCCGCCCTTGGTTTCGTCGATCTGCACTGGGATCATCGGCTCGCCGCCCGATCTCTTCAGGTGGCGTAAAGTCAGGCCCGCCACTTCCATGCGGCGGATGCCGGTTGTCACAGCCCACTCGACGATCAGCCGGTCGCGTACCGACATCCCGGCCAAGATGCGCCGGATCGCTTCAGGCGCGAGCGGGCGCGGCAACATGGGTACGTGCCGTACGGTCAACTCGTTGGCCACGGTTCGGCCACCGCTGGCATCGATGTGGGCCAAGAAGCCTCGCGGGCGGCTGCGCGACAGCGCGATTTCCTGGCTCGCGAACGGGACCTGAGGCATCAGTCCATTCGCAACGCTCCACCGGTAGAACCGGCCTATCGTTCTTAGGCGGCCGTTTATCGTGCTGCGCGCCAGCGGCCTGCCGGTGTCGTCGCGAGGCTGCAGCATCTGGTCGCGATAGGCGGCCAGTTCGCTTGGACCGACATCGTTCCATTCCCAGCCATTGGCCTCGAGCGTTTGCCACCAGTCGTAGAGCGCCTCTCCGTAGGTCCGCCAGGTCTGCGGACTACGCGTTCTGCCGCGCACCAGCGCGACATGCATCAACCATGCGCAGGCCGGCTCGATGAGCCGCAT
Source organism: Novosphingobium sp. LASN5T (assembly GCF_003856955.1). NCBI lineage: Bacteria > Pseudomonadati > Pseudomonadota > Alphaproteobacteria > Sphingomonadales > Sphingomonadaceae > Novosphingobium > Novosphingobium sp. LASN5T. The sequence goes on from NZ_RQSI01000095.1 coordinate 6,177, forward strand.
CCCCCCATCAAGCAGGATGGGAACATTCTCTACCGATGACCCGTCGGGCCGGAATGCCGGTGTCGAGAACAACAGCTGCGCCATACCCACTCCACGATTGCGACCGGACAGGGAGGGCCCTCGGGCCCTCCCTGTCCGGAAGAGAAGAGGGGGCCAGGAATAAGTGTCCTGCTGGATTGGCAGAAGAGGACAGAAAGGACACGCTATGGATGGAACCTACCACGAACTGTCGCACTGGACCGGCCATGCGAGCCGCTTGGGTCGCGATCTCAAGAACCGTTTCGGTACGGCTGCCTATGCCGCCGAGGAACTGGTCGCCTTATCTGGACAGTCTGCACCGCGCCTGACGCACCATTGATCGGTATGCTTCAGCGCAACGCAGGGGGGCATCAGGCCGGATGAAGCGCTATCCATAAGCTGGCGTAATCCGGCCTGATGACCACCGT
>NZ_RQSI01000096.1:0-6597 GCF_003856955.1 Novosphingobium sp. LASN5T
ATATCCTGACAGTCCAGCGCTAATGTGAATTCCAGCGCCATTTTTGCGAACCTGTTTCACGCCGCCATCTCCTCGGCCTGGGGCTGCTGGGCATGCATCCAATCGGCTGCGGCCTGGGCCTTGCTGGCGGCTGTGAAAATGGCACGTGGGTCATCCTTGAACACGCGCAGCCAGGACGCGACGTAGGCGGCGTGATCGGGCCGTGGGTGATGGGCGATGCCGAGATCGGCGAGTACGAACGATGCGGTTAGCTCGGCGCAAATCTCCTCGATCGCAAGGCTGTCGCGCTTAAACCGTTCGGCAAAGTTGCGGTCGAGCCGATGCTTTGCGCCAGTCGCGTGACCACATTCGTGCAGCAATGTGCCCATGTGGGCCGACGCGTCGCGGAATGTGGCAAAGGTCGGCATGAAAATCTGATCGAGATCGATCCGGTAATGCGCGTCGTATGCCCCCGCGGTGACCGGAATCTTCAGTGCAGAAACGAACGCCTCGGCGTGCGCTAACCGTTCGCTCTCGGGCAAGACTGCGACCGGTGCAGGCTCGTAGCCTTCCACCTGGGCGAGGTTGAACACTGTGAACGCGCGGGCGAACATGCGCCCGGGGCCGGCTTCGCCATCGCCATGATCATCGTCGGCGCGCGATGTAGCCTGCTTCCAGAATACGACCGTGGTGCCGTGCTCCCCTTTGCGAACCTGTGCACCGAGAGCCGCCCACTGACGGTAGGTGCCCCACATACCGCTGGAATAAGCAGCCGCTTCGGCGGCAATCCAGAGCGCCAGCACGTTGACGCCCCGATAGCGCCGACGAGAGGTGATATTCTGCGGCCGGGTGGTGGCCGCGCCGTCGTGATGCCACGGCATGCGCCAGTCACCGGCACCGGCTTCGATGGCATCAACGATCTCGGCGGTGATGCGTGAATAGACGTCGGCGCGCGCCGATGCTGGGTGGGATCGGGTCATGGCAGGTCTCCACGACGGTCGGAGGGAAACTCTCTCCCGCTCCTTCAGTCCGTCACCCGAAAACCGGCCTCCTCTTCCTCTCCCGCCACACCGGCAGGCGGTGTGGCGGTACCGGGCACGATCTGAGCGAGAACTGTCTCGATCCTTGCGACTTCGGCCTGAAGCGTGACCCGCTGCGGCTCAGGAAGCCGCTTCTCGCGCAGCAGCATGCGCGCTTCGTCGGCCCCGCGCTGCCAGGACGCGCGATGCCGCGCGGTGAGGCAGGCGTTGGGGCAGCGGAGCGGTTCGCACATCGAAATCATCGGTGCTGGCGGGCCGGGCTGTGTGATCCGGTTGAGGCACAGGGCCGTTGCGGGATCGAAGAAGCAGTCGGCCAGCGGGCCGACATGCAGTGTTCGCGCGAGACTGGCGAGCATGGTGCGCAAGCGCTGCCGATCGGCGATCATGGCGGGCAGCGGCGCCAGCTCGCTTGCGACGACATCGAGCCCTGTCCCGACGCGGTTCGCGGCAGGGCCACCCAAGCGGGCACCACCTTGCCGCTCGTCGAAATAGGCGAGGATGTCATCGATTTGGCCGAGCGCACGCTGGGCTTCAATCTCGCCGCGAAATCCCGACCGGCTGCTTCCAGCATAGCCTTCGAAGGCGGCAACACTGGCGTGCTTGTACTGAATCATGCCGGCGATCGTCCCGAAGGGCCGGTTGGCGATATGCCAGGCAATCGTGCGGCGGAACTGACGGGTGGTCAGCCGCCAGGATGTGCCATCGGGTCGTGGAGGAATCACCGGCGCATCAGGCGATCCAAACTGCTGGTTGAGATGGTCACGAAATCGGTTGAGCTGGCGGACGATCTCGGCAGAGACATGAGTCTTGGTGTTGGCGCGAAGTGACAGCACAGGCCAAAGCGTCGTAGTGCCCCGCGCTCGTCCGGCCCGCTCGGACAACTGCTCGAGCACAGCGACCGCGTCGGCAACGGGCGCGATCGTAACCCACTCCGCTTGTTCTCCGCCTCCGCGCTTGCCCTTGTACGCGACCGACTTGATGCGGTGACGCAATATAACGCCGTCTTCGTCTCTGACGATGGATAGGCAACCACGCTTCATTGCCTGGATCTCGCTGTCGCGCATACCCGACAGATAGGCGCAAACAATATAGGCGGCGGCCTGTAGCATGACCTCTTCCAGGGCCAATGCCTTGACATCGAACCGGCTGCGCCAGGGTTGGAGGGTCCCGGGATCCACGGCAATCGGTGTATCCATCCCCCCGACTTCGGTGCCGAGTTCCGTGATGGCGGCAGCGATCAGGTCTGGTGCACCGGTCGTCAGACTGAGGTGCATGGCGGGCTCTTCCTGCGCATCGACGCCGGCGTGGAGATGAAGGAGATGGTAGTTGATCGGTGGCAGCTGCTCGCCGGTCAACGGATCGGTGCGGACAGCAGCGTTGTACAAGCCGGTCCAGATGGGAACGCCGCGGCCCTGCCGCCGCAAGCCCGTGAGGTATGCGGTCAGCCGTTGCCGTTGCCGCGCGCGGCGTTCGGCCTGATCGAGATGAGCCTCGTGCGCAATCAATCGGCTGCGCCTGGCTTCGAGACGCTCAAGCTCCCGGCGCGCAGCGAAAATGTCGGGCGCGAAGTGGGTCACATAGCGCAGCGACCATGCCAGCAGCGGCGTCATGATCTCTTCGGGAATGCGCGGCGTCCGGTTCTCGCCAGGGATGTACCGGGCACCGGCGACCGAGAACGGGCTGCGCCTGGGCCACGGATCGATACGAAGACGAGCCGTTGGAAGGTGGCGGCGCAACTCGTGAAGGTCGAAGATGACGCGCAGCAATACTGCGACCGCAACCGGACGTAGCCCCTCACGGCGCTTCGAACGGGCAAAGCGGTCAAGCAGAGACTGATCGACCCGCTCAAGATCGAAGCGCCCAAGGTCGGCCTTCACGAAGTTGAAGAAAAGCAGAGCCCGGTTGGCCTCACCCCGCACCGCTGCCGGCTGAAGCCGGGGGCGATGGCCCGGCAGATCGACATTGAGCCGCGCATGGAGAAACTGGCGCAGGGCATCGGCAATGGCTGGGTCTTCGATGCTGCCAAAATGCACGGTAACATGGCAGCGCCTGGCGTTATCGCGAAAGACGCCCGGCGACAGGTCCCAGGTCTGATCGCCGTAACGCGAGAGATCGGCGCGGTTGTAGCCAGGCCGCAACGGAACCGACATGAGTACGGGAAGCGTCTCGCGCGCCCCGTCGTCATGGGCCGGCAAGGATACGGCAGTCATGCCCGGGCCTCGGGCGGCAGATAGACAATGGGATGCTGGGCGGCGAGCCGCGCGCGAGCCTGAGCCACCGCGTCATCGCCAAAGGCAGGCAGGATCTGGCGGACGATGCGTTCACGGGCGTGACCAAACTTGGCCGCCCACTCGTTCGTGTTCATGCCTGCGCGCTGCTCATCGACAAAGGTGAGAAACGCGAGGATCGCTGGCAACTTGCGCGCAGTGATCACCGCGTTTTTGCAATCGAGGCAGCCCCAGAACGGCGTGGGACATGGAGAGCCGACAGCTGCGGCAAAAGGGCTTGCGTAGAAGCCGCCGCAGCTCGCCAGCCATACGTCCTGTTCTCCGTCGAGCACGGCAACCGATGGCGCTTCGGCAATCTGGTCCGCGCTTGCGGCTCGACTGCGCAGATGATCTTCCTCGGAGGGAGGAATGACTCGGGGACCGGCGACTGCCTCCTCGAGGGCGTCGGCGACGGTCTGCTCATGCAGGGGTCTGAGCGAGGGAACATCGGCATAGTGCCGCGCTGCGATCTCGATCGTGTGGCCGACGGCGAACCGTGCCATGTGCCCTTCGGTCTTGAGATACCAGAGCGCCTTGTGCGTTTTACGGAGCCGGGACAGGCGCAGATACAGCGGTCTGCCCGCGTTATCGGCAATGGCGTGGCGCGTGGTCCATGCATCGATGGTCGAGCGCGGATGGCGAATGCCGTGGACGATCTCACCGGCCTGGTAATAGACCCACAGGCAATCGCTGGAATTATGGGCCCGCGCGCTTGCCGAGAGTGCGATGATGCGCCGGATCAGCCCTCCCGGCGTCGACGAGGCACCGTCTCGCACCCTGATGGTCTTGTGTTCGGCGCCATGTGCGCGAAGCTTGGTGTAAGCGATCTCCACCGTACCGCCCGAGGCGTTGCGCAAACAATCGACGGTCAGCGTTTTGCAGCACTCGAGCTCAAGCCCGGTCTCCAGCGAAAGCAGGACCAGCAGCGGCACGATATCGACGGACGTCAGGTAATGAGCGCTGTGCAGCGTCATGCTGAAATCCGCGTTCCAGAGGCCGCGCTTCCAACGCCTGGCATAGAGTGCCATCCACTCAGGGTCGCGATGCCTGAGGATCCCACGCGCCTCTATCGCGGCGTGCGCCTTGCGGGCAGTTGCCTCGATCTCCCGAATCTCGCCAAAGCATGGGCCAGCCCGCAATCTGGCCTCGATCGCGACCAGATCGATGCGGGCCGCGTCGCGGAGCTGGCGGGCAACGAACGGGCTGTAGGCGTCGCGTGGGCGTGGCGGGGCGTAAGGTTGCGAGCTGACGTAGCGAAGCCGCTCACTCAAGCCCGCCTCGATGACATCAGGCTGATCGGAAGCGATCCGGCGAAGCACGGAAACGACCTTGGCGACAAAGGTCGGCGCGTGGCCCCGCGACTTGCCCTGAGCTTCGAGCCACGCTTCGTATCCATCGATGTGGCTGGCTCGCAGGTCGGCCGGCCCGGAGATCCGATCACCAGTCCCAGCAAGATAGGCAAAGAAGCTCGGCAGCTGGGTCATGTATGTCTTGATGGAGGAGCGAACCGTTACGGGCCCGCGTGGAGCGACCAGCATGAACAGGCCTCGGGCAAAGGCGAGTGCCAGTCCCCGTGGGTGCAGTCTGGTGAAATCGACAAGAACCTCGCCCCCATACGGCGGGGCGATCGTGAAGCGCAGCGTGCTGATCTGCAGCCATGGGTCGGGCTCGGGCTCTGTGGTCTGGCCCTCGAACCCGACCTTGCGACCTTTACGAGGAGCGGCGGTCATGGCCGGAGATAGCCCGGCACACGCGCAAGCAACTCTTCCACCGCCGCATCGACGGTATCGGCACGAGTGGCAATGTGATCGAGATAGATCGACGTGGTGGCAAGGCTGGAATGGCCGAGCAGGCGTTGCACCTGCTGCAGCGGATCACCGAGCAACTGGCGATAGCCGTCCATGGCGCCTGCCGGTGCAGCAACTTCGCCGAGGCGCCGCTGGATCAGCATCGCCAGCATGTGCACGGCGAACGAATGCCTGAGCTGATGGGGGCTGACGCGAACGGAAATACCGGCATCCGTGCATCGACGGCTCGCCCGGGCAAAGATCGCTTCCCACGAGTTGGGCAGCACCGGTTGCCCGACCTCGGTGAGCCAGAGGACTGCCGCCTCACCTGGCGTGCCATCGTCGGCACAAATCACGAGCCTGGCCCGTTCATCCGGTGTGACGACTTCCATATCCATCATGCCGCCACCCACGAGGTGCAAAGCGGTCGGTGCGGTGGGTGGGCGGTGTATGAAGATCGGGCGGTCGATGGCCTCCCAACCTCGACGTGAGGCGAACTTGGCCACCGCCGATGCGCGCTCGACCGCAATGTATGCATCGAATGCGGGCAGCAGGCGACGCGGTAGCAGCATGGTCCGGCCCCGGTCGCCCTTGGTCAGGGCCGCCGGCAGTTCTACCCGGCGTTGGCGCTCTACACGAACATCGCTGCCGGGAATCTCCGCTGCGAGAAGGAAGGATGCTTCCTCGAGACGCAAACCGGTGGTGACCAGCAGGTCAGCGAACAGCGCGTTGCGTGCACCATTGCGGTCGCGCGCTCCCGGGCGCTCAGCTCCCTCGACGGTCAGGCCGCGCAGGCCGACGTCTCGGAATACATGGTAGGCGGGAAGATCGACGAAGCGCACATCGGACCGGCGCGCAGCCCGCTCATAAGCTTCGTTATGCCCGGCGATGGCAGCGCGCCGACCGCCGTGCGATCTTCGCCAGATCTGCCGATGGGTGAATGGCGTACGCTCGACCAGGCCCTCGCGCTCGGCCCATCGATAGAGCTTGTCCAGCGATGCAACCGCCCGGTTCCACGACGAGGCTGATATCCGGAACTCGGCGTCACTACGCCGGCGTGCCCGATGATACGCACCGACATCATCGGTATCGGCTTGCCAGACGGTCTTGCGGCGAGCCGAACCCAGAAACCGCAACCAAACCAGGACATCGTAGCCGTGTGCCCGCAGCGAGTGGCGCGAACGCGCGCCGTTGAGCGGCAGATCGAGGAAGTAGCGATCGAGATCAGGATCATAGATCGTACCATCGCGCAGGATGATCGGAATGTGGGCGTCCAGTCCATCTGCTTCACGGCGTTCCTGGATGGAGATCGGTTCTTCTGAAATATCCACAGCTTGCCAGTCCCTCCCCCGAACCCCCTCCCGAATCCAGAACGCACCCATTGCGCGCCTGCGGGACGGTGGTCATCAGGCCGGACTACGCCAGCTTATTGGGAGCGCTTCATCCGGCCTGATGACCCCCTGCGTCGCGCTTGGACGATACCCTTCAATGAAGCGTCAGGCACGGTGCAGACTGTCCAGATAA
>NZ_RQSI01000097.1:0-6595 GCF_003856955.1 Novosphingobium sp. LASN5T
ACATATCCTGACAGTCCAGCCCTAATGTGACTTCCACCGCAAATTTTCGGGGCGCGGATCATGCGGCGATCTCCTCAGGCTGGGGCTGCTGGGCGTGCATCCAGTCGGCGGCCGCCTGCGCCTTGCTGGCGGCGGTGAAGATGGCGCGAGGGTCGTCTTTGAGTGCGCGCAACCACGATGCTACGTAGGCGGCATGATCGGCCCGCGGATGGTGAGCGATCCCGAGGTCGGCGAGCACGAACGATGCGGTCAGTTCAGCGCAAATTTCCTCGATCGCCAAGCTGTCGCGCTTGAAACGTTCGGCAAAGTTGCGGTCGAGCCGATGCTTTGCCCCTGTGGCGTGGGCCGCCTCATGCAAAAGCGTGCCCATCTGTGCTGATGCATCCCGAAACGAGGCAAAGGTCGGCATGAAGATGTGATCAAGGTCGATCCGGTAGTGCGCATCGTAGGCGCCCTCGGTGATCGGGATCTTGAGGGCTGCGACGAAAGCTTCGGCGTGCCCGAACCGCTCGCCCTCGGGTAGAACTGCGGCAGGTGGGGGTTCATAGCCCTCGACCTGGGCGAGGTTGAAAACGGTGAAGGCCCGCGCAAACATGCGGCCGGGTCCGGCTTCGCCATCGTCATGATCATCATCGGCGCGCGATGCGGCCTGTTTCCAGAACACAACCGTCGTTCCGCGTTCACCTTTGCCGACCTGTGCGCCAAGCGATGCCCACTGGCGATAGGTCCCCCAAAGACCGCTGGAATAGGCAGCCGCTTCTGCGGCAATCCAGAGCGCGAGCACGTTGACGCCGCGATAGCGGCGGCGGGATGTGACGTTCTGCGGCCTGGTGGTAGCAGCGCCATCATGGTGCCAGGGCATGCGCCAATCGCCGGCACCGGCTTCGATGGCAGATACAATCTCGGTGGTGATGCGCGAATAAACGTCGGCTCGTGGCGTCGCAGGGTGAGATCGGGACATGGCAGGTCTCCACGACGGGCGGAGGGAAACTGTCTTCCGCTCCTTCAATCCGTCACCCGCAAACCCGCCTCCTCTTCCTCTCCCGCCATACCGTTATGCGGTGTGGCGGTACCCGGTGCGATCTGTTCAAGAACACGCTGGATTCTGGCCACCTCGGCCTGAAGCGTCACCCGCTGCGGCTCTGGAAGCCGCTTCTCGCGCAACAACAACCGTGCCTCATCAGCACCGCGCTGCCATGCCGGGCGATGCCGTTCGGCGATGCAGGCATTGGGGCAGCGGACCGGTTCGCACATGGAGATCATTGGCCCGCTTGCGCCTGGCTCCGAACTCCGGTTCAGGCACAGGGCAGTTGCCGGATCAAAGAAGCAATCGGCCAGCGGGCCGACATGCAATGTCCGCGCGAGACTGCCCAGCATGGTGCGCAGACGTGGACGGTCGGCAATCATGGCAGGTAGCGGCGCCAACTCGTGGGCGGCAGTATCAAGCACAACTCCGACCCTGTTAGCGGCAGGCCCGCCAAGGCGTGCGCCACTTTGCCGCTCGTCGAAGTAGACAAGGATATCGTCGATCTGGCCGAGCGCACGCTGGGCTTCGATCTCTCCCCGAAATCCGGACCGGCTGCTGCCAGCATAGCCTTCGAAAGCCGCAACGCTGGCATGCTTGTACTGGATCATGCCGGCAATTGTTCCGAAGGGCCGGTTGGCGATGTGCCAGGCGATTGTGCGGCGAAACTGACGCGTTGTCAGACGCCATGGTCGGCCGTCGGGTCCGGCAGGAATGACGGGTGCCTGCGCGGATCCGAATTGGTCGTTGAGGTGATCGCGGAACCGGTTGAGTTGCCGGACTATCTCTGCAGAGACGTGCGTCTTGGTATTGGCCCGAAGCGTGAGGACTGGCCACAGGGTCGTTGTTCCGCGCGCTTGTCCCGCCCGCGCGGAAAGGCGTTCGAGGACATCGATGGCTTCAGCGACCGGCGCGATGGTCACCCACTCGGTCTCCTCGCCGCCGCCGCGCTTGCCCTTGTAAGCAGTGGACTTGATACGATGCCGCAAGATCGTACCGTCTTCGGCTCTGGTAATAGACAGGCATCCCCGCCTCATGGCTTGGATCTCGCTGTCCCGCATGCCTGAGAGAAAGGCACATACGATATAGGCTGCGGACTGCAGCATGACTTCCTCGAGGGGCAAAACCTTGGCATCGAAGCGGGTGCGCCAAGGCAGGCCAGTATCGGGATCGGCAGAAATGGGCGTATCCATGCCGCCGATCTCGGTGCCGAGTTCTGCGATGGCAGCGGCGATGAGGTCTGGTGCACCCGTGGCCAGGCCAAGGTGCATGGCAGGTTCGGCCTGCGCGTTGATACCGGCATGGAGGTGGATCAGGTGGTAGTTGATCGGCGGCGTGGCGGCGCCGGTTTGCGGATCTGTTCGCGTTGCGCCGTTATGTGCCGTGGTCCAGATCGGAATGCCGCGCCCATGCTGCCGCAAGGATGCAACATAGTCGAGGAGGCGTTGGCGTTGCCGTAACCGACGAACAGCGGGATCCAGAGCTTCCTCAGCGGCAAGCAGACGGTTGCGCGTTGCTTCAAGGCGATCAAGTTCCGCCCGTGCGGCAAGGATATCGCCTGCGTGGCAGGTCACGTAGCGCAACGACCAGGAGAGGAGCGGCGTCATGATCGCTTCAGGAATGCGCGGCGTCCGGTTCTCCCCTGCAATATGCTTTGCGCCCGCCACGGAAAACGGACTGCGTCCCGGCCACGGTTCGAAGGACAGGCGCGCAGTCGGCAGATGATGCTGCAACTCGTGCAGGTCAAAGATGATCCGCAGCAGCGCTGCCGCTGCAACTGGGCGCAGCCCGGCTAGGCGCAAGGATCTGGCGTAGCGATCGACCAGAGCCTGATCGACCCGGCCGAGATCGAAACGCCCCAGCTGGGCCTTGACGAAGTCGAAAAAGCGCAAGGTCCGGTTGGCCTCGCCGCGCACCCCGGCCGGCTCAAGCCGCGAACGGTGACCGGGGAGATCGACATTGAGCCGCGCATGGAGAATCTGGCGCAGGGCATCAGCAATGGATGGATCTTTGATACCGCCGAAATGTATCGTGACATGGCAGCGCCGGGCGTTGTCGCGAAATACGCCGGGAGCCAGATCCCACACCGGATCGCCGTATCGTGAAATATGCGCGCGATCGCAGCCGGGGCGCAAAGGCGCGGTCATAAGCACAGGGAGGGCATCGCGCTCATCGCCGCTCTCCGCCAGAAGCTGGACAGCGGTCATGCCCGTGCCTCTGGCGGCAGATAGACCGTGGGAGGGTCGTCCGCGACTTGGGCACGGGCCCTTGCCACGACGTCTTCGGCGAAGGCAGGCAGGATCTGCTGAACGATGCGATCATGGGCATGACCAAACTTGGTGGTCCACTCAGCAGCACTCAGGCCGACCCGCTGAGCGTCGACGAAGGAGAGAAAGGCGAGAATAGCAGGCAGCTTGCGCGCGGTAATGACCGCGTTGCGGCAATCGAGGCAGGCCCAGAACGGTGTAGGGCATGGGGTGCCGACGGATGCGAAGGGACTGGAATAGAAGTTGCCACAGCTTGCAAGCCAGACGTCTTGTTCGCCATCGAGCAGTGCGGTTGAAATGCCCCCATCATCGGGATCAGGGCTTGCCAACTCGCCGCGCAGCCGGTCCTCGTCTTGAGGAGGCAGGATCATTGGACCAGCGAGCGCCTCTTCGAGGGCATCTGCCACGGTCTGCTCGTGCAGCGGTCTGAGGGAGGGAATATCGGCGTAGTGCCGTGCCGCGATATCGACGGTATGACCAACGGCGAAGCGGGCCATGTGGCCTTCGGTCTTGAGATACCACAAGGCCTTGTGCGTCTTGCGCAGATACGAAAGACACAGATGGAGCGGTTTACCCTGATCATCGGTAATACAATGGCGCTGCGTCCAGGCACTGACCTTCAAGCGCAGTTGACGAATACCTGCGGTGATCTCGCCCGGCTGAAAATAGACCCAAAGGTTATCGCTGGAGTTATGGACCCTGGCCTTGGACGATAGGGCGATGATGCGTCGGATCAGACCGCCAGGGGTGGATGAGCCGCGATCACGCACCCGGATTGTCTTGTGCTCGGCACCGTGTGCCCGCAGCTTGGTGTAGGCGATATCGACGGTACCACCTGCGGCATTGCGCAGACAATCGAGGGTGAGCGACTTGCAGCACTCCAGCTCAAGCCCTGTCTCGAGTAAGAGCAGAACAAGAAGCGGGACGATATCGTCGGCAGTAAGATAGTGGGCTGCGTGGAGCCTCAGGTTAAGCCTGTCACTGGTGAGATCGCGCTTTTTGCGCAGCTTGTAAAGGCTCTGAAACGTGGGATCACGGTAGCCCAGAACACCGTTTGTCTCGATGGCAGCATGGGCTTTGCAATATGCGGCATCTATCTGCGGCACCTCATCGATCTGTGGCCCCGATCGCAAGCGCGCCTCGATGGCAGCGATATCAGCGCGTGCCGCATCGCGCAGCTGGCGGGCTACATACGGACTGTAGGCATCGCGTGGACGGGAACGAACGTGTGCGTGTGAGCTGACGTAGCGCAGTCGTTCCCGCAAGCCGGAATCGACAAGCTCAGGGCTGTCGTCCGCGATGCGACGAAGGACGGAAACGACCTTGGCGACATAGGTTGGTCCATGCACGCGAGACTTGCCCTGCGCGCTGAGCCATGTCTCAAATCCATCGATGTGATGGGCGCGAAGGTCAGCAGGGCCGTTGATCCGGTCACCTGTCCCGGCCAGGTAGGCAAAGAAGCTTGGCAGCTGGTTGGCGTATGTCTTGAGGGACGAACGTACCATGATGGGGCCGCGCGGAGCAGCCAGCATGAACAGGCTCCGGGCAAATGCGAGCGCCAGGCCGCGTGGTCGCAAGCCCGTGAAATCGACGAGCAGCTCGCCGCCATATAAGGGATGGATCATGAAGCGCAGCGTGCTGATCTGCGACCATGGATCGGCTTGGGGCGCAGCCGCCTCGGTCTCGAAGCTGACCTTGCGTCCTTTGCGTGGAGCAGCGGTCATGATCGAAGATAGCCTGGTACGAGTGCCAACAGCTCTTCGACTGCCGCATCGACGGTATCGGCACGCGTGGCGAGGTGATCCAGATAAATAGAGGTCGTCGCGAGGCTCGAATGGCCAAGCAATCGCTGGACCTGTTGAAGCGGATCGCCGACCAGCTGGCGATAACCTTCCATGGCGCCCACTGGTGCCGCTGCGTCGGCGAGGCGGCGCTGGATCAGCATGGCCAGCATGTGGACTGCAAAGGAATGCCGGAGTTGATGGGGGCTAAGCCGGACCGGGATGCCGGCGTCCGTGCAGCGGCGGCTCGCCCGTGCGAAGATCGCTTCCCACGAGTTGGGCAACACAGGATGGCCCACCTCGGTCAGCCAGAGGACCGCGGCTTCGCGCGGCGTTCCATCGTCAGCGCAAATAACAAGCCTTGCGCGTTCATCCGGTGTGACGACCTCCATGTCCATCGTGCCACCGCCAACGAGATGCAATGCGCGCTGCCCGAATGAGGGGCTGTGTATGAAGATCGGGCGGTCGATGGCTTCCCAGCCACGGCGCTGTGCGAACTTGGCGACGGCTGCCGCTCGCTCAACGGCGATGTAGGCGTCAAACACCGGCAACAAACGGCGCGGCAGCAGCATGCTTCGCCCCCTGTCACCCTTGGTAAGTGCCGCCGGAAGCTCGACCCGCCGCTGACGTTCCGAGCGGGCGTCGCAAACCGGAATCTCAGCTGAGAGCAAGTGGGATGCCTCTTCCAGGCGCAGGCCGGTGGTGACCAGCAGATCGGCGAACAGCGCGTTGCGCGCGCCATTGCGGTCACGCGCTCCAGGACGCTCGGTCCCTTCAACGGTCAGGCCGCGCAAACCCACTTCCCGGAAGGCGCGGTAATCGGTGAGATCGATGAAACGGACGTCGGAACGACGGGCTGCGCGCTCATAGGCGTCATTGCGGCCCGTGACCGCCGCCCGGCGCCCATCGTGCGATCGTCGCCAGACCTGACGATGCGTAAAAGGTGTACGCTCGATCAAACCCTCCCGTTCGGCCCATCGATAAAGCTTGTCGAGCGAGGCAATCGCCCGGTTCCACGTCGATGCCGAAATCCGGAACTCAGCATCGCTGCGCCGCCGGGCACGATGATAGGCACCGACATCATCGGCATCGGCTTGCCAAACGAACTTGCCACGGGCCGAAGCGAGAAAGCGAACCCAGACCAGGACATCATAGCCATGGGCGCGCAACGAGTGTCGCGAACGCGAACCGTTCAGCGGCAAATCGAGGAAGTAGCGCTCAAGGTGGAGATCATAGATCGCACCATCACGCAGGATTACCGGGATGTAGGAGTCCAGGCCATCCGCCGTGCGGCGCTCCTGAATGACGATCGACGCACCTGAAATATCCACAGCTTGTCAGCCCCTCTCCCAGACCCCCTCCCGACTCCAGATCGCACACGTTGCGTGCCTGCGGGACGGTGGTCATCAGGCCGGATTACGCCAGCTTATGGATAGCGCTTCATCCGGCCTGATGCCCCCCTGCGTTGCGCTGAAGCATACCGATCAATGGTGCGTCAGGCGCGGTGCAGACTGTCCAGATAA
>NZ_RQSI01000098.1:0-6491 GCF_003856955.1 Novosphingobium sp. LASN5T
ACCCATATCGCGCCTGATCTACTCGCCCACGTCTCGCCGTTGGGATGGGAACACATCAATCTAACCGGGGAATATCGCTGGCCCAAATCCTTAGCGTAGGATTCCGCCCCCTCCCGCAAACGCCCCCTGGCTCCCCGAAGGAACGGGTCACGGCGGTCCCCTTCAGGGCTTCCGGTTCGGGGTGAAAATCATCACACTCAATACCGTTCAGTTCGCGCACCAACCGTTCCAGCACGACGGTCCCGACATCGCGCGCCAAAGTTAGGGGGAGGGCGGCCAGGTCTGCGGTCGTGTGGACGCCCAGCGGTCTCAGCCGACCAGCCAACGCCTTGCCCACGCCCCAGACCTCGCCGACAGGCCATTCGCGAAACAGCCGATCGCGAAGGGCCTGGTCATGAAGATCGACCACGCCGCCCCAGATTTTCTCGGTCGCCTTGGCGAGAGCATTGGCCACCTTCGATAAGGTGCGCGTCGGCCCCAGGCCGACCCGTGTCGGCAATCCGACACAGCGCAGAATGGCGGAGCGAACCTGATGGGCGCCGCGAACATTCCCTAGCCCGTTGGCCAGCACCGGAAGCCGGAAGAAGCTCTCATCGATCGAATATACTTCGACCACATCGCTATGCTCGGCGATTACGGCATTGAAGCGCCGGTTCAGGTCGGCGTAGAGTTCGTAATTGCTGCTGCGAAGCTGGATGCCGTGCCGCTTGATTGTATCGCGGATTTTAAAGATCGGATCGCCCATCTTGATGTGCAGAGCCTTGGCTTCCTCGCTGCGCGAGATAGCGCATCCATCATTATTGGACAGGACGATGAGCGGCACGTTCCGCAGGCGCGGATCGAAAAGTCGTTCAGCGCTGACATAGAAATTCGACACGTCCACGATGGCCCAGCTCATGGCGGAGTCACCGTTGGTAATCCCGCACACTGGCCCGTACCACGCCCCATACCTCGACGGCATCATCCGCGACCGTCGCCGCGTAGGACATCCGAGAATTGCGCGCCTCCAGAAAGGGCACGCCCTGCCTGACGGCAAGCTGCCGGACAACGAAGCCCCCTTCGACAATGGCAATGACGATATGACCGTTGCTCGGCGTGACGTCCCGATCGACCACCACCACGTCATTATCGTGCAGCCCTGCGTCGACCATGCTCGACCCGCTGATGCGGAACACGAAGCTGGCGGCGCGATCAAGCCGCAGCAATTCTATCAGGCTGATAGCGTCATCTGCCCAATCCTGGGCGGGGCTTGGAAAGCCGGCTCCCGCCGCGCCGATGATCCGAAGCCGAAGCCCCGATGATACCGCCGCGATCGGGACCGGCTGCATCGGCGGCAGCAGCATGATGATTCCCTTCTCGGCGGAGGCTTATAGCGCCAATGAGAACGTAAAGGGAACATAATTGCGATGGATGGTGGCGATATCCAATAGGTGAGGGCGCGGATAGAGGAGGCCGTCAGGGCAACCAGCCTTTAACCGGGCATCGTTTACCGTGACACGATGTCTCGCCGGTCCTCCTTCGATCATGCCTCGCGCAACGGGCGTCGCCATACCAAGGCGCGCCGATCGGAACCGAAACCTATCTCGTTGGAAGCGAAGCTGCTGGGTGCGGCTGCTGTGCTGGGGGCCTTCGCTGGTTTGGGGTCGATCGCGGCCAGCCCCGGTGGAAGGCAACAAATAGTGTCGGCTGCACATTCCGTTGCCGTCAGCGCCGGCATTGCTCGCGCTCGCGCACCGCAAGCTGGCGATTACTGGCCTGGGTGCGATGCAGCTCGGGCGGCGGGCACCGCGCCAATCTATCGTGGCGAGCCAGGCTATCGATCTGGTATGGACGGAGATGATGACGGGATCGCCTGCGAACCCTATCATGGCAACTGACATCGGCGTCGGGACTGAGTTTCAGTTCACGAAGCGGCCTTTATGAACTGAAACGGTTCTTCCTAAAGCCTCGAATATTGCTTGAAAATCGCCGGAAACCCGCCATTTATTGACCCAATCAGTAGGGAACGGCGCAAAACTGTCTCTAGATAACAATGCGGTGAGATGCTTTTTTTTGCAGCGTCGACCGATTTTGGTCCTGAGTTGGAGTTTTCGCTGTGTCTTCCATTTCCGATTTGCTCGCCCTTTTGCCCACCATCCCACTCGCGCATGTGATCGCCCTTCTGAGTGTCGGGATTCTCGCACTCGCGTTTTTCACGGTTCACGCCGTTCTCACACTCGCCAAGGGACGGGATAAGTAATGGCTCCGCCTTGGGCAGGCCCCAAAATGCAACCATGGGCAAAGTTGCCCACGGCCTGGATCATCACCGATGAGTTGAAAGCCTTCCGTTGGAAGGATCGGCGGGGCGGACATGAGACCGCTGCGCTGATGGTGCTGGCCATTATCGCCCATCACGCCGAAACCGACACCGGCATCGCCAAACTGTCCTATATCGAGCTGGCGGCGAAGGCAGGCATCAGCAAGGCGTCGGTATCGGCCGCGCTGACCATCTTGGAAGAGCGGGGGCTAATTACGCGCGGCTCGGAAGGGAAGGGAACGTTGGGGATCGCCAACTATAACCCGACCGCTGGTTGGACGAAGTTTCCCGCCCGCGGCCTGTATAGCGGTGGCGTCGTGGCGGCATTTCAGCACTTCACGCTGCGCAACAAGAATGAGCTGTTCGCGATGAAGCTCTATTTCCTGTTCGCAGCGTTCCGGGACAATGACAGCAATTATGCCAGCATCAGCTACGATAAGATCGTGGAGAGGACCGGCATTGCGCGGGAAAGCGTGCGGGCGGGGATTTCCCTGCTGGCTGCCAATGGTCTTATCCATGTCGATAGTGCCCCGGCATGGCCTGGCGGGTCGGGCGCGGGCACCGCGCACCCCGTCCATAATCGCTACCGGCTGACCCATCTCGACAGCTATCGGCACCCCGGCACTTCTGGGCGCAGTGATGATTCTTCGGCAGCCGCAGGCTGACAGGCGCCGCGCGACCTTGGGAGCGCGGCGCCAGCGCCGCGATCAGCGGCGCAGCGCGCTGCCCGCCACGGGGGCATCGCGCCGGGCAGCGACCAGCAGAGCGGGGACGGCTTGCGCCGCCCCCAGCCATTCACGCCAATTCGTCTGCGTCCTCGTCGGCATCGATATTCTCTAGATCGTCGCCAGCCTCATCCTCGTCCGATTCCGGCTTATCAAATGCGCCGATCCGCATCGGTTCGGGCAACCACTTGCCGGGCAGGCGGCCCGATACATTGACGGCAAGGTCCGACTTCTTCTTGATGGTCGCGCAGTTTTCCGCACTGGCTTCGCCCACTTCATCACGCAGAAGGGTAATGAGCGAGGCGCGCTTCATGCGGTCGAACACTGCGATGGGGGCCGACCAGCGATCCGAGATATCAACCTGCGATGCTTTGGCGATCTGCTCGAACTGATGATGCCGATCCGAAGGGCAACCGCCCGAAAATACGGTGCCGTCCACCATCATCGCGACCAATCCCGCCAGCAATGTCATCTTGTCGTCGGGAGCCATGGCGCGGATCGCCTCAAACCGGCCCTCGGTCGGCAGCGCCGCAAAGCGTGTCGCCATCACCTCTTCGACAGGACGAACATCGCTCGTCGCCATCATTTCGTCAGGAACATCGGTCTTGACGGCCTCGGCCTTCAATTCAAGCGCCTGCCGGAAGCTGTAGGCACCATGAAGCAACTGACCGGATAGAGAGTCCAACAGAATATCCAGCGCCAGCGATGGATTGGCGGCAACCGCCTCCTGCACGATCTGCGTCTTGATCCGGGTCAGGTCGGCAAACAGGCTATTGGGGTAGAGAGGGGCAGGGCCGTTTGCCCCGCCGGTCGCTTTTACCGACTTTTCCGCCTTCGCCCGATAGATGCGCTCGGACACGGACCCGTCGCGAGAAATCCACAGTGCCACACCACCGACAGCCTTCTGATCGGCATTGTAGGAGCGCAACCCCTCCACAATGGTTTCCCGTTCCACGGCTAAGGACTCGATCCTGTCGCTATCCTCGCCTTCCTCTTCCGCTATTGCCTCGATCTGGGCGTCCAGTTCCGCCATCCGCGCCGCTTCCGTCTCGCTGGGTTCGCGCTCGGCAGGGTAGAGATAGCCCTTGTTGTAGAGGTCATAGGGCTGGTCGAATGTGGCCGTCACTTCCAGCCAGCCAATAGCCCGATATTCATCGGCAATGCCGTCCAGCTTGGCTTGAGCCAGTTCCTCTACGATCTCCGGCTGATCGGCATATCCGCCATCTCCCTGCGAAAACAGGTCGGGGGTGATGGTGCCGCCCTGATCGGCATAGGCATCGCGACCGATGAACAGAAACGCGCCGCTCTGGGTCGTCAATTTCTCCTGCGTAAGCATGGAACGGATGCTGTGGGCTTGGCCGTTCGACGCTTTGAAAACGCGAAGCTGCTCGGCGTGATCGTCGGAGAGGGTGAGCGCCTTTGCCGCCTCAAGGGTAAGCTGGTCTTTGGCGAGGATATCGATCAGCTTCGGATTGAGCGCGGAAAGCCGCAGCATCTTGGAGACATAGCTTTCCGCATAACCGAACCGGCCTGCGATCTCGGACGCGGACAAGCCGACATCGCGCAGCGACGCAAAGGCGCGGATACTGTCAGCAGGGTGCATATTCTCACGCGCACTATTTTCGGCAAGCGACAGTTCAATCGCCTCCTCCTTGGTCCGCACCTCGACGGGGAAAAGATCGTTGTTGGTGATCTTCTTGCGCTTCACCATCACTTTGAGGGCACGATAGCGCCGCCCGCCTGCGAACACCCAGAACAGTTCATCTTCCTCATAGGCGACGAGGTTCTGCAACATGCCGTGCGCGGTAATATCGTCGGCCATGGACTCGATGGCGGAAGGCTTCACCCGGCGCGCATTGAGCGGGGAAAGGCGAAGCTGCGACAGCTTGATGTCGATGATAGCCATGATGTGATCTCCTGAAAATCCGTGTCTTGGTGGGGAAGGGGAGGGTCAGCCCTCCAAGGTCGCCAGTTCATCGAACTCGGCTGATGCGCGCTGCGCGGAGTCTCCGGCATAGATCGCGCCGGTACGGGGATAGAAGAACACCCGTTCCCCCTTCTTGTAGGGGGTGCCGCCCACGCCCAGCCCATCGGCTTTCGCGCGCTTCCAATAGGGATCGCCCCGATATCGTTTGTAACTCATTGCCTACTCCTTTCCGGCTGCAAGCCGCTGCCTGCGGCATGCGGCTCTGCCTCTCCGGCGAGGAGCGGGATGGGGAGGGAGGGCAAAAATCGACCGCTGGCGCGGGCGGGCCGCCTAGTCAGGTCGACGCCCGCAGGGCGTCGGGCACCTGGGTTGGCGGACTACACGGGCGGTCTATTTTTGTTCGGGAACGAAAGGGCAGCAGCCCTTGGTGTTCCCCGCCTCAATGGCCTTCCGGGGGAAGGACTGCGGGGCCAGACCGAATGACGCCTATGTCCAGAGCGCCGGTGAAATGTTACCCAGCGTGCTGCACACAGGGGCCGGAATATGGCATCAGGGGAAACGACAAGATAATGGCAACCGCCGATGAAATGGCGATGCTTGGCGTCTATCAGCGATTGATGGTGGAAGCGAAAGAGCGCGCCATGAGTATCAATGCCCTGACTGGCGACCAGCGAGGTATTCCTTCTCCATTGGTGCATGAATATGGCATCCTGCAGATACGTATGCTGTGCGAGATTATTAGACTTTCATGTCTCGTTGCTCATGGCGATTTGGTCGCGAAGGCTAAGCCAGATCTCCGTAAGGCATTCGCTCCCGGTCAAATATTCGCTGAGCTAGAGAAAATGCACGATGACTTTTACCCTGTGCCAATGAAGCCGGAAAAAACCGAATATGGTTGGCACATGGCTGAGTATGACGGTGCGGCTTATATGACAAAGAGTGAGGTAGCCGGGGTTTGGGGCAAATGTGGTGATGTGCTGCACCGGGGCCATCTCAAGAAACTGCTGAAAACGAACAGCCCAGTGCAAAATCATTTCCTGGATCTGCAACAGTGGGGGCAAAAGATCATGAATCTTCTCAGCGCTCACCGGATCATCACGCAGAGCCGAAATCTGGCGTTCGTGTGCTTGCTTGAGGACAGTAATGGTGAGGTCAATGTCGCGCTGGGGGAAGCGGGGAGGGAGCCGGACCCCGGCTTGACTGGTAATGCGGCATGAGTGCCAGAGGCATACGGATCGTTATCGACAGCAATCGGATGCAAAGTGATGAGTTGCGAGCATTTCTGTCAATGTCTCCCAATAACAAGGCAGTTCTGACCGACTATGCGGCGATGGAGGCCTTTCAAGGCAACACGCTGGTATCGATCCAGGCATCTTGGTCTGTGCTGCGTGATTTTCCAAAACAGATACTGGCCTTAGAGCCCGAGCGGAAAGTAGTTGAGCGATATCAGCAGGATGTGATTCACCGTCGTTGTCGAGACGAATGGAGAAGCACATGGCCTGGACTGATACCGCCCGGCGGCAGCATATGCGCAATGGGCCGG
>NZ_RQSI01000099.1:0-6106 GCF_003856955.1 Novosphingobium sp. LASN5T
GGCGGGCCTAGCCCGTCCCCGGACATTCCCCCAACGCTCATATTATCTGGAGTGAAATCATGACGAACCGACGCAAATCCGAGCCTCCGGCTGCCGGACTCGACATAATCGCGGACTGCAAAGAATACGTGATCGACTATCTCACAAAGAGCTTTCCTGTCCGGCTGATGGCGGTGTTCACCGACGAAAACGGCAATCCGCGCTCCGAGCCCATGACTGATGAGCAAGGCGCACCGGTGCTGTGCCGCTCGGCGCTTGCTGCGCGCGACCGGATGATCGAGCAGCTCTGCGCCTTGCCGCCGATTGCCACGGCCCTTGATGCCATCATCGAACGCTTCGGCGTTGATGAGGTGGCGGAAGTGACTGGCCGAACTCGCCGGTTGATCGTCGGCCGCGATGGTCGTCAGAAACTCCAATCCCGGTCGCCGCGCGCCAACGTCGCCGAGACCCAGGCCTTCATGGGCGGCGCCAAGCGCATACTGGTGTTCTCCGATGCCGGTGGAACCGGGCGCAGCTACCATGCCGATCTGGCCGCGAAGAACCAGGCCCGCCGCGTGCACTTCCTACTCGAGCCTGGCTGGCGGGCTGACGCCGCAATTCAGGGGCTCGGGCGGACCAATCGCACCAATCAGGCCTCTGCGCCGCTGTTCAGACCGGTGACTACCGATGTGCGCGGCGAGCGCCGGTTCATCTCAACGATCGCCCGGCGCCTCGACAGCCTCGGCGCTCTGACCCGCGGGCAGCGCCAGACCGGCGGGCAAAACCTGTTCGATCCGGCCGATAATCTCGAAAGCATCTACGCAAAGGAAGCGCTCCATCGCTGGTTCGGCCTGTTGTTCACCGGCAAGCTCGAGGCGGTCAGCCTTGGGCGCTTTCAGGAGCTGACGGGCCTAAGGATCGAAGCACCCGATGGTTCAATGGTCGATGACCTGCCCTCGATCCAGCGGTGGCTCAATCGTATCCTCGCGCTGCCCATCGCCCTGCAGAACGCGATTTTCGACGAATTCATGGGGCTGGTCGAAGCGCGCATTGATGCCGCCCGCCAGGCTGGCACACTTGATCTTGGCTTGGAGACGATCGCAGTCGAGGACTTCGCGGTCCTGTCTGATACGCTGCTGCGCACAGATCCAGCCTCGGGCGCGACCACCCATCTCCTGGAACTGGAAATCGCCAGAGCCCTGAAGCCGCTCACCCTGAAACGGCTCGAGGAGCTCCACGGCCTCACCGGGCAGCGACAGCGACTGGTTCGGAACGCCCGCTCTGGTCGCGTCGCTCTGCTGGTGCCCGCCCGCAGTATTCTTGCCGATGACGGGACGCGCGTGACCCGCTTCGAATTGCTGCGTCCGCTGGGGCGCAGTCACATCACTGAGGATCAGCTGGCTGAGAGCAGCTGGGAGGACACTGCCATCGGCGCTTTCCGCGAGGCCTGGGCTGCCGAGGTGGAAGAGGCGAGGACGAGCCATAAGCGCGAGCGCCTCTATCTTGCGACGGGCCTCCTGCTTCCGGTCTGGGACAAGCTCCCTTCGGACTTCGTGAGGGTGAGCCGCATCTCGGCGGCGGATGGCCGTTCGCTCCTCGGCCGCGAGGTTCCCGTCCACTGCGTGCCCGAACTGTGCCGGGCGCTGGGTCTGGAACAGGAACAAACGCTCTCTGCTGATGAAGTTGTTCAGACCGTCCTGGCGACGGGCAGGGCCACGCAGTTCGCGGCCCGCGAGAAGCTCATGGTCAAACGCAGCCTAGTCAATGGCTCACAGCGAATTGAGCTTACGGGATGGAGTGCGGCACGCCTCGACTGGTACAAGGCTCAAGGCTGCTTCACCGAGATCATACGATACCAGACCCGGCTCTTCGTGCCGATCGAGGGTGCGGCGGGCGTGATTGCGAGATTAGCGTCAAAGGCATAGTTCCTTGCCAAATGGCATTGTTTACTATATATGATGCCATATGGAGAATTACCATGCTGGCTCTGCAACCCATTGATACAGCCGTTACCGCGTTCCGGCCCGATCCGATTACCCAGGATGAGGCAGCTGCCATGTTCCGGGCAGTCCTCAATCTGTTCGGCAAGTGGGATCTAACCGACGAGCAGGCTGCGACCCTGCTCGATATGCCAGTGCGCTCGTATCGCCGCTGGAAGGCGGAAGGCCCCGGGCGCGTATCGCGCGATGGGCGTGCGCGTCTTTCCAACCTCATGGGGATCCACAAGGCGCTTCGCATCATCTTCTCGGAGGCGACCCGCGGGTACACCTGGATCAAGGCAGCGAATGAAGCGTTCGGCGGAGCCAGTGCGCTCGAAGTCATGCTCGGGGGCGAACTCACCGACATCATGCGGGTGCGTCGCTACCTCGACTCCGAGCGTGGTGGCTGGTGAGCGGAACGGCGGCTATCCCTGTTTCTCGGGTTGAGTGGAAGGGCGCTGTCAGGATCATCCGCAGCGCCTTTCCGCCGATCGACCTGTTCGAAGACATCGCTGATCCGGCCGACTGGCCACTGTTGATCTCGGCAGAGCAGAAGACCAATCCCCGCATCATGGCGACGATTGGCAATCTGGACCTGGTCCCTGTCGACCGGCGAGTAGGAGGCACTGGCGCTTCCTACCTCATGGCGCCGTTCACCCATGTCAGCACCGACAGGCCAAGTCGCTTTACCGATGGCAGCTATGGTGTGCTCTATGTCGGGGACCGGTTTGAAACCGCGCTGTTCGAGACGATCCACCACCATGCCCGCTTCATGGCGCGAACTGGGGAAGCGCCTGGATGGACCTCGCAATTCCGGGAGATCGTCATGTCAGTCGATGCTGACCTCCATGATCTCAGATCTGCAGATGCAGAACCGACCCCGCTGCTGGACCCTGACAGCTACGCGGCATCTCAAGCTCTTGCTGCGAATCTCAGGGGCTCGGAATCCAACGGCATTGTCTACCCGAGCATCCGTCATACTGGTGGGGAGTGCGTCGCACTCTTCTACCCGGACTGCGCGTCAAACCCCTTGCAGGGACGACACCTCGATTATCACTGGGATGGCCAGCGCGTTGACCTTGTCCGTGATGTCGGGTCAGGGGCTGTTTTCCGGATCGTCGATTTGCCGCCCGATCCTGTCTGACCGCATGAGTTTGGCTTCGGGCCGAGTGCTGTAGGATCTCCGAGCACAGTTTCCGGCCAGCAGACTCAAGTCTGCGCACCAGCCTTCACGAGTTCATGAAGGGCTTTGTCCGGCGAAACCGGGCCCTTGTACAGCGGGCTACACGGTGTCTCCGCTAGCTTGACGGAAATCGCCAAAAGGTCGTCATCATCACCCTTTTCATAGGCATAAGCAGCCAGCCAAAATTCGGCCTGCTTAACGAACTCATTGAGGATGCCGACGACGCTCCGGTTCGCAGTTTTCGAGTACTGGACCTTGTCCATCCGCCAGACTTCCTGGGCAATGAATTCGCTTGGGACGTTATGCTCCTTCAGAACCAGCGCCAATTGTGCGGGGAATCTTCGAGCAAGCGTGGCCGCCGGGGCCAGAGGCATAAGCACGGGAAGCAGCGTGCGTTCCGAAACCAGCAAAGCCACTTGCGGCTTCCAGAACAGGACCGTGGCATACCAGTTGCCCAGCGCGGTGTCGTTTTGTCCCGGCTCAGCGATCTCAGGCTTGATCCGATCTAGCAGCTTCTTGGTGCAGTGGAGGTGGAACATCGCGGCGAAAGGATAATGTTATGTGCTCAGCGCGTCCATAGACGCCACCGCCTTGTCGCTGGAACGGAAATGACCCGACCAATGCCGGTCTATGAGATCGGCCAGCGCAATCGTCTGCTCCAGACATTAGCAGTCAATGGGTTAGGTCAGGCACGTCCGACAGCACGTGCCGGTATTTCAGATATTCACGGGGGTAGATTCTACTTTCCAAAAGCTGCCATCTGTTCATCTGTGAGAAGCGCTTAATGGCGGATAATAGGAGAGACCGTGAAGGGCTCGATTCAGGCAAACTATGAAGAGCGGCTTTCCCGCTATGTCACGCTTATCCAAGGCGCGGAGCCGCCGGGCCTCGTGCCCAAGCTAGCAGTCTATCGCGAGCTTCTCAGACAGCACAGCATGCACGGGGACCGACTGTGGAAGATCGAGCCGGTCCTCCATCCCTTGATCTTCGCAGCCGAAACCGATCTGTATCTTGCAACAGCGCGACTTCTGGAGGAACCGCGCCGCGCAGAGGGAAGCTTGTTCGCATTCCTTCACTTTTGCATGAAGAACCAAGCGAACATCACATGGAAATCCGGACCGCCACCGGTCGAGGTCCTGGAGAAACAGTTCAACGAGTTGGAATCGCGGCGCAGCACGATCAATGCGATCATGGGACGCCGCGACAAGTTTTTTGCTCATCTCGACAAGCGCTATTTTAAGGAGCCGGCGCGCATCTATGTCGATTATCCGCTGGAAGCGGACGACGTGATCGCACTGGTGAACGCCGTGATTGGGGTGATCACCGAGCACCAGTGGAAGCTGAAGGAGAGCGCCGCCATCAGCGTCGCTGAATTCTACACGATTTGCGTCGATAACATGGTGCGCAATCTTGAGGCTGGCCGCCGAAAGAACTTCCCCGGGCAGCTAGATTGACCCATTAGCCTGTGTTCAGGGCGGGGGCTGGCTTCCACACAAGTGGATGCCAATACAAGTGATGCCAGCCGCCCGAAGCGGCCCGGCTTCTGTTCCTCCGGTTCGAGGCGTAAAGATGTAAGCTCGCCGTTCGGCTGAACCAAAGTGTTTGTGCATTGACGAAAATTTGGAGTACTGAATGAAGTTCGCCGAATATGAGAATGGTGGCAAAGCACTGTACACGGATTTTGCGGGAGCGGTGGCCGCGATCCTCAATGCGGCGATTGTTGAACATAACGACCTTCGGCTCCAGAACATACAGCACCGTGCAAAGGCCGTTGAATCGTTGCGGGCGAAGCTCGTCAGGGCGGAGGCGTCAGCGGATGCCGAGATCGCCGACTTTGCAAAGGACGTCGCGGGATGCCGGCTTATCTTTTACACGAACGGAGATGTCCACCGCTTTGGGCAAAGTGGCATTTTGCGGGAAAACTTCGCAGTCGATTATGATCGCTCAAAAATCCATTATCCCGACAGCAAGGAAGACGGCGCGGAATTCTTCATCTCTGAAAATTGGGTTGTTACGCTGAGCGATGCGCGCTGTGCGTTACCTGAATATCGACGGTTTGCCGGCTTGCGCTGTGAGATCCAGGTTCAAACCATCCTTGATCACGCTTGGGCCGAGATGGCACACGATACCATCTATAAGCCGATGACCGATGTGGGTTTTGGCGCGGCCAAGGTCGAGGCCATGCGCAAGCGTCTTCGCAAGGTCATGCAGGAGTTTCTTCAGCCGGCGGGCTACGCATTTGACAAGATCGCAAGCGATTATGTGCAGTTGCGTGACGGTAAAGCAATCTTCGACGGCGACGCGCTGGGTGCGATCCAGGCCTGCGTTGACCGCAACTGCCTCAACGACGCTGTCGACAAGTTCTCGAATTATGTGCTGCCCAACTACGATGACTATATTGCGGCCGCTCCCGACATCATAGACACGTTAGCAGGTGCGATCATTCGGGCCCCAACGATGGCTGATGTGCCGAACATGGCCTTTGGTCGCGAGTATCCCGGAACCAAGAGCGACGCACTGATCACCAAGATCAGCCGCATCTTGGCGAGCGGATACCTCCTGTATGCCAACCCCGAACGCATGTTCGACGCGCTGATCAAGATGCGCCAAGCTATGACGACTGAAGATGAGCGCAAGCCAATCGACGACCTAACTCGGCGTTTCGCGCAGCACGATCGTCATGCTTGGGAACAGGTAGGGCCTGGCCTCCAACGCCTGCTCGTCGACCGCATCGCCAGTTTCGACGACGCTGCGCTCGCGGCAGCATCGCCCAGCGTCATTATCATGCTGCGTGAGGCACTTTCAAGTACGGTGACGGGAACGACGTCGCAGGCAGAGTGAGTAGCCCCTAGATTTCTGGACGCCTTCGATCCTAATTTTGAGGACAGGAGGCGATGATGGGAAAGCCCAATTTCAGTGATGAGTTCAAGCGTGATGCGGTGGCCCAGATCACCGAGCGCGGATA
>NZ_RQSI01000009.1:0-140574 GCF_003856955.1 Novosphingobium sp. LASN5T
CCTTCTCGAACTCGGCCGTGAAACCAGTCCGCGCCAATGGTACTAACGCTCAAGCGTTGGAAGAGTAGGTCGCCGCCAGGCATTGAAGCCGACGGATTATAACAACATAAAAACCCATTCATGATGACTAAAGGTGCCTGCCGCTATCGGTACGTGCCAAGGTGACGCGGGGTGGAGCAGCCCGGTAGCTCGTCAGGCTCATAACCTGAAGGTCGTAGGTTCAAATCCTACCCCCGCAACCATTGATCGGCCCATTCCAGCCTCGCCTTGTGCGGGGCTTTTTTGCGTTCGGCTGCCCGCACGGTGTTGGCAAAGGTGGCGTTTCCGCGCGTGATGACGCTTGCGCAAATGCGGATTTCACGACACAACGCGCGCTCCGGAAGCGCCGGAGGCACCATCGTTTTGCCAAAAACGCCCTATTTTCGGCTCTTTCAGGCGGAAAACAGTGGATAGCTTGGTTGGAACGATGGATTAGTGAGGCTTTGTCGCGTTAGCCGGTCCATCCCATTACCAATGAAAGCAAGACCATGAACAGCAATGATCTGGCCGATGTCCTCGTCGCGAGCCACGGCCTTACCAAGGCCGACGCGCGCAAGGCCGTGGACGGCGTTTTCGCTGCCATCGCCGATGCCGCCGGCAAGGGCGACGAAGTTTCCCTGAACGGCTTCGGCAAGTTCAAGGTGAAGAACACCCCCGCGCGTGAAGGCCGCAACCCCTCGACGGGCGCGACCATCCAGATCGCGGCGTCGAACAAGCTGACCTTCTCTCCGGCGAAGGCCGTGAAGGACAAGCTCAACGGCTGAGCCGTTGCAGCCGGCGCCTTGCCAGTGGCAGGGCGCCGGTCTTCACTTCCCGCGTCAGGCGCACGCATCGACGGGGCCTTCTGGGCTCCCTAGCGCAACTGGCGTTTTTCGAGCTTCCGTGCCAGCGTCCGGCGATGCATGCCAAGGCGGCGCGCGGCTTCCGAAATATTGAAATCGCATTCCGCTAGCGTGGCGTGAATGTATTCCCATTCCACCGTCTTGATCGAGCTCTTGCGGCCTTCGAGCGGGGTGTCGGGATCACCATCGGCCTTGTGGAAGGCCTCCTCGATATCGTCGGTATTGGCGGGCTTCGCCAGATAGTGCGAAGCGCCGAGCTTGATCGCTTCGACAGCCGTGGCAATGCTGGCGAAACCGGTAAGGACGACGATGCGCGTATCGGCATCGCGCTGGTGAAGCATTTGCACGCAGCCCAGACCGGATGCGGTGCCCAGCTTGAGGTCGACGACGGCGTAGTCGAAGCGCGTGGCGGCAAGCAGGACTTCAAGATCTTCCGGCGACGCGGCATGGCTGACGGTGTAGCCACGGCGCTCCAGCGATCGCTGCAAGGTCCGCGCGAAAGCGGGATCGTCCTCGACGATCACCAGCGAGTGCCGCGATGGCGCGGTATCGTCCTGCATCAGCGCGCCCCTTTTCCGGAAAAGATCAAGGCTTCGAGCGGAATGCTGATGCGCACCAGCGCGCCGCCGTCATTGGGATTGCCGACTTCCACCCGGCCGCCGAGCTTGCGGATCACATTCACCACGAGAAACAGGCCCAGTCCACCGCCGGCGCGGCCCTTGGTGGAGGAATAGGGTTTACCGAAAGCTTCGAGCATTTCCTCCGCGAAGCCCGGTCCGTTGTCGCGCACTTCGATGACCAGATCCCGGAGGGGCGTTCGCGCGTGGATGGTGACGCGCGCGGGGGAAACTTCGAGCGCGTTGTCGATCACGTTGCCGATAACCTGGCGCAAGGCAGGATCGGAGACGATGGCGACGTCCTGCGAAACTTCGTTGCGAAATTGCACGGCACCGGCGCTGCGATCACGCCAGTCGGCGGCGATTTCATCGAGAAACGCGCCGAGCCGGATGACCGATGGGCTTTCGCCCCGCGCTTCGCCGGCGGACATCAGGATGCCCGAGACGATCGTCTTGCAGCGCTTCAACTCGGTCTGCATTTCATCCACTTCGCCGGACAGTTCAGGCGTGGCCTTGACCACGGGGTGGTGCGCCCAGTCCCCCAGGATCACCGACATCGTGGACATTGGCGTGCCCAGTTCGTGCGCCGCACCCGAAGCAAGCAGACCCATGCGGACGATGTGATGTTCCTCGGCCGCCTGCTGGCGCAGCGTGGCGAGTGCGGCATCGCTCTGCCGGCGGTTGCGGTCCATGCGGATTACGAAGAACACCAGCAGCGCGGCGATCAGAAGGAAGCAGAGCAGGCTGCCGAGCAGATAGAGGCGCAAGGGTTCCGCGGCGTATTGCGGTGGCAGCGCAAGCGGACGGTACAGGAACGTCAGCAGCGCCACGCCCAGCGCCGCGATCGCGGCGACGATCCAGCTCCAGTCCGGCGGCAGCAGGATCGCGCCGATCACGATCTGCAGCAGGAACAGGAAGGTGAACGGATTGGTCGTCCCGCCGCTGAAATAGAGCTGCCAGCCCAGTGCCGCGACATCCAGCATCAGCGCGCCGAGCAGTTCCATGTAGCTGTACCCTTCGCGCTCCCGCCCCATCACCGCGGTGGCAAGATTCACGAAGCCGAGGAGGACCGGCACGGTTATCAGCTGTGGTAACGGCAGGTTCACGCCCATCGCTGCCGCGGCAATCCAGATCGTCAGCAATTGTCCCGCCACAGCCATCCAGCGCAACTGGACAAGCAGCGCCATGTTGCGCGCGCTGGCGGGCGGATAGGAGAGCTGGGCGAGGCTTCTGGTCATGATTGCCTGCGCCATACCACGATTGCCCCGGCGGCGCACAGCGCGGCGAGGGCGAACCAGGTCAGGGCATAGGCAAGGTGGTTATTGGGGAACGTCAGCACGGTGAGCCCGGCGACGGGTGTTTCTGAAGCGCGGGGGCTTTCCAACTGCGCGTCGATAAACAGCCGTGGGTCGATGGTCACGCCGCGCCTGGCGGCAATCGCGACGACATCGCGCGAATACCAGCGATCATCACCGGGCCGGTTGGCGCGCAGGAAGGCGCCGCCGGGTTCGGTCAGGCGGAGCAGGCCGGTGACGGTGACGCGGCCGGAGGGCGTCGCGCGGCGCACCGGATCAACTCGGGAACCGCTCGGGACGAAGCCGCGATTGACGAGGACGGGCGGACCACGATCGGGCTGGAGCGGGACGAGCACCCAGTAGCCGCTGCCGAGAATTGATGTGCCCGTCACGAGTGTTACGCCTCGTGCGTCATATGTGCCGCTCATGGTGAGGCGGCGGTATTCGAGCGGCTTGAGCGGGCCTTGCGGAAGCACCGCCACCGGGATCGGCGTGGCATGCGTGGCCTGTTCAACGTGCGCGATCAGGGCTTCCTTCCACGCCAGCCGGTGGACCTGCCACACGCCCAGCGCGATGAAGGCGGGCACAAGGAGAAGAAGGGCGAGCGCGAGCCAGTTGAACCCGCGCCGCGCCGCCCTGGTGTTCAAGGCGCTTGTTCCATGCCCTGCATGGTGCCCTGGGGCATCATGTTGTGGTTGAGGTGATACATCACCCACAGCGATCCGCTGAGCACGATTACCACCAGCACCACCGTGAACAGCAGCGCCAGAAGGTTCCAGCCGCCTTCCGCCTTGGCATTCATGTGCAGGAAGAAGATCATGTGGACCACGATCTGCACCGCGGCGAAGCCGGTGATGACCAGCGCTGTGGTGCCCTTGTCGGCAATGGCGCCGCTCATCACCAGCCAGAACGGGACGGCGGTGAGGATGACGGAAAGACCGAAGCCCCAGACGTAATCGCGCAGCGAACCGTGGCCCTCGTCATGCCCGTGCCCATGAACATCGTGTGCAGCGCTCATCGCAGCATTCCCATCAGATAGACGAACGTGAAGACGCCGATCCAGACGACGTCGAGAAAGTGCCAGAATAGGCTGAGGCACATCAGGCGGCGCTTGTTGGCGGCGATCAGACCGCGCTGGCCGACCTGCACCATCAGCACCGTCAGCCAGACCAGGCCGAACGTAACGTGCAGGCCATGCGTGCCAACCAGCGTGAAGAACGAGGACAGGAAGGCGCTGCGCTGTGGCGTCGCCCCTTCGTGGATCAGGTGCGAGAATTCGTACAGCTCGATCCCGAGAAAGGCCGCGCCGAACAGGCCGGTGATCAGCAGCCAGAGCTGCGTCTGCCCTTTCTGCCCGCGCTGCATCGCCAGCATCGCGAACCCGTAGGTGATCGACGAGAACAGCAGCATCGAGGTGTTGAGTGCGACCAGCGGCAGGTCGAACAGGTCTTTCGGCCCCGGCCCCGCCGCGAGGTTGCCGCCCAGCACGCCGAAGGCGGCGAACAGCATCGCGAAGATGAGGCAGTCGCTCATCAGGTAGATCCAGAAGCCCAGCATGGTGCTGCCGCCTTCGGGATGATCGTGCTCGTGCAGGTCGTAGTAGCGGCCCGTCAGGGTCGCCGGGGAAACGGACTGGCTCATGCTGCGGCTCCCTCAAGCGCGGCAAGCTGCCGGGTGCGGGTGGCTTCGGTTTCCGCCACGGTTTCGGCGGGAATGTGGAAGTCGCGCCGGTAGTTGAAGGTATGCGCGATGGCGGTGATCAGCAGCGCGCCGAAGCTTGCCACGGCCAGCCACCAGATATGCCAGATCAGGGCGAAGCCGCAGACCGCGCTGATTCCGGCCAGGATCACGCCCGCGCCCGTGTTCTTGGGCATGTGGATCGGGCGGAAGCCTTCGACCGGACGGGCCACGCCCGCGCGCTTCATGTCCTCCCACGCGTCCAGATCATGCACGATCGGGGTGAAGGCGAAGTTGTAGGCGGGCGGCGGCGAACTCGTCGACCATTCCAGCGTGCGCGCGTTCCAGGGATCGCCGGTTTCGTCGCGCAGTTCGTCGCGCCGCAGGATCGAGACGGTGTACTGGATCAGCATGGCCACGATGCCCAGCGCGATAAGGAAGGCGCCCGCCGCGGCGATCTGGAACCAGATCTGCAGCGAGGGATCGTCGAACACCCGCATCCGGCGCGTCACGCCCATCAGGCCCATGACGTAGAGCGGGGTAAAGGCCATCCAGAAGCCGACGACCCAGCACCAGAAGCTGACCTTGCCCCAGAACGGCTCCAGACGGAAACCGAACGCCTTGGGCCACCAGTAGTTGATCGCCGCGAACACGCCGAACACCACGCCGCCGATGATCACGTTGTGGAAGTGCGCGATCAGGAACAGCGAGTTGTGCAGCACGAAGTCCGCCGGCGGCACCGCAAGCATTACCCCGGTCATGCCGCCGATCACGAACGTCAGCATGAACGCCATCGTCCACATCATCGGCAGGTCGAAGCGGATGCGCGCGCGGTACATCGTGAACATCCAGTTGAACATCTTCGCCCCGGTGGGGATCGAGATCACCATCGTGGTGATGCCGAAGAAGCTGTTCACGCTCGCGCCCGAACCCATCGTGAAGAAGTGGTGCAGCCACACGAGGTAGGACAGGATGGTGATGACGACGGTGGCATAGACCATCGACGAATAGCCGAAGAGCCGCTTGCCCGAGAACGTGGAGGTGATTTCGGAGAAGACGCCGAAGATCGGCAGGATCAGGATATAGACTTCCGGGTGGCCCCAGATCCAGATCAGGTTCACGTACATCATCGGGCTGCCGCCGAAATCGTTCGTGAAGAAGTTGGTGCCGACATAGCGATCGAGGCTGAGCAGCACGAGCACGGCGGTCAGCACCGGGAAGGACGCCACGATCAGCACGTTGGTGCACAGCGAGGTCCAGGTGAACACCGGCATCCGCATCATCGTCATGCCGGGCGCGCGCATCTTCACGATCGTGGCGATCAGGTTGATCCCCGACAGCGTGGTGCCCACGCCCGCGATCTGCAGCGACCAGATGTAGTAATCGACGCCGACGTTGGGGCTGTAGGCAAGGCCGGAAAGCGGCGGATAGGCCAGCCACCCCGTCTGCGCGAATTCCCCGACGAACAGCGAGGCCATCACCAGCGCAGCGCCGCTGGCGGTCATCCAGAAGCTGAAGTTGTTGAGGAACGGGAACGAGACGTCGCGCGCGCCGATCTGCAGCGGCACCACGTAGTTCATCAGCCCGGTCACGAACGGCATGGCCACAAAGAAGATCATGATCACGCCGTGTGCGGTGAATATCTGATCGTAGTGGTGCGCGTTGAGATAGCCTTCCGATCCGTTGAACGCGATCGCCTGCTGGATGCGCATCATCAGCGCGTCGGCAAAGCCGCGCAGGAACATGACGAGGCCCAGCACCATGTACATGATGCCGATCTTCTTGTGATCCACGCTGGTGAACCACTCTTTCCAGAGATAGCCCCACAGGCGGAAATAGGTGAGCGCCGCCAGCAGCGCGACGCCGCCTAGCGCGACGACCGCGAACGTGGCGAGCACGATCGGCTCGGTCGGGATCGCATCGGGGCCGAGGCGCCCGAGCAGGAACGACCAGTGTGGTTCGGCAGGTGTCATGGATCAGTGTCCGCGATCAGGAAACGGGGGAGGACGCCGGAGCGGCGAGGGATAGGGTGCGGCTGGCCGGCTGTTGGGGCGGTGCCTCCTTCAGCGGTCCCTTGCCGGCGCAATAGGCATTCGCGTTGACGAACAGTTGCGCGCCGCTGGGCTGGCGACCGGGAAGCACGGGCACCACCTGTTCGCGACCGAACTTGTCGTAGGTCAGCGCGGCAAGGTTGAACTGCCCGGCGCGGCCGGTGCCGCCTTCGGCGTCGATCGCCATCATCTGGTTCACGCACATCTTGCCAGGGCGGACGCAGAGGTTGACGGCTGCGTCGAACAGCGCCGGATCGACGTTGGCGAAGTGGCGGACCGGTTCTTTCTCGCTCGGCTGTTCGAGCTTCAGGTAGGCCGTGCGGTCCAGCGCGTCGGCACCCTTGCGGATGCCAGCGGCCCAGGCGTCGAAATCGCCCGCGGATACGCCGCGCGTCACGAAACGCATCTTGGAGAAGCCGGCGCCGCTGTATTGCGCGGAAAAGCCCTGGAACGAGCCCATCCGGTTGAGTACGGCATGGAGCTTCGTTTCCATGCCCGGCATGGCATAGATCTGGCCGGCGAGTGCGGGCACGTAGAACGAGTTCATCACGGACGACGCGGTCAGGCGGAATTGCACGGGGCGATCCACCGGCAGGACCAGATCGTTCACGGTGGCGATCTTCTGTTCGGGGTAGATGAACAGCCACTTCCAGTCGAGCGCGACGACCTGCACTTCCAGCGGCTTCGTACCGGCCGGAAGCGGCCGGGCGGCGTCTATGCGCGATAGCGGGCGGTAGGGATCGAGCGTATGGGTCGTGACCCAGGTGATCGACCCCAGCGCGATGATGATCATCAGCGGCGCCGACCAGATCACCAGTTCCAGCTTGGTGGAATGGTGCCATTCGGGCGCATAGGTCGCCGCGGTGTTGGAAGAACGGTAACGCCAGGCGAAGGCGACCGTCAGCACCATGACCGGCACGATGATCAGCAGCATCAGCGCCGTGGCGACGATCACAAGATGCGCCTGCTGTTGCGCGATATCGCCCGAGGGATTGAGAACGACCCAGTCGCAGCCGGAGAGGAGGGCAGCAAGCGGGAGGACGACGGCACCGCGCGCGAGGCGCCAGAGGGACGGGGGGATCGCTGGCATGGCGCGCGGACTAGGCGCGTCGGATGGTGCGTTCGATTGGACAATTTGTCCCACCCGCGCCTTGACGCGGATCAATGACAGTGAAACCTTGTCCTCAACGGTCGGAACAGACCGGGGTGAAGCCCGCAACGGGCACGAACGAGGTGCCTGACATGACTGCAGTTCCCTTCGATAACGGCATGGCGGGGCAAGGCCCGCGCGGGCATGCCGGTCACGCCGTTTCGCCGGGCGACATCGCCATCGGCGTGATCATCGGTCGCACGTCCGAATTCTTCGATTTCTTCGTCTATGCGATCGCTTCGGTGCTGGTGTTCCCGAAGGTCTTTTTCCCCTTCGCTCCCCCGCTTCAGGCGATGCTGTGGTCGTTCTCGCTGTTTGCGCTGGCCTTTCTGGCCCGTCCGGTGGGGTCGGTGGCGTTCATGGCCGTCGACCGCATGCTGGGGCGCGAGGCGAAGCTGACGATCGCCCTGTTCCTGCTGGGCGGATCGACCGCCGCGATTGCCTTCCTGCCCGGCTATGAGACACTGGGCGCGCGGGCGATCTGGCTGCTGGCGCTGTTCCGGCTGGGGCAGGGCTTCGCGCTGGGCGGCACCTGGGATGGCCTGGCCTCGCTGCTGGCGCTCAACGCGCCCGAGAACCGGCGCGGCTGGTATGCGATGATCCCGCAACTTGGCGCGCCGCTGGGCCTGATCGTGGCGAGCCTGCTGTTCGCGTTCTTCACCGCATCGCTGTCCATCGCCGATTTCCTTGAATGGGGCTGGCGCTATCCGTTCTTCGTCGCCTTCGCGATCAACGTCGTTGCCCTGTTCGCGCGGCTGCGCATGGTGGCGACGCCCGAGTTCCGGCGGCTTTACGAATCGCGCGATCTTCAGGCCGCGCCGGTGCTGGAGACAGTCTCGCGCGAATGGCGCACGGTCGCGATCGGGGTGTTCGCTCCGTTGGTGAGCTTCGCGCTGTTTCACATGGTCACCGTGTTCCCGCTGTCGTGGGTACTGCTGTTCACGCCCGAGCAGCCGACCAGCTTCCTGCTGATCGAAGCCGGTGCGGCGGCGATCGGCGTGCTGGCGATCATTGCGTCGGGCCTGCTGGCCGACCGCATCGGGCGCCGCCGCCTGCTGGTGGTTTCGGCCGCGGCGATCGCTGTGTTCAGCGGGTTCGCGCCGCAATTGCTGGGGCTGGGTGAGGGCGGCGAGATCGCCTTCATGGTGCTGGGCTTCATCCTGCTGGGACTGGCCTTCGGGCAATCGTCGGGCGCGGTCTCGTCCAACTTCGCCACGCGCCATCGCTATACCGGTTCGGCGCTGACGAGCGATCTGGCGTGGCTGTTCGGCGCCGGGTTCGCGCCGCTGGTGGCGTTGTGGCTGGCCGCGCAGGGCGGGCTGCTCGCTTCGGGCGCTTATCTGCTGTCGGGCGCGCTGGCGACGCTGGTGGCGCTGTGGCTCAATTCGGAACTGGCGAGCCGCCATTGACGTACCCGGTTCCCTGGGCCGCGATTGCCGCCTAGGGAACCGGCGTGACCGACCTGCCGATCCACGCCGTCCTGCCAGATCTGCTTGCCGCCTTGCGCGCGCAGCCGTCCGCCGTGCTGATCGCGCCGCCGGGCGCGGGCAAGACCACCTCCGTCGCCCCCGCGCTGCTTGGTGAGCCGTGGTGCGATGGCACGGTGATCCTGCTCTCGCCCCGCCGCGTGGCGGCGCGTGCAGCTGCCGAGCGCATGGCGGAACTGATGGGCGAGCAGCCGGGCGAGACGGTGGGGTATCTGACCCGCCTGGACAGCAAACGCTCGGCCCGGACCCGCATCCTCGTCATGACCGAGGCGATCTTCGTGGCGACGATCCTTGGAGATCTCGACCTGAAGGGGGTTTCCGCCGTGCTGTTCGACGAAGCGCACGAGCGCCATCTCGATAGCGATCTGGGGCTGGCGCTGGCGATCGAATCGCAGGCGGTGTTGCGGGAAGACCTGCGCCTGATCGTCATGTCCGCCACCATCGACGGCACGCGCTTTGCCGGACTGTTGGGCGATGCGCCCGTGATCGAGAGCGAAGGGAAGGCGTTCCCGCTGGCTATCCGCTGGCTGGGCGCGCGGCCGGACCTGCGGCTGGAACAGGCCATGGCCTCCGCCATCGGCGAGGCATGGCGCAGCGAACAGGGGGATGTCCTGGCCTTCCTGCCCGGCGTGCGCGACATTGAGCGCACCGCCGATCTGCTCGCGGATCGCCTGCCGCAAGCGCTCGTGCTGCCGCTGCACGGGCAGGTGGAGCCGGCGGGGCAGCGCACCGCGATCCGGCGCGATGCCGGCGGACGCCGCAGGATCGTGCTCGCCACCGCCATCGCCGAAACCAGCCTGACGCTGGACGGGGTTTCGGTGGTGGTCGATGCCGGCCTTTCGCGCCGGGCCGAGTTCGACAAGACCGCCGGTGTCACGCGGCTGGTGACTCACCGTGCCAGCCAGGCTGCCGCGGCGCAGCGTGCGGGCCGCGCGGCGCGGCAGGGGCCGGGCGTGGCCTATCGCTTGTGGGAAGAAGCCGCCCACGCCGGCCGGCCGGCCTTCGATCCGCCCGAAATCCTCACCTCCGATCTGGCACCGCTGGCGCTCACGCTCGCGCAATGGGGCGCGGGCGATCCGGCCGACATGGCCTGGATCGATCCGCCGCCGGTTCCGGCGATGGCGGCCGCGCAGGCGCAGTTGCGAGCGCTGGGCGCACTCGATGCCGACAACCGGATCACCACGCACGGCCGCGCCTTGGCGAAGCTGCCAATGGAGCCGGCGCTGGCCCATATGCTCGTCTTTGCCGCCAGGCGCGGCGCGGCGCGGGAGGCGGCGCGGCTGGCGCTGCTGTTGCAGGAGCGCGGCCTTGGCGGAAAGGGAGAGGATCTGGCGCGACGGCTCGATCGCTGGAACGGCGAACGCGGCGGCCGGGCGGAGGCATCGCGCAAACTGGCGGCGCGCTGGGCGGAGATGGCGGAGCGCGTCTCTTCGTCCACCGGCTCCGAATCTGCCGATGGACGCGGGCAAGTCCCGCCCCCGGGCGTGCTTCTCGCGGAAGCCTTCCCCGATCGCATCGCCCGCCGCCGGTCCGCCAGCGGGGAGGAATGGCTGTCCTCCGGCGGGCGCGGCTATCGGCTCGATCCCGCATCGCCGCTCGCCACCGCCGAATGGCTGGTGATCGGCGATGCGCAGGGCGAGGCCAAAGGCGCGCGGATCATGGCCGCGCTGGCGCTGGACGAAGCGGACATTACCCGCTGGCTGCCGCACCGGCTGGAAGCGCGCCACGCCCTGACGTGGAACGAGGCCGAGGCCCGTGTCGAGGCGCGGCTGGAGCGCCGGCTCGGCGCGATCGTGCTGGCGCGGGTGCCTGATCCTTCGCCCGATCCGGATGCGGTGGCCGCGCTCCTGCTCGATCAGGTGCGGCGTTCGGGGCTCGCCTTGCTGCCGCTGGGGGGAGGGGCCAGGGCGCTGCTCGAACGCGCGCGCCATGCCGGGCTTACGGCGCTCTCGGAGGCGGCCTTGCTGGATGGGCTGGACGAATGGCTCGGGCCTTTGCTGGCGGGAAGGCGTGACTTTTCCATCCCCGCCGGCAAGCTGCACGATGCGTTGGCGAACCGGCTGGACTGGAACGAGCGGCAGGCGCTCGACCGGCTGGCTCCGGCGGAGTACCGCTCGCCAGCCGGAACCAGCCACGCCATCGATTACGCGCACGAGGGCGGCCCGACCGTGGAACTGCGAGTGCAGGCACTGTTCGGGCTGGACCGGCATCCCGTGATCGGCCAGCCGGCGCGGCCGCTGCTGCTGAGCCTGACTTCGCCCGCCGGCCGGCCGATCCAGACGACGGCCGATCTGCCCGCGTTCTGGCGTGGAAGCTGGCGCGATGTGGTGAAGGACATGAAAGGCCGTTATCCCCGGCACCGCTGGCCGGACGAGCCGTGGGCCGAAGACCCTAGCCTCAAGACCAAGAACGCGTTCGAGGCTTCGCGGCGATCCTGATGACGGCCCGATCCTGCGTTCGCAGCCACCTTTGACGGGGTGCGCGGAAAGTCTCTCTTGATTCCGGCAACGATTCGACCGAAAGCGCAGCCCATGCCTGCACGCATCTATCAGCGCCCGAAAAACGCCATGCAGTCCGGCAAGGCCCGGACCGCCGACTGGCTTCTCGAATTCGAACCGGCCGAGGCCAAGCGGCCCGATCCGCTGATGGGCTGGACCGGCTCCGGCGATACGCAGCAGCAGGTGGTGCTGCGCTTCGGTTCGGAAGTGGAAGCGAAGGCCTATGCCGATCGCTACGGCATTGAGACGCACGTCACGCCGACCCCGCCGCGCAAGCTGAAGCTGCAGAGCTACGCCGACAATTTCCGTTGATCCGCGCCGTCCGGCCGCAAGGCTGGACAAACGGTTGCCTTGTCTCCATATGCCCCACCGGGAGTCGGGTGGACGTTAGCGTTCGCCAACCTGGTCAGGTCCGGAAGGAAGCAGCCACAACGGATAGCGGCGGGTCGCCCGGCTCCTTCCATCGCACATTTCAGTCGTCCGATACCGCCGCCTTCAGGCGCGAGCGCGCTTCGTTGCGCGATCCCGTGGCGGGAATCGTGCCAGCCACCTTGCCCAGCCCGAACGGCGGCATGTTGGCATAGACCGTTTCATGGCCGCCTGCCGGAACGACGTAGGTTTCATGGAAAATGCCCACCGTGCCATCAGCGCCGACGGCCTTGTTGAAGGCGGTCCAGGCCGGCCAATGCGCCCGATCGCGATCACGCGCATAGGCTTCCAGACTGTCGAAATCGCGCCAGTACTGCAGCAGCATGACCGTGCGCGGGCCGCGCAGAAGGTATTCGGCGCCCAGGAAGCCACTGTCCGGATTCGCGGAAAGCTCGGCCAGCATGGGCCGCATCGCGCGGATCACCGGCAACCATTTCCCGAAGCGCCAGAAGCGGTTGATGCGCATGCCGATGGCGAAAACGACCAGCGGGCCGGCGTGGTTGGCGGTGAAGCGGCCGGGTTGAATGGCGTTCATGCGCGATTGGTTTCATGGTGAAACTGACGTGTCAATTCGCTGCATTCTGATGTGGTGCAAATCGACATTCCGCGCGGCAGCGCCTACCTAGGGTCATCATGGTCGATTCAACCGACATCTTCGGCAACGATACGCCGACCGAACGCGATCCGGATATGCCCGAGGACGCGCTCGGTCTTGGCCTGGACATGCCGCCGCAGCCGAAGCCCGCGCCGCCTTCGACAACGGGCGGCGATGTGCAGCCCTATCGCGTGCTGGCGCGCAAGTACCGGTCGCAGACCTTCGCCGAACTGATCGGGCAGGACGCGATGGTGCAGACGCTGGCCAACGCGATCAAGCGCGGCCGGCTGGCCCATGCCTTCCTGATGACCGGCGTGCGCGGGGTGGGCAAGACGTCGACCGCGCGCCTGATCGCCAAGGCGCTCAACTGCATCGGGCCGGACGGCCAGGGCGGGCCGACGATCGACCCCTGCGGCCAGTGCGAGCCTTGCGTGGCCATCGCCGAAGGGCGGCACATCGACGTGATCGAGATGGACGCCGCCAGCCATACCGGCGTGGACGACGTGCGCGAGATCATCGAGGCGGTGCGCTATGCCGCCGTTTCGGCGCGGTACAAGATCTATATCATCGACGAAGTTCACATGCTCTCGCGCAACGCGTTCAACGCGCTGCTCAAGACGCTGGAGGAGCCGCCGGCGCATGTGAAGTTCCTGTTCGCCACGACCGAGGTGGACAAGCTGCCCGTCACCGTGCTGTCGCGCTGCCAGCGGTTCGATCTCAAGCGTATTCCCGCGCCGCTGCTGGCCAGCCATTTCGCCATGATCTGCGGCAAGGAAGGCGTCGAGGCCGAGGACGAGGCGTTGGCGATGATCGCCACGGCGGCTGAGGGTTCGGTGCGCGACGGGTTGTCGATCCTCGATCAGGCGATCAGCCACGCGGATCTTGCGGGCGGCGGCGAGGCGACCGTCGTCACCGCCGAGCAGGTTCGCGAGATGCTGGGCCTTGCCGACAAGACCATGCAGCGCCGCCTGTTCGCCGCCGTGCTGGGGGGTGACGGCGGCGCGCTGCTGGAGGAAGTGGCGCAGCAATACGCGCTGGGCATCGAGCCGATTGCGATGATGCGCGCGCAAATGGACATCGTTCACAAGGTGACGGTGGCGCAGATCGGCGGTTCGGGTTCCGACACCCGATCGCCCGAGGAGCGCGCCGCGATTGAGGGTTGGGCCAGGGACCTGGCGGCGGGGCAGCTCCATCGGCTGTGGCAACTGCTGCTCAAGGGTTACGAGGAAGTGAAGACCGCGCCGGACCCGCTGGTGGCGGCGCAGATGGCGCTGCTGCGCGTGCTTCATGCGGCCGACATGCCCGATCCGGGATCGCTGGTGAAGAAGCTGGAGGACATCGCCTCACGCCCGGTGGTGATGGCGGCCGCGCCGGCTGGCGAAAACGGCGATGGAAGCGGCGGCGGTTCCCGGGCCATGCATGTTCCCGCACCGGTGCCCGTGGCGCTGGACTGGGCGGAACTGGTCGAGCAAGTGGAGCATCACGCGCCGCTGGTCGGATCGTCGATGCGGCTGTCCGTGCGGGTGATCGAGTTGCGCGCAGGGTATCTGCGTTATCAGTTGGCGCCGGGGCTGCCGGGCGATCCTTCGGCCGACATCCGCAAGGCGCTGCAGCACGCGACCGGCGAGCCATGGCAGGTGGAGCGCGACGACGCCGTTTCCAGTGGTGAGGCGCAGCCCAGCCTTGAGGAAACCAAAACGGCTCATCAGCAGCAGGCCCATCAGGCCATGCTGGAAGACCCGTTGGTCAAGGCCGCGTTCGCCGCGTTTCCTGACGCGAAGATCATCGATGAAGACAGCTCGAGAGAGCATCAGGCACGGCCTTGGGGCCAGAGTCGGAGCAGACACGCATGAAGTCCATGGAAGAAATGATTCAGGCCGCGCAGCAGGCGGCGCAGACCATCCAGAAGCAGATGGAAGATGCGCAGTCCAAGCTGGACGCGATCGAGGTGGAAGGCGCGGCCGGTGGCGGGCTGGTCAGGATCAAGGCGTCGGCCAAGGGCCGCGTGATCGGCGTATCGCTCGATGAAAGCCTGCTTGCTCCTTCGGAGAAGGGCATTCTCGAAGACCTGATCGCAGCCGCATTCAACGATGCGCGCGGCAAGGCGGATGCCGCCGCGGCGGAGGAAATGCAGAAAGTGCAGATGGCAGCGGGTATCCCGCCGGGCTTCAAGCTGCCGTTCTGATTTCGCGTGCCACCCGGTTGGCGCGTGCCGAACACAGAAAAGCCTCCCGATGCCCTGCACCGGGAGGCTTTTCTGCAACTTCAGCGGCTGGCGATCAGCCGAGGATACCGGGCAGATCCAGCCCCTTTTCGCGCGCGCAATCCAGCGCGATGTCATAGCCTGCATCGGCATGGCGCATCACGCCCGTCGCCGGATCATTCCACAGCACCCGTTCGAGGCGGCGGGCCGCCGCATCGGTGCCGTCGGCCACGATCACCATGCCCGAATGCTGGGAAAAGCCCATGCCCACGCCGCCGCCGTGGTGCAGCGATACCCAGGTCGCGCCGCTGGCGGTGTTGAGCAGGGCGTTGAGCAGCGGCCAGTCCGATACCGCATCCGATCCATCGCGCATGGCTTCGGTTTCGCGGTTGGGGCTGGCGACCGATCCGGAATCGAGATGATCGCGGCCGATTACCACCGGCGCCTTGAGTTCGCCCTTCGCGACCATCTCGTTGAAGGCCAGGCCCAGCCTGTGCCGGTCGCCGAGGCCGACCCAGCAGATGCGCGCCGGTAGGCCCTGGAAGTGGATGCGTTCGCGCGCCATGTCGAGCCAGCGGTGCAGGTGTGCGTTGTCGGGCAGAAGTTCCTTCACCTTGGCGTCGGTCTTGTAGATGTCCTCCGGATCGCCGGAAAGCGCCGCCCAGCGGAACGGGCCGATGCCCCGGCAGAACAGCGGCCGGATATAGGCGGGCACGAAGCCGGGGAAATCGAAGGCGTTGTCCACGCCTTCGTCCTTGGCCATCTGGCGGATGTTGTTGCCATAGTCGGTGGTCGGAACGCCCGCCGCCTGGAAGGCGAGCATGGCGCGGACGTGGGTGGCCATCGATGCCTTGGCCGCGCGGGCCACGGCGGCGGGATCGCGCTCCCGCTCGCTGAACCAGCGTTCCAGCGCCCAGCCGGCGGGCAGGTAGCCGTTGACCGGATCGTGCGCGCTCGTCTGGTCGGTCAGCAGGTGGGGGCGCACGCCGCGTTCGTACAGCAGCGGCAGCAGTTCGGCGGCGTTGCCGAGCAGGCCGACCGAGGTGGGCGTCTTTGCCGTGGTGACGATCGCCAGCGCCTCGTCCAGATTGTCCGTCGCCTTGTCGAGATAGCCGGTGCGCAGGCGCATATCGATGCGGCTCGGCTGGCATTCGATGGCGAGGCACGAGGCGCCCGCCATCACCGCCGCCAGCGGCTGCGCCCCGCCCATTCCGCCCAGGCCGGCGGTCAGCAGCCACTTGCCCGAAAGATCGCCGCCGTAGTGCTGGCGGCCCATTTCCACGAATGTCTCGTAGGTGCCCTGCACGATGCCCTGCGTGCCGATGTAGATCCACGATCCGGCGGTCATCTGGCCGTACATGGCCAAGCCGCGCTGATCCAGTTCGTGGAAATGTTCCCACGTCGCCCAATGGGGCACGAGGTTGGAATTGGCGATCAGCACGCGCGGGGCATCGGCATGGGTGCGGAACACGCCGACCGGCTTGCCCGACTGGACCAGCAGCGTTTCATCGTCGCCCAGCCGCTTCAGCGTCTCGACGATCCGGTCATAGCTTTCCCAGTCGCGCGCGGCGCGGCCGATGCCGCCATAGACGACGAGTTCCTCCGGCCGTTCGGCCACATCGGGATGCAGGTTGTTCATCAGCATCCGCAGCGGGGCTTCGGTCAGCCAGCTTCGCGCGGAAAGTTCGGTGCCGTTGGTCGGGCGGATGACACGGCTGTTGTCGATACGGGTCATGATTGTCCTCTCGCGAAATCGAGACATGCTTCGAGCATCGTGGTGAGCACCGAACGCAGCGCTTCGGCGCGTTCGGGCTGGTAGGGGGATGGCCAGTTGGCGTGATCCAGCGGCCCGGCGGGATCGTCCATGTAGCCCCGGCAGGCGAGTTCCATCTGCACGGCGTGGATGCCGTCGGCGGGGCGGCCATAGTGCCGCGTGGTCCAGCCGCCCTTGAAGCGGCCGTTGACGACGTGGTCGAACGGGGATGCGGCGGCGATGCCGGCGATCGTTTCCGCCAGCGAGGGATCACAGGCCGCGTTGTCGAACGTGCCGATGTTGAACTGGGGCAGCGTGCCATCGAACAGGCGCGGCACGACCGAGCGGATCGCATGCGCGTCATAGAGCACGACCCGTGTGTGGACCTGCCGGAGACGCGCGATCTCGGTGGTTATCGCCGCGTGATAGGGGGCGAAATAGCATTCGCGCCGCCGGGCGATCTCCGCCGCGTCCGGTTCTGCGCCGGGAAGGTAGAGCGGTTCGCCATCGAACGTATCGACCGGGCAGAGCGCGGTGGTCGCCTTGCCGGGATAGAGCGACGCGCCCGAGGGATCGCGATTCACGTCGATCACGCTGCGCGAAATCGTGGTGCGGATCGTGGTCGCGCCCAGCGTGGTGGCGAAATCGTAGAGCCGGTCGATCCACCAGTCGGCATCCTTGCGCGCCAGCCAAGGCGAACGGAGCGCCGGCGCGACATCGTCCGGAATGTCCGTTCCGGTGTGGGGGAAGGCCACGACCAGCGGCGCATCGCCCCGGTGGATATGGAGCCAGCCGCTCATGCGACGCCGGGCAGGTCCGCGCCCGTCGCGGTGGCGAGCGCGCCCGAACGGACAAGGGCATTGGCCGCTTCCATGTCGGGATGGAAATGGCGGTCGTCCTCCAGATGCGGCACGTGCGCACGGATCAGGGCGCGGGCGGCTTCCAGCGCCGCGCTCGATGCCAGCGGGGCATGAAAATCGCACCCTTGCGCCGCGGCCAGCGCCTCGATCCCGATCACGGCGCTGGCGTTGCGCGCCATGCCTATCAGGCGGCGCGCGCCGTGCGCGGCCATCGAGACATGGTCTTCCTGGTTGGCCGAGGTGGGTATGGAATCGACGCTGGCGGGATAGGCGCGCTGCTTGTTCTCGCTGACCA
This sequence comes from Novosphingobium sp. LASN5T, assembly GCF_003856955.1. Lineage (NCBI taxonomy): Bacteria > Pseudomonadati > Pseudomonadota > Alphaproteobacteria > Sphingomonadales > Sphingomonadaceae > Novosphingobium > Novosphingobium sp. LASN5T. Next base: position 17,792 of record NZ_RQSI01000009.1, read on the forward strand.
GCGCGGCGGCGGTCACCTGCGGGATCATGAAGCCGGAATTGAGACCGGGCCGGGGCGTGAGGAATGCGGGCAGCCCGGACAGCGCGGGATCGACCAGCATGGCGATGCGCCGTTCGGCCAGCGAGCCGATCTCGCAGATCGCCAGCGCGATCATGTCCGCGGCGAAGGCGACCGGTTCGGCGTGGAAATTGCCGCCCGAAAGTGCCTCGTCGGTTTCGGGGAAGATCAGCGGGTTGTCGGTGACGCCGTTGGCCTCGATCGCCAGCGTCGACGCGGCCTGCCGCAGCACGTCGAGCGCCGCGCCCATCACCTGCGGCTGGCAGCGCAGGCAATAGGGGTCCTGCACGCGCGGATCGCCGGTGAGGTGCGAGGCGCGGATCGCGGAGCCGGCCATCAGTCCGCGCAGGGCATCGCCCACCGCGATCTGGCCCGGCTGACGGCGCAGCAGGTGGATGCGCGGATCGAATGGCGCGTCCGATCCTCTGGCGGCCTCGGTCGACAGCGCGCCGGTGACAAGCGCGGCCTGAAACAGCGTTTCCGCCGCGAACAGCCCGGCCAGCGCGTTGGCGGTCGAGAACTGCGTGCCATTGAGCAGGGCCAGCCCTTCCTTGGGGCCGAGCACGGCGGGTTCCAGCCCGGCTTTCGCCAGCGCGGCGGCGGCGCTCATCCGTTCGCCCGCGAAGAATGCCTCGCCCACCCCGATCATCGCGGCGGCCATGTGCGACAAGGGGGCGAGATCGCCCGATGCGCCGACCGAGCCTTGCGCGGGCACGACCGGGGTTACACCGCGCAAGAGCATGGCTTCGAGCAGCGCCACCGTCGACGGGGCGATCCCCGACGCGCCCTGCGCCAGGCTGCCCAGCTTCAGCGCCATCATCAGGCGCACGACCGCGATGGGCGACGGTTCGCCGGTGCCGGCGGCATGGCTCAGCACGATATTGCGCTGAAGCGTGGCGAGATCGGCCGTGTCTATCCGCACGCTCGCCAGCTTTCCGAAGCCGGTGTTGATGCCGTAGACCGGTTCGCCCCGGTCGAGAATGCGCTCGACCGCCGCCGCCCCCGCCGTGATCGCCGGGCCGGACGATGGCGCGAGAGATACCGGTGCGCCGGCGTGGACGCGCTTCCAGTCGGCCAGCGATACCGAGCCGGGGGTAAGGACGAGTGCGGGGTTCATTTCCCTCTCCAGATACGGGCATGGAGCGGGTTGAAGCCCATGCGATAGACAAGTTCGGCCGGGCTTTCGACGTCCCAGATGGCGAGGTCGCACCAGTGCCCGGGCTCCAGCGTGCCGGTCTCGTGGCCAAGGCCCAGTGCCCGCGCGGCGTTGCGGGTCACGGCCGTCAGGCATTCCTCCACCGTCAGGCGGAACAGCGTGGCGGCCATGTTCATCGTCAGCAGCAGCGAGGTGAGTGGCGAGGTGCCGGGGTTGCAGTCGGTGGCGATGGCGATGGGCACGCCGGCCGCGCGGAGCTGGTCGATCGGCGGCAGGTGCGTCTCGCGCAGGAAATAGAACGCGCCGGGCAGCAGCACCGCCACGGTGCCGGCCTGCTTCATCGCCGCGATGCCGTCCGCGTCCAGTTGTTCGAGGTGATCGGCCGAGAGCGCGCCGTGGCGGGCTGCCAGCGCCGCGCCGCCAAGGTTCGACAACTGTTCGGCATGGAGCTTGACCGGCAGGCCCAGTTCCCGCGCGCGGGCGAATACCCGTTCAATCTGGGCGGGTGAAAAGGCGATGCCTTCGCAGAACCCATCGACCGCGTCGGCCAGTCCGGCAGTGGCCACGGCCGGCAGCATCCGGTCGCAGACGAGGTCGATATAGCCATCGGCATCGCCGTCGAATTCCGGCGGCACGGCGTGCGCGCCCAGGAAGGTTGTGCGGATCGTGACCGGGCGTTCGCGGCCCAGCGCGCGGGCGGCCCGCAACAGGCGGGCCTCGCTCTCGGGCGAAAGGCCGTAGCCCGACTTGATCTCCACCGTCGTCGCACCTTCCGCGATCAGCGCGTCGAGCCGGGGCAGGGCGCTGGCCACCAGGTCGGCCTCGCTCGATGCGCGCGTGGCGCGCATGGTGGAACGGATGCCGCCGCCGGCGCGCGCGATGTCCTCGTAACTGGCGCCGGCCAGTTTCATCTCGAACTCGCCGGCGCGGTTGCCGCCGTGGACGAGGTGGGTGTGGCAGTCGATCAGCCCGGGCGTGATCCAGCGTCCGGCGCAATCGATCGTGCGCGTGGCTTCGAAAGCGGGGGCGCTGCTCGCCGCGCCCGCGAACACGATGCGGCCTTCGTCCGCCGCGATCACTCCGTCATCGACCACGCCCAGCCCGGGCATGTGCGGGGCCAGCGTGCAGAGCCGGGCGTTTTGCCAGATCGTGTCGCAGCGCATCGCATTTCCCGTGAGTCGTTGTTCTTGGCAGCGCCTTCAATAATGTATAGACAAAATGAGCGCAAGGCGGAGTCGGCCATGGTGGACAGCATGATCGGAATGACGGAGGGGGCGACGGTTTGGCATCTGGCGCAGGCGCTGCTGCCGGATGGCTGGGCGCGCGACGTGCGGATCGGGGTCGTGTCGGGGAAGATCGCTTCTATCGCAGCGGGGCAGCCTGTGCGGGCCGGCGACGTGCGGATCGGCATCGGCGTTCCGGCCATCGGCAATTTGCACAGCCACGCGTTCCAGCGCGCCATGGCCGGGCTCACCGAAATCGGCGGGCACGAAGGCGACAGCTTCTGGAGCTGGCGCGATCTGATGTACCGCTTCGTCGGCGCGATTGGCCCCGATGCGATGGAGGCGATTGCGGCGCGCGCCTATATGGACATGCTGGAAGCGGGCTTCTGCCGGGTTGGCGAGTTCCATTACCTGCACAACGATCCCGAAGGGGGCGCTTATGCCGATCCCGGTGAAATGGCCGTGCGCCTTGCCGCTGCTGCTGCCGAAACGGGCATCGGGCTGACGCTGCTGCCCGTATTCTACGCGCACGGTGGTTTCGGGGGGCAGCCGGCCAGCGCGGCACAGCGCCGTTTCCTCCATAGCCCGGACAGCTTCGCTCGGCTGATGGCGGCAAGCCGCGCCGCGCTGGACGGTCTTCCCGATGCGGTGGTCGGCATCGCGCCGCATAGCCTGCGCGCGGTGACACCCGATGAACTGGCGGAAATCCTGCCGCTGGCGGAGGAAGGGCCGGTCCATATCCATATCGCCGAACAGATGCGCGAGGTGGAGGATTGCCTGGCGTGGAGCGGTGCGCGGCCGGTGCGCTGGCTGCTGGACCATGCCCCGGTCGATCGCCGCTGGTGTCTTGTCCATGCCACGCATGTCGATGCCGGCGAGCTGGCGGACATGGCTCGGTCTGGCGCGGTCGCGGGGCTGTGCCCGATCACGGAAGCGAATCTGGGCGACGGCATTTTCCCGGCGCGCGCGTTCGTCGATGCCGGCGGCACCTTCGGGGTGGGATCGGATTCCAACGTCCGCATCGATCTGGGCGAGGAACTGCGGCTGCTGGAATATGGCCAACGCCTCGTCGCGCGGGCGCGCAACATGCTGGGCGAGCCGGGTCTTTCGACTGGACGGAGCCTGTGGCAGCGCGCGGTCGCGGGCGGTGCCCAGGCGCTGGGCGTGCCCGGCGGCCTTGCGGTCGGCGCGTCGGCCGATCTCGTCGTGCTGCGCGACGATGGCGATCTTGCCTTGGCGCGCAGCGGCGATGCGATGCTCGATACGTTCGTCTTTGCTGGCGGCCGGCGCGACATCGCCGATGTCTGGCGCGCGGGCGATCGCGTCGTGATCGATGGACGCCATCGCGATCATGCGGCTATCGAGGCGCGGTATCGGCGGGTGGTGAAAGGGCTGCTGGAAGCATGACGCGGGGAAAGGGTGCGGAAACGCTGTCGCTGAGCCAGCGCATCCGCGCCGATATCGAGGAAAAGATCATGTCCGGCGCGTGGCGGCCGGGCGATCGCATTCCCGTGGAGCACGAACTGGCCGCGCAATATGGCTGCGCGCGCATGACCGTGACGCGCGCTACCGAAGCGCTGGCCGAAGCGGGCCTGATCGTGCGGCGCAAGCGCGCCGGATCGTTCGTGGCGCAACCCCGCATCGAATCCGCCGTGCTGGGCATTCCAGACATTCCGGCGACGATCGCCGAGCGCGGCAAGGCCTACGATCTGCGCTTGCTGTCCGCGCGGCAGCGTGTGGCGGCGGCGGGGGGCGAGGAAGATCGCTTTGGCGGCAGCGGCGATGTGCTGGAAATCGATTGTCTCCATCTGGCGGATGGCATTCCGTTCGCATTCGAACACCGGCTGATCAGTCTGGCCGTCGTTCCTGCCGCGGCGGCAGCGGATTTCAGCAGGACCCCGCCGGGTACCTGGCTGCTGGCGCATGTGCCGTGGACCGAGGCGGAGCACCGCATCGGTGCACGAGCCGCCGATGCGCGAGCCGCCGAACTGCTGAACATTGCCAAGGGCGCGCCCTGCCTGATGCTGGAGCGCCGGACATGGCGCGGCGATGCGCACGTCACCTGGGTAAGGCAGCTGTTTGCGGCCGACGCATTCGATCTTGTGGCGCGCTTCACGCCGAAAGGCGATGCAGCCGGATAACGCGGCTGGCCGTGATGGCGGCCGTGGCTACGGAACGTGCTTGGTGTCTCGCGCGGATCGCGCCATCATGGGACCACGAATCCATGGAGAGGATGCGTGTTTCTAGATCTGGACAACTATTGGCCGCCGCAGGAGCCGATCAGGCCAGGGCCTGAGCGCCGGCCGACGCTGAGCAAGCGGCGCGAAAGGGTATTGCTGGGCGTGGTGGGGGTGAACCTGCTGTTCGTGCTGGCGGCGCCCATAGCCGGGGTGACATTCATCGATGTCGTGCTCGCGCTTTTCAAATGAAGGACGTGGGTGCCTGAACGCACGCGGCAAGGCACGAAAGCCCCGCGAAATGCGGAGGCAGGGAGAGAACGGGATATGGCGCAGGCAGAGGCCCTGACGACGGCAGCATCGACGGCAGCATCGACGGCGGAACGGACCGCCGCGCTTTTCACCTTCGACGAATTCATCGCGTTCTGGGCGGAAGACAGGCCGGACCGCGCCGCGCTCGACGGCCCCGATGGCGTCGTCACCTACCGCGAACTGGATGAGGTGACGCGCCGCATCGTCAGCGGCCTGTTCGATATGGGGCTGGTGTCGGGCGATCGCATTGCATGGTTCGGCAAGAACAGCGCGTTGTATTTTTCGTTGTTCTTCGCGGTGGCGCGGGCGGGCATCGTGATGGTCCCGGTCGGCTGGCGGCTCGCCGCGCCGGAGGCGGCGTGGATCGTGCAAAACGCGCAGGCGAAGGCGGTATTTCTGGGCGATGGCTTCGATGCGATGCGCGATACCTTCGCGGCCGTGGAGGGCGTCGCGCGGTGCATCACCGCCGGTGAAGCGCGCGCATGGATCGCCGCGGCGGAACCCCGTCCCTTCCAGCCGGCCGGGCTTCATGATGCGGTCCTGCAACTCTACACCTCGGGCACGACAGGCAATCCCAAGGGCGCGGTGCTGTCCAACCACAACCTGTTCGGGTTGCGCAAGCAATCGCGCGGGCAGGAGCTTCCGCACAACGTGCTGGCCGAGGACGAGGCCATTCTCGTTGCCATGCCTTGCGCGCATATCGGCGGGACCGGGCTTGGCGTCATGGCGCTGGCGGCTGGTCTTCCCGCGATCATACTGGCGGAATTCGAGCCGCGCGCGGTGTTCGATGCGGTGGAACAGAAGGGCGTGACGCGCTTCTTCATCGTGCCGGCGGCTTTGCAGATGCTGCTCAACCATCCCGATTGCGCCAGCGTGGACTACAGCCGGTTGCGCTACATCATCTATGGCGCCTCGCCGATCCCGCTGGAGCTTCTGCGGCAGTGCATCGCGATGTTCGATGCGCAGTTCATCCAGGCCTATGGCATGACGGAGACCACCGGCACGATCTGCATGTTGCCGCCGGAGGATCATTCGGTGGACGGCAACCAGCGGATGCGATCGGCCGGCAAGCCGCTGCCGGGCGTGGAGGTGCGCGTGGTGGATGGCGAAGGCCGGGAAGTGCCGCAGGGCAGCATCGGCGAAATCCAGACCCGCTCATCGAACAACATGCTGGGCTACTGGAACCTGCCCGACGCGACGCGGTCGGCGGTCAGCGAGGACGGCTGGATCGCGACCGGCGACGCCGGCTACATCGACGCCGACGGCTATGTCTACATGCACGATCGCATCAAGGACATGATCATCTCGGGCGGCGAGAACGTCTATCCCGCGCAGGTCGAAAGCGCGATCTACGGGCATCCCGATGTGCTGGAAGTGGCGGTGATCGGCGTGCCCGACGAAACCTGGGGCGAAGCGGTGAAAGCGGTCTGCGCGCCCAAGCCGGGGCACGCGATCGATCCGGCGAGCGTGATCGCGTGGGCGCGCGAACGGCTGGCCGGCTTCAAGGTGCCCAAGAGCGTGGATGTGATCGCCGCACTACCGCGCAATCCATCGGGCAAGATCCTGCGCCGCCAGTTGCGCGAACCCTACTGGCAGGGGCGGGAGCGGCAGGTCAACTGACGACGCTTGCCGGGCGCCCTTCGACGCCCGGCAAGGCCCCCTCCAGCTCTCAGGCGTATTCCCACATCGGGTTGCCGCGCTGCCCCGTCCGGCGGTTCGGCGGCATGCCGAGCTTGCGCAGCGTTTCGTCGGCCGACTGGTACCAGCTGCCGATCTGGTAGATCCGCTTGGCGTCCGCCCCACCAGCAACATCGCGCCCGATTTCCTCGGAAATGCGCACCATCTGTTCGATCTGCTGCACCGAGGTCATCCGTTCGCCCTTGCGGCGCCAGATGTTGTCCTCGATCCCCACGCGGACATGGAGGCCCAGCGCGATCGCGATCGTGTTGAACGGGATCACGTTGCGCATGATCGATTCGATCGTCAGCACAGCGCCATCGGGCACGCGGCGGGCGAATTCGATCAGGTCGGCCGGGTGCGTGCCCGATGCACCGCCGCCGATGGCCACGTAGTTGAGGATCAGCGGCCCCATGTATTCGCCCTTGCGGATCAGCCGCTCCACGGTTTCGAACTGGGCGATGTGCGCCAGCATGAAATGCGGCTGGATCTGCGCGTCACGCAGGCGCTTGAGGTGCTCCAGATAGAACTTCGGCCCGGATTCGAGGTACATGTCGCGATAGGCGAGGGCATAGGCCGGATTTTCCAGGATCGTGCCGTCGACATCGCCGTCCATCATCAGTTCGGTAATGTTCATCTGCGTGGTGTTGATCGCGATCGTCACCTGATCCGGCTTGGGCGAAAGGTCCGCGAGCATGTGGCGCGTATCGTCGCTCAGCCACTTGGCTTCGGCGCCTTCGCCTTCGGGCGCGAAGGAGATCGATCCGCCCACCTGGATCAGCATGTCGGGACAGGCGGTGCGGATGCGGTCGACCATCTCGTTGAACATCGAGATGCGCTTCGATCCCTGGCCGTCGGCCTCGCGGCAATGGAGGTGCAGCACCGAGGCGCCGGCGTTGTAGCAGTCCACCGCCTTTTGCACCTGTTCCTGCATCGAGACGGGGATGTCTTCGGGAAAATCGCCCGGCAACCATTGCGGGCCATAGGGCGCGACCTGAATGACCAGCTTTTCCTGGTTTTCGGGCAGCAGGCTATCGTCGAGAAAATGCATGTCGGGCCTCCTTGAGCTGCGGCTGGTTTACGCGGTGACTGGCGCGAGGCGGCGCGCCTTCATTTCGTCGGCAAGCATCGGGGCGCCCAGCGCCACCGAATGAATGCCCAGCACGGCCACGCATTGCAGCACGGCCATGATTTCCTCGGGCGAGGCGCCCAGATCGAGCGCCTTGGCGATGTGGCGGCGAACGCCCGGCGCGTACATGTGGGTGCAGGAGGCATCCACCGCGATCGCGATCAGTTCGTAGGTCTTGGGATCGAGCACGCCCCTGGCGATCGGATGCGTGCCCATCGCCATGAAGCGTTCGACCCATTCCGCATCGATGGCGGCGGCCTCGTCCCAGGCGGCATTCCATTGCCCCTGCGCGCGCATGGCGTCGCAAACCGGTGTCTGGCTCATCGCTCTCTCCCTCGTTCGTCGTTGTTCGGAATAGGCGGGACGGGGTGTTCAATCTTTCTGATTTGCGCTATAATATTTTCAATATGAGCCATATCGCCCGCCTGACCGTTCGCGCCGCGGCCGTTACCGGCATGACCGCGCTTTGCCGCAGTTATGGCGTGGATGCGGGGCGCGTGTTGCGTGCGGCGGGATTGCCGGCGGACATTGAGGCGCAGCCGGACCGGCGGGTGCCGGTAACGGCCGTGAACGAAGCGCTGGAGCGGGCTGCCGTGGCCTGCGGGCGCGATGATTTCGGGCTGCGCCTTTCCGAACTGCGCGGTTTTTCCAATCTCGGCCCGATCGGCCTGATCGCACGCGATGAACCCAGCGTGGGATCGGCGCTGGCCGCTATCGAGGCTTATTTGCCCCTGCATAACGATGCCTTGGCCGTAACGCGCGAACTCTTCGGCGATGTCGTCGTCCTGCGCTCCGCCATCCTCGTGCCCGGCCCGAAAGTGCAGGCGCGCGATATTGCCGTCGCGATGCAGCATCGCATTCTCAAGCAGCTTGCCGGACCCGCGTGGGAGGCGGAAGAGGTATGCCTGACCCGTTCACCGCCCGCCGATGTGTCCCGCTTCCGGCGCGTGCTGGGCCCGCACGTCCGCTTCAATGCCGAATTCGATGGCATCGTCGTCCGGTCCGATCTGCTGGAGCGGCCCAATCCCATGGCGGAGGAAGGACTGCGCTCCTACGCCAGCCGGCTTTTGCGGATCGGCGATCCGGGGCAACCCGAAGCGATGGCCGACCGGGTCCGCCGCGTCCTGTCCTTGCTCCTTTCCAGCGGCCGTTGCACGGCGGAGCATGTCGCCGCGCAACTGGGCGTGTCGCGACGGACGCTGACGCGCGCGCTGGAGATGGAAGGAACCCGTTTTCTTGCGCTGCTGGACGAAGCGCGGATCGACGTGGCGCGGCGGCAACTGGAGGCGAAGGCGCGAAGCCTTGCCGAGATCGCAGACCTCCTGGGCTTTTCCAGCGCATCGGCGTTCAGCACCTGGTTCCGGCATCATCATGGCATCACCCCGCGCGATTGGCGCAACCGGGCATGAATGGTTGCGCCAATGCGGCTTGAGTTTTGCCGTCGCGATCCCTAGCCCGATCCGGCAACGGGACAAGGAAGTCGGGGCGTGGAGGCAGGCAAGCAGCACAGAGCGCTCGAAGGTGTCCGGGTACTCGATCTCTCCCGCGTGCTGGCCGGCCCCTGGTCCACGCAGATTCTGGCGGATCTGGGCGCGGACGTGCTCAAGGTTGAACTGCCCGGGAAGGGAGACGATACCCGTAGCTGGGGGCCTCCCTTCCTGAAGCTGCCGGACGGTTCCGACGATCCACGCGAAAGCGCCTATTATCTCTGCGCCAACCGCAACAAGCGTTCGGCCGCGATCAACCTGGCCCATCCCGATGGCGCGGCGCTGATCCGGAGGCTGGCCGAGCGGGCGGACATCATGGTGGAGAACTTCAAGGTCGGCGGCCTGGTCAAGTATGGCCTCGATTACGACAGCATGCGGGCGATCAATCCCCGCCTTGTCTATTGCTCGATCACGGGGTTCGGCCAGACCGGCCCTTACGCCGATCGGCCGGGTTATGATTTCGTGGCGCAGGGCATGGGCGGTTTCATGTCGATCACCGGGGAAGAACACGGCGGACCGCTGCGCGCCGGGGTGGCCATGGCCGACATTTCCACGGGCATGTACGCCACCGTTTCCATGCTGGCCGCGCTGCGCCATGCCGAACGGACGGGCGAGGGTCAGCATATCGATATCTCGCTGCTCGATACGCAGATCGCCACGCTGGCCAACCAGGCGTCGAACTGGCTTGTCGGCGGCGTCAATCCCGGAAGGATGGGCAACCGCCACCCTACGGTCGTGCCCTACAAGACCTTCCGCGTGAAGGATGGTGAGATCATCATCGCGGTGGGCAACGACGGCCAGTTCCGCAGTTTCTGCGTGGAGATGGGGCGGCCCGAACTGGCGGACGATCCCCGCTTCGTCACCGGGTCGCAGCGGTTGATCAACCGCGACGCGATCGAGGACATCTTCCAGGAAATCGTGGCCGATCTGGAAGGCGGACCGCTGGTGGAACGGCTGGTGGCCGTCAATGTGCCGGCGGGACCGGTGAACACCATCCGCGATATCTTTGCCGATCCGTTCATCGCCGCGCGCAAGACGGTGCACCGGTTCGTGCGCGAGGACGGCGTGGAGATCCCCGCTGTGGCCTTTCCGGCCAAGCTGTCCGTCACGCCGGCTGACTATCGCCATCGCCCGCCGCGCATCGGTGAAAACACGCGTGAATTGCTGCACGAATGGCTGGTGCTGGACGATGCGGAACTTGCCGCACTCGAAGCGGGTGGCGCGGTGGCGCAGCGATGATCCAGCCGTTGCCGCGTCCGGACGGCGGCGCGGCAGTAAGAATTTGATGATGAAGATATGCCAATAGCGAACCATGAAGGATTCGCCTGGCGGATGGGGGATGTGGTTGCGGCGCGCCTTGCTGGCGCTTGCCGCAGTGTTCGCCATTGGTTTCGGATCTGCCGTACAGGCCGCGCACTGGCCGTTGCCGCACTCCCTTTGCCACGCCGTCAGCGTGATGGCGCAATCGCCCCGTGCCGCGCCGCGTTCTCCCTATTCCTGCAACGGTACGCCAACCGGCTATCAACGCGGAACGCTGTGGCTGCGGGTCGATCTGGACACGATTCCGATCCCGCGAAACGATCTGGTTCTCAGCATCCACAACACCCGGTTCGACGCCTTGTCGGTGGGCTTTGTCTATGCCGATGGCGTAACCGCATGGCAGGGCGTGCACGGCGGCGATTTCGGCACGCACTGGCGCCCCGGCGCGCAGATTGCGTTCGCGGCGCCTGATCGCGAAGCGCCGTTGCGCACGATCGTGCTGCAATTCGACCGCCTGACCAGCTACGATCTGCTGCGGATGCGGCTGGCGACGCAAGGCGATGGTGCGCTGGAAGTGGTGGCGCTGGCCGCCTGTGTGGGCGCCGCGCTGATGCTGCTGTTCATCGCGGCCCTGTACAATATCTCGCTGTCTTTCGCGGTGCGCCGGCAATTCCCGGCCTGGCAGGCCGCGTGGGCGGGTTGCATGGTGATCTGGGGGGCCGTCTGGTCGCAGCTCAACCTGTTCGTGCTGCCCGGCATGGCCGGCAGCTTTTCCGCGCAGCTTTGTACCGGGCTATCGTGCCTCGCGGTGATGCTGGCGACCTTCGGCGCGATCACCGCGCTCGACCGCCGGGAGATACCCGTTGCCCTGCGGATCGCGACGCTGGCGCTGGGCATCGGCATTGGCGCGCTGGGCGTGCCCTTGAGCTTCATGCGCGCGGGGCCGCTGGAATTCTGGGCCTCCGTGCTTGGTATGCTGGTGCTTGCGGATCTGACGGCGATCACGGTCAGCCTGACCATCGCATGGCGGCGCGGCAACGCGCTGGCGCGCGATTTCGCCGCTGCCTGGGCAGTGCCGATGATCACGCTGGGGGTGACGCAGTTCCTGCCGACGGACCGGCTGTTCTGGGGCGGGGGATCGCAGATGCTGGTCCTGCTGGCGGCGACCTGGCAGACGATCTGGGTTTCCGTTTCGGCGACGCGCCGTCTGGGCCGTCTGCGTGTAGAGCGCGATCATGCCTTGCAGGCCGAAGCGATAGCGCACGATCTGGCCCGTCGCGATCCCCTGACCGGCCTCCGCAACCGGCGCGGCTTTACGGAGGCGATCGAACCGATGGTATCGGGTGCGGCCGCCGGTGACAGCCCCTTCGCGCTGCTGCTGATCGACGTGGATCGCTTCAAGGTGGTCAACGATACGCACGGGCACGATGCCGGCGATCAGGTGCTGTGCATCATCGCGCGGCAACTGGAACGGTGGGAGGGCGCGCTGTGCCTGCCGGCCCGCTTCGGGGGCGAGGAGTTCGCCCTGGCAATCAGCGGACTGCATGCGTTCGCCGCGACCCAGTTCGCCGAAAGCCTGCGCGAGGATATTGCCGCGGCCGACTATGGCGCGGTTATCGGTGCGGGGCGCATCACCGTGAGCATCGGCCTCGCCACCGCGACCGAGGATGCGGATTTCCAGATTCTTTACCGGCAGGCAGACCGGTCGCTGTACGAGGCCAAGCGGCGGGGCCGCGATTGCGTGGTTGCCAGCGGTCCGCGGCCGGACGATGATCTTGCAGTGGACTTGGTAGCCTGACCCCGGCAGACGCTGTGGCTCAGTTCCCTGCGTCGATCCGTGCCTGGATCTGCTTGTAGAAGGCTTCGCGCGCCGCCGGCTCCGGCCCCTTGCTCGCGCGCGTCCAGTCGGCGTTTGACGCGATCACCAGCTTCCGCTTCGGATCGATGAAAATACCCTGCCCGAAAATACCCTGCGCGGCGACCGAGCCATCATCGTAGGTCCACCACTGGAAGCCATAGCCTTTGCCCGGGTGGCCGATATCCTTCTGCTTGGTTGTCGCCTGCGCGAACCAGTCGGTGGGCACGATCTGCCGGTCGCCCGCCTTGCCGTTGGCCAGCACGAACAGCCCGAACCGCGCGAAATCGCGCGTGGCGGCCTGGAGGCAACAACCGGCGATTTCATGCCCCGTCTCGCCCTTTAGCCATGTCGCCTTGGCTTCCATGCCGGCGGGCTGCCAGACCTTTTCCTGCAGGTACTGCGCCAGCGGCCTCTTCACCGCCGATGAAACCAGCACGCCGATCAGGTTCGTCTCGCCCGTGTTGTAGTGCCACACTTCGCCAGGTGGGTGTGCGCGCGGCAGCTTGCGCATGTAGCTGACGGTGGCGTCGACACCGGGATCGGGCTTCGCGGTGTTGAAACGCGCGACATCCGAATTGGGGTCTTCGTAGTCCTCGTTCCAGCGCACGCCGGAACTCATTGTCAGCAACTGGCGGATGCTGACGTCGTCGTAGGCGGAGCCGCGCAGGTCGGGAATGTACTGGCTGACCTTGTCTTCCAGACTTCGGATCGCGCCGTCCTGAATCGCCGCGCCGACCAGCGTCGAGGTAAATGACTTCGCGACCGAGAAGCTGGTCCATCGCCCTTGCGCGTCGAAACCCAGCCCGTAGCGTTCGAACCGGACCTTGCCATCCTGCAGGATCACGATCCCCGCTTCGCGCTGTTTGGCGAGATAGTCATCGATCCCTGGAATCGTCAGCGGTTTCCCTTCGGGCAGGGCCAGCGGATGCGGCGATGGCGCGATCTCGTTGGCCTGCGCCAGCAACGGCAGGCGGTCCATTGCCCGGAACGCGGCATCGCGCTGGCTTTCGGACCACATCAGCACATCGGCATTGGTCGGCATCGCGGCAAGGATGCCGCGCGTTTCCTTGTCGAGACTGGCGTACCAGCCGCCTCCCGCCGCCAATGCCGCGATCGCAATGCCCAGCGCGATGGTTCTCTTGCGCATGCTTTCATCCTCCCGTTCGTTGCCCGGCCGGTTCCTCCGTGCCGTTGTGCTGTTCGGCGGTCAGCATAGCCATTCACCTGGTGGGCGAAAGGGGTTGATGTGTCGTTCCGGACGTCAGACTGCGGCGTCCTCAACCGCGTTGGAGCGCTGGACAAGCTCCACGAAATTGCGTGCCGTCGGAGACAGCTGGGCATGATGGACCAGCCATAGCCGCGTCTCGAGCGGCGGGGAAAACTGGCGGTAGACCAGATTGTCCACGTGGAGGCGGACCAACGATTCGGCGAGGATCGTGGCGCCGAAGCCCGCTGCTACCAGGCCAAGCAGGGTGGCCAGCCCGTTCGCTTCGTGCGCAACCCTGGGCTGAACGGCGGCCTGTTCGCACAACCAGAAGAAATGTTCGTTGAACCCTGCTCCGGCCGCCGCGCTGTAAAGCACCAGCGGCTCGTCGCGCAGGTCGGCGATGGTGGGATCGAGATCACGTGTGGCGAGCGGGTGATCCTCGCGCAGGGCCAGCACCATGCTTTCCTCTATCAGGCAGGTCGCGGTCAGATCGGACGAGAGCAAGGGCTTCCCGAACCCGCGGATAATCGCCACCTCGATCTCGTTTTGCGCCAGCGCGTCGAGTTGTTCGTCGCGGCCCAGTTCCTCCAGCTTCAGCTCCACTTCCGGGTGCGCCTGCCGGAAGTGGTACAGCGCCTGCGAGATTTTCGGGACGAACGGCGCGGAGGCGGTAAACCCCAGCGCCAGGCGCCCGATTTCCCCCCTCTGCGCGCGCCGGGCGGTGTGCGCGGCATAGTCCGCCTGCTGCAAGGCCAGCCTCGCTTCGGGCGCGAACAGTTCGCCCGCGCGGGTCAGCCGCACGCGCCGGCTGGTCCGGTCGAACAGCCGCACGCCCAGTTCATCCTCCAGCGCGCGGATCTGCTGGCTCAGGGGAGGTTGCGAAATGCCGAGCCGCGCGGCGGCGCGGCCGAAATGCATTTCATCAGCCACGCACAGGAAATAGCGAAGGTGCCTGAGATCCATCAGTTTATGTTGCCCTGCATATCAATCATGCCGTATTATATATTAGACGCAACATGACGGAAAGCGCATGGAGCGGCACCACCGCCGCCACGTTCCAGTTGGCGGTCTCTTGCTGTCGCGGAAGCCTTGGGGTCGGGCTTCGGTCGCAGGCGGCAATCAGGTGCATCCGGGGAGAGGAAGCGTGAACGGACTTTTCCGCGATGTGCGGAGAAGGCGTGGAGTCGTGAATGTTCAATATCGTCAAGATCGCGTTGCACCGTCCCCTGACCTTCATCGTGATGGCGATCCTGATCGCCATCGGTGGCGTGCTGGCGGCGCTGCGCACTCCGGTCGATATCTTTCCGGACATCCGCATCCCGGTGATCGCCGTGGCGTGGCAATATTCCGGCCTGCCGCCCGACGATATGGCGGCGCGCATCATCACCCCTTACGAACGCACGCTGACAACCACCGTCAACGATATCGAGCACATCGAAAGCCAGTCCTTCCAGGGCATTGGCATCGTGAAGATCTATTTCCAGCCGGGCGCGGACATCCGCACGGCGACCGCGCAGGTCACCTCGATCTCGCAATCGGTGCTCAAGCAGATGCCACCGGGGATCACCCCGCCGCTGATCCTGAACTACAACGCTTCCACCGTGCCGATCATCCAGCTTGCCATGTCGGGCAAGGGCTTGTCCGAACAACAACTGTTCGATCTTGGCCAGAACCAGATCCGCCCGCAGCTGGTGACGGTTCCGGGCCTTGCCATGCCCTATCCTTCGGGCGGCAAGCAGCGCCAGATCCAGATCGACCTCAATCCGCTCGCGCTCCAGTCCAAGGGCCTTTCGGCGCAGGACGTGGGCAACGCGATTGCGGCGCAGAACCAGATCAACCCTGCCGGCTTCGTCAAGATCGGGCCGACGCAGTACAGTGTGCGCCTGAACAACGCGCCGGATTCGGTCGCCGCGCTGAACGACTTGCCGGTCAAGGTGGTCAACGGGGCCACCATCACCATGCGCGATGTGGCCTTCGTGCGCGATGGCAGCGCGCCGCAGCAGAACGTGGTGCATGTCGATGGTCGCCGGTCCGTGCTGCTCACCGTGCTCAAGAACGGCGCGACCTCGACGCTGGCCATCATCGATGGCGTGAAGACCACTTTGCCCAAGATCGCCGCCGGGCTGCCCGATGCCCTGCGCATCGTGCCGGTAGGCGACCAATCGCTGTTCGTGAAGGCGGCGGTCAGCGGGGTGATCCACGAAGGCGCCATCGCGGCGGCGCTGACGTCGCTGATGATCCTGCTGTTCCTTGGCTCGTGGCGGTCCACCGTCATCATCGCGTTGTCGATCCCGCTGGCTATCCTTGCCGCGGTCGCGGCGCTGGCGGCGTTTGGTCAGACGATGAACGTGATGACGCTGGGCGGGCTGGCGCTCGCGGTCGGCATCCTCGTCGACGACGCGACGGTAACGATCGAGAACATCAACTGGCACCTGGAACAGGGCAAGGGCGTGATGGAGGCGATCCTCGACGGCGCCGCCCAGATCGTGACGCCGGCGTTCGTTTCGCTGCTGTGCATCTGTATCGTGTTCGTGCCGATGTTCTTCCTGCCGGGCGTGGCAGGCTTCCTTTTCGTGCCGATGGCGCTGTCGGTGGTCTTCGCCATGATCGCCTCGTTCATCCTGTCGCGCACGCTCGTTCCGACCATGGCCATGTACCTGCTGAAGCCGCATCAGCCGGAGAGCGAAAACCACCACCTTGCCGGCGCGCCGCGATCGCGCAATCCGCTGGTCCGCTTCCAGCGCGGGTTCGAACGGCGCTTCGAGGCAATCCGTGATAGCTATCTCGGCCTGCTGAATCGCGCCCTGGAGGCAAGAAAGCCCTTCATTGTCGGCTTTCTCGCCGTGGTGGTGCTCTCGTTCGGGCTGCTGCCATTCCTGGGCAGCAATTTCTTCCCCAGCGTCGATTCCGGCCAGATCGCGATGCATGTCCGCGTGCCGGTGGGCGCGCGGATCGAGGATACGGCGGCGCGCTTCGACCGGATCGGAACCGCGATCCGCCAGATCATCCCGGCAGACCAGCTGGGATCGCTGACCGACAACATCGGCCTGCCGGTCAGCTCGATCAACACGGTGTACAACAACAGCGGCACCATCGGTCCGCAGGACGGCGATATCCTGATCGCGCTGAAGGAAGGGCACGAGCCGACCGATCGCGTGGTATCGCGCCTGCGCTCCGAACTGGCGCGCCGCTTTCCGGGCACGACCTTCGCCTTCCTGCCCGCCGATATCACCAGCCAGATCCTGAACTTTGGCGCGCCGGCCCCGATCGATGTGCAGATCATGGGCAGGAACGTGCAGGCATCGCGGGTCTATGCCCAGAAGCTGCTGGCGCGGATGAAGCTGATCCCCGGCCTTGCCGATGCGCGTATCCAGCAACCGGCCAATGCGCCGCAGCTCAACGTGGACGTCAGTCGCGCCCGTATCGGGCAATATGGCCTGACGGAGCGCGACGTGACCAACAGTCTCGCCGCTTCGCTGGCCGGAACCTCGCAGACCGCACCGGTGTTCTTCGTGAATCCCGAAAACGGCGTGCAATACCCGGTCGTGGCGCAGGCGCCGGAATACCTGTTGGATTCCGTCAGCGCCCTTTCGAACGTGCCAGTCTCCGGCGCGGCCGGCAGCGCGATCCAGCCACTCGGGGGCCTGGCCGGTGTTTCGCGCGGGAATACCGTTCCCGTCATTTCGCACTATAACATTCAGCCCGCGCTCGACATCTACGGCACGACCGAAGGACGCGACCTGGGCGCGGTTTCGGGTGACATCCAGGCGGCCATCAAGGCGCTGGAAAAGGAGCAGCCCAAGGGCGTGAACGTGACCATCCGTGGCCAGTTCGCCACGATGAACACGGCGTTTTCGGGCCTGGGCTTCGGCCTGATCGGCGCGGTGGTGCTGATCTACCTGCTGATCGTCGTCAACTTCCAGAGCTGGGTCGATCCCTTCGTCATCATCACCGCGCTGCCGGCGGCGCTGGCCGGGATCGTGTGGATGCTGTTCGGCACCGGCACCACCTTGTCCGTGCCAGCCCTGACCGGTGCGATCATGTGCATGGGCGTCGCCACTGCGAACTCGATCCTTGTCGTCAGCTTCGCGCGCGAGAAACTGGCGGAGTTCGGCGATGCCAGACGGGCCGCGCTGGAAGCCGGTCTCGTCCGCTTCCGCCCGGTGCTGATGACGGCGCTGGCCATGATCATCGGCATGGCGCCGATGGCGCTGGGCCTCGGCGAGGGCGGCGAACAGAATGCCCCGCTCGGCCGCGCCGTGATCGGTGGCCTCGTCTGCGCCACTATCGCCACGCTGTTCTTCGTTCCCGTTGTTTTCAGCTTCGCCCACCGCAAGCGGAAGGTCGAAGCCACGTCCCCGGAGCTGCAACCCAGCCATGCATGACACGACTTCGCATACCGAACAGGAAATCCAGCCTTCCATCTCGTCCGGTCCGGACAGCCGCGGGTTGAAGCGCGCCGGGATGGGCGCTGTGGTGGTGGCGCTGGCCGTGGTGGCCGTGGGCGTGGGCGTGCGCATCCATGCCACGGGCACGCTGCGCCAGACCGCGGCCGAGGCGGCGATCCCCACCGTCAGCGTGGTCGTGCCCAAGGCCGATGCCGATGGCGCGCCGCTGGTGCTGCCAGGCAACGTGCAGGCGTTCAACAGCGCGGCGATCTATGCGCGGACCAACGGCTATGTGCGGCAATGGCTGGCGGACATCGGCGATCGCGTGCGCGCGGGGCAGGTGCTGGCCGTGCTCGATGCGCCCGAAGTCGATCAGCAGTTCGCCGCCGCGCGCGCCGATTACCAGACGGCGCTGGCCAACCAGCGGCTGGCCGCCACCACGTCCGCGCGCTGGCACGCGATGCTGGCGCAGGATGCCGTTTCGCGGCAGTCGGCGGACGAGAAGGCCGGCGATCTTGCCGCGCGCACGGCGGTATCGAACGCGGCGTTGGCCAATGTGAAGCGCTTGCAGGCGCTGCAGGGCTTCACCCGGCTTTCGGCGCCGTTCGCCGGAACCGTCACCAGCCGATCGGCCCAGGTGGGCGCGCTGGTGGTGGCGGGCAACGCCTCCTCGCAGCCGTTGTTCACGGTGTCGGACACGCACCGGATGCGCATCTATGTGAAAGTGCCGCAGAACTATTCCGCCGATATTGCGCCCGGCATGGCGGCGGATCTGAGCCTGCCGGAATATCCCGGCCGCACGTTCCATGCGGTGCTGACGCGCAGCGCCGGTGCCGTGGACGCGCAGTCCGGGTCCGTGCTGGTGGAATTGCAGGCGGACAATCCCGATGGCGCCCTGAAGCCGGGCGCCTTCGCACAAGTCAGCTTCAAGGTCGGCGGGGGTGGAGGCAACGCGGTGTCGGTGCCGGGCAGCGCGATCCTCTACAGCAGCAAGGGGCCGAGCGTGGTTGTCGTCGGGCAGGACAACCGCGTGACCGTCCGTCCGGTGACAATCGCGCGGGACGAAGGCGCCACGGTGCTGCTCTCGTCCGGCGTCGCGCGGGGGGAACGCCTGGTCGATACCCCGCCCGATGCGATCCAGACCGGCGACCGTGTGCACGTGCAGGCTTCCGAAAGCGGAAAGGCCGGCAAGTAATGCGCGCGGGCAAGGTGGCTTACGCCGCGCTGCTGCCGGCATTGCTGGCGGGCTGTTCGATGACGCCCGCCTACCATCCGCCCAGCGTGGCGGTCCCGGATGCCTTCAAGGAAGTGAAGGGGTGGGCGGCGGCAACGCCGATGGACGGCGCGGCGCGCGGGACATGGTGGAAGGGTTTCAACGACCCGGTGCTCGACGATCTGGAGAACCGCGCCGAAAAGGCCAGCCCGACGCTCGCCGCCGCGCTCGCCCGCTACGATCAGGCGCAGGCCGTGGTCAAAGGCGAGCGGGCCTCGCTGGTGCCAGAGATTGATGCCAGCGGCAGCTTCGCGCGAACACGCGTGTCCGCCGACCGCCCGCTGTCCAATGGCAGCGCGCAAACCTACAACAACGCCATTGTCGGTGGCGGGTTGAGCTACGAAGTGGACCTGTGGGGCCGTATCCGCGCCTCGGTTTCCGCCGCGCGCGCGGAAGCGCAGGCGAGCGACGAGGACGTCGTCTCGGCCCGGCTCAGCCTCCAGACCTCGGTGGCGGACGCTTATGCCCGGTTGCGGGGCCTGGATGCGGAAGCCGAACTGCTGCGGCAAACGGTGGCGGCGTTCGAGCGGGCCTATGACCTGACGCGGACACGCCATGATGGCGGCATTGCCTCGGGCATCGACGTCAGTCGCGCCCTGACGGTGCTGGGCAATGCGCGTGCGCAAATAGCCGCCGTGGCCAGCCAGCGCGCGGCGACCGAGCACGAGATCGCCGCGCTGGTGGGGGCGGTCGCCTCGGACTTTTCCATTGCGCCACGCGCGCAGCCCTTGCTGCCGCTGGCGCTGGCCACCGGGGTTCCCTCCGAGCTGCTCCAGCGCCGGCCCGACATCGCGGCGGCGGAGCGGCGCATGGCTGCCGCCAATTCGCGGATCGGCGTGGCGCGGGCCGCGTTCTTCCCCACGGTCACGCTTGGCCTTTCCGGCGGTTTCCAGACCACCGACGGTTCGTTGCTGATCGCGCCCAACACGTTCTGGGGGCTGGGGCCGATCGCGGCCGCGCTGGCGGTGTTCGACGGCGGGCGCCGCGCGGCCAAGGTGCGGCTGACCCGGGCGCAGTATACCGAACAGGCCGAAAAGTACCGCCAGACCGTGCTCATGGCGTTTCGCCAGACCGAGGACGCGCTTGCGGCCGGGCGGCTGCTCGGCCAGCAGGTGGTGGACCAGAAGACGGCGGCCGATGCGGCGGTGCGCAGCAGCACGCTGGCGCTGGCGAGCTACCGGGATGGCGGCGCGGACTATCTGGAAGTGGTGACGGCGCAGACGCAGGCGCTGGATGCCCAGCGTGCGCTGCTCAACGTGGAAACGCAGCAGATGCGTGCCAGCGTCGCGCTCGTGAACGCGCTCGGCGGCGCGTATTGATGGATTTGCCGGGCGGCGTTCAAATGTAACCTTCGTGACAATCCGGATCTCTCGGTCTGCTATGGTGTGGATGGGAGATCACGGAAGCAGGCGGAGGTTCTGATGGGCAGGAAGCGGACCGGCAGGTTCTGGCGGTGCGCCGCCATTGCGCTGGCAGTGGCCACGGGCGGCCATGCCGCATGGGCGCAAAGCGTGCCGGTGGGCGGCGGAGTCGTGCAGGGACCGGGCACGCCCGGCCCGATCAAGCGCGGCAAGGCGCCCGGCTATGACTTCCAGGACCAGTACATCGGGATTCCCGGCAAATCCGTTGCCGACAACATGGAACCGATGATCGATCATCCGGACCAGACCGCGGAAGTCGGAAAGAAGCTGGCCGATCTCCAGCGCAAGACCGGAAAGAAGCCCAACATCATCGTGTTCCTGATGGATGACGTGGGCTGGATGGACTTCGGCTTCAACGGCGGCGGCGTGACGCTGGGCGCGCCGACGCCCGATGTCGACAAGGTGGCGGCGCAAGGGCTGGTGCTCACCTCCGCCTATTCGCAGCCAAGCTGCTCGCCCTCGCGCGCGACGATTCTCACCGGGCAATTGCCGATCCATCATGGCCTGCTGCGTCCGCCGATGTATGGCGAGGCCGGCGGGTTGAACGGCAAGCCGACGATCGCCTCGATGCTCTCGGCACAGGGCTATGTCACCCAGGCTATCGGCAAGTGGCACGTGGGTGAAAACGAAGGGTCGCAGCCGCAGAATGCCGGTTTCGACGATTTCCGTGGCTTCCTTTCGGTGTCCGACATGTACACCGAATGGCGTGATCCCAATTTCAATCCGGAAGTGGCGCTCAGCCCCACGCGTAGCCGGCTGATCGAGGAAGCGCCGTTCAACAAGTACGACGTTCACGCCGCGAAGGGCGGCAAGATCGAGAACGTGGGCCTTATCACGGTGGACTACAGCCGCGATCTGGACCAGCGCTGGGCCAATTACGCCGTCGATTTCCTCAAGCGGCAGAAGGGCGGAAGCAAGCCGTTCTTCCTCTATTACGGCACGCGCGGCTGCCATTTCGACAACTATCCTAACGCTTTCTACGCCGGCCGTTCGCCCGCGCGAAACGACTACACCGACTGCCTCGTCGAAATGAACGACATCTTCGCGCGGCTCTACAAGACGCTGGAAGAGACGGGCGAGATCGACAACACGATGATCGTGTTCACGTCGGACAACGGGCCGGAACAGGAAATCGATCCCCACGGCCGCACGCCGTTCCGGGGTGGCAAGGGATCGACCTGGGAAGGCGGAGTCCGCGTGCCGACCTTCGTGTACTGGAAGGGCATGATCGGGCCGCGCAAGTCCGACGGCCTGTTCGATTTCGCGGACATCCTGCCCACCAGCCTGAGCCTTGCCGGCGTGAAGGGGGCCGCGATGGGCGAGAAGATGGGGGCGGGCAACTATCTCGACGGGGTTGACCAGACCTCGTTCCTGCTCGCCGACAACGGCGCCTCGAACCGGCGCAGCATCCTGTATTTCTGGAACACCCAGTTCGCCGCGGTGCGAATGGACGAGTTCAAGTTCACCATGCTGACGCAGGACCCCTATGCGATGACGCCCAACGGCAACCACGGCGGGTTCACCGGCACGGTCAGCCAGACGGCGGGCGGCACCATGTTCAACCTCTACGCCAATCCGCAGGAGGATAATTCGGTGGCGATCCGGCACTTGCCGATCGCCATTCCGGTCGGCGCGGAAATCGCGCGCTACCAGCAGGTACTGCGCAAGTACCCGCCCAAGGTGCAGATCGGTTTCACCACCGGGAAGTAGGCGGGACGTGGAGCGATCGCCGTTGCCTGGGGCGATGACAGGCGTACCCTGACGTCTTAGGCTGCGCGGCCATGGGCGAAGACGATTTTGCGATGGCGGCCGCCGCGCTCGACCGGTGTGGCTGGCTCGATGGACATGGCGGCGACCTGCGCCGCCGCCTGCTGGCCCACGGCACGTTGCGGGTGCTGCCTGCGGGGCGTTGGGCCTATGCCGAAGGGGATGACGACAGCGGCATTCTCGTTGTCGTGCGCGGCGCGTTGCAGATCTATGCGCAGGCGCCGGGGGATCGGGACGTGCTGATCGGCCAGATCGGCCACGGCAATGCCATCGGCCAGACGGCGCGCTTCGGCGGCGGCCCCCGGCTGGTCACCGCGATCAGCACGGCGGCCAGTCTGGTTCTCCAGGTGACCGACGCCGCACTGGCGGCCATCGCGCGCGACGAACCCCTGATCTGGCAGGCCATCGCCAGCCTCAACTATGCGCAACTGCGGATGATGGTGCAATTGCTGGCCGAAACCACCGCCTTGCCACCCCGGCAGCGGCTGGCGGCGCGGCTGGCGCGCTTCGCCTCCGACGCGCGCACGGGGGCGGAGCTGCCTCTAAGCCAGCAGGCGCTGGGCGAGATGGTCGGCCTCAGCCGGAAGACCGTGAACGCTTGCCTTGCCGATCTGGAGCATCGCGGGCTGGTGCGCCGCCGGTACGGCGCGATCGAGGTTCCCGATGCGGCGGCGCTGCAGGCGCACGCCTTTGCCATGGAAGCCTAGGTACGCCTCAGCCTCCAGCCTGCGCCACTTCCAGCGCCTCGCTGGCGTCCAGCCATGCGGCCTCCGCCTCTTCCAGTTCGTCGGCCACGGTGGCGCGGCGGCGGGACAGTTCGCCCATGTTGAGCTGGGCAAGGTCGTTCGGCGCGGAAGCCGGATCGATCAGCGCGGCATCGAACGCCGAAAGCTGCTTCTGCAGCCGGCCCATGCGCGTTTCCGCCTCGCTCACCTGCTTCTTCAGCGCGCGCATGTCCTCGCGCCATTGCGCGCCGGCCTTGCGTTGGGGCTTGGCGCCCTTGACGTCGCTGGACTGCGCTTCGCGCGGCTGGTTCCGGCCCAGGATGAAGTCGATGTAGTCTTCCATCGACCCGGCGTATTCGGTCGCCGTGCCGCCATCGACCAGCACCAGCCGGTCCGCCGTCAGTTCCACCATGTGCCGGTCGTGGCTGATGAGGATAACCGCGCCGTCATAGGCGTTGAGCGCCTGCACCAGCGCCTCGCGGGCATCGACGTCAAGGTGGTTGGTCGGCTCGTCGAGGATGAGCAGATGCGGTGCATCGCGCGTGACGAGCGCCAGCGCCAGCCGCGCGCGTTCGCCGCCCGAAAGCGTGCCGACCTGCGACGTGGCGGTATTGCCCGAGAACCCGAACCGCCCGAGCTGCCCGCGCACGGCGGCGGGCGTCTTGCCGTCCATCGCCCGTGTCATGAGTTCGAGCGGGGTTGAGGCGCTGGCCAGTTCCTCCACCTGATACTGCGTGAAATAGCCGATCTGCGTCTTGCCCGAGAGGCGCATCACGCCATCCATCGCTTCGAGCTGGCCGGCCAGCAGGCGCGCCAGCGTGGTCTTGCCGTTGCCGTTGCGGCCGAGCAGCGCGATGCGGTCGTCCGGATCGATGCGCAGGTTGAGCCGTGCAAGCACCGGTGTGCCGGGGGCATAGCCGACCGCCGCCTTGTCCAGCGTGATCAGCGGCGGGCGCAGCTCGTCGGGGCTGGGGAAGTCGAAGCGCATCGTCGGGTCTTCGATCAGCGCGGTGATCGGCTGCATCCGGGCCAGCATCTTGGCGCGCGATTGCGCCTGCTTGGCGGTGGAGGCGCGGGCGCTGTTGCGGGCGACATAATCCTGCAGCTTGGCGCGTTGCGCGTCCTGCGCGGCGCGCGCGGCGGCGAGTTGCGCGGCGCGTTCGGCGCGCTGGCGCTCGAAGCTGTCATAGCCGCCGGGGTAAAGCGTGATCTTGCCGCCCTGCAGGTGCAGGATGGTATCGACCACGTTGTTCAGCAGATCGCGCTCGTGGCTGATGACGATCAGCGTGCCGGGATAGGACTTGAGGAAGTTCTCCAGCCACAGGGTCGCTTCAAGGTCGAGGTGGTTCGACGGTTCGTCCAGCAGCAGCAGGTCGGGCGCCGAAAACAGCAGCGCCGCCAGCGCGACGCGCATTTTCCAGCCGCCCGAGAAGCTGTCGAGCGGCTGTGCCTGCATCTCTTCGTCGAAGCCCAGCCCGATCAGGATGCGCGCGGCGCGGGAAGGGGCGCTGTAGGCGTCGATCGCCAGTAGTCGATCATGAACGTCGCCCAGCCGGTCGGGATCGGTGCAGGTCTCCGCTTCGGCCAGAAGCTGTTCGCGCTCCTTGTCGGCCGCCAGCACGGTTTCGAACGGTGTTGCGGTGCCGGCCGGCGCTTCCTGCGCGATATAGCCCAGGCGCGCGCGGCGCGGCATCTCGATCGCGCCATCGTCGGGCTCGATTTCCCCGATGATGGCCTTCATCAGCGTCGATTTGCCCGCCCCGTTGCGGCCAATCAGGCCGACCTTGCCGCCGGTGGGAAGCGAGGCGGAGGCGCGGTCGAGAATGGTGCGGCCGCCCAGCCGCACCGTGATATCGTTGATCGTCAACATGCCGCGCGCCTAGCAGGCCCGGCGCGAAAGCCCAACGGCCTATCTCGGCCGGCTATCCTGGTTGGCGCGTCAATGCAGCTTTAACTGCCGCCAGGCGGTCGGCGGCTGGCCGGCGAAGCTGCGGAAGGCGCGGGTGAAGTGGCTCTGGCTGCCGAAGCCGAGCGCTTCCGAAATCTGCGCGACCGTCAGTTCGGTGCTGGAGAGCATTTCCTGCGCGCGCTCCAGCCGGGCCTTCATCACGTACTGGTGCGGGCTGAGGCCGGTGGCGCGCTTGAACACCCGGCAGAAATGCGATGGCGTGAGGCCCACTTCGGCGGCGAGCGATTCCACCGTGTGTTCCTCCTCCGGGTGGGTCAGCACCGCGTTCATGACGTGATGGATGCGATAGGCGGAGAAGTCGGAGGTTGGAAAGGCCGTGGCGTTGGCGTCCGCCGGGCCGCGCAGCATGTGGGCCTTCAGCGCATCGACCAGCGTGGAGACATAGACGTTCCGCTCCGGCGTCTCCGGCGCATAGAGTTCCGCCAGCACTTGCCGCGTCAGCGCCACGCCCAGCGGGTCGGAAAAGGCGAAGCGCATCCGGTCGAACTGGTCGCGCGCAGGCACGACGCGAAGCTGGTCTTCCGCGATGGACAGGGTCACGACGTCCAGCTCGCCATCGACGAGCCATCCGGTCGGGCGGCCCGAAGGAATGATCGTGGCGCAACCGGGGATCGAGCTTGCCTCGCTCCAGCCATCGCGGTCCCAGGTCTTGACGCGGGGCTTGCCGGCGATGTGGACCACGAACGTGGGGCTGGGCAGGGCGGGAAGTTCATAGCTGCCGACGAACTGGCGCCAGCGCGAAAGCTGCCAGCCTTTCTCGCCACCGCCCAGCTGGATGTCCGCGCCGCGCCCCAGCACGTCGGAGATGATCTGCTCGTTGGTCCAGCTTTCCACCATTCGACTGCCTCTCACGCCGGC
Organism: Novosphingobium sp. LASN5T; assembly: GCF_003856955.1. Taxonomy (NCBI): domain Bacteria; kingdom Pseudomonadati; phylum Pseudomonadota; class Alphaproteobacteria; order Sphingomonadales; family Sphingomonadaceae; genus Novosphingobium; species Novosphingobium sp. LASN5T. Next base: position 43,736 of record NZ_RQSI01000009.1, read on the forward strand.
CGCAACATGACGTCGAGGTTCTTGAGCCCGTTGAGGAAATTCGAGCGGAACCGGCGCGGCGACCGTATAATCTCGAAAGACATAACCCGATCCGCGAGAATGTCGAACGCCACGCGCAACTGCATTTCGGCCAGGCGCGATCCGACGCACACGTGCTGGCCCGATCCGAAGCCCAGGTGCGGGTTCTTCGCCCGCGTGATGTCGAACCGGTCCGGCGCATCGAACACCGTCTCGTCGCGGTTGCCTGAAACGTACCACAGCACGACCTTGTCGCCCTTGGCGATTTTCTGGCCGCCCAGCTCGGTATCCGCCATGGCTGTGCGGCGCATGTGGAGGACGGGCGAGGCATGGCGGACCATTTCCGGCGTGGCGGTCTTCAGCAGTCCGCGGTCGCGCCGCAGCATGGCCCACTGATCGGGGCTTTCGGCGAAGCGCTGCACGGTGTGCGACAGCGAATTGCGCGTGGTCTCGTTGGCGCCAACGAGAACGAGGATCAGGTTGCCGACAAAGTCCCGGAAGGCGATCTTCTCCCCATGGATTTCCACGTTGGCCAGCAGCGAGGCGATGTCGTGCGAAGGCGCTGCCCGTCGCGCTTCGAACAGTTGGGTGGCGAAGGCGAAGAAATCGGCAAGCGTTGCCGCCATGGCTTCGGGGCTCTGGCGGAAATCGGGATCGTCCTCGCCCACGAAGGCGTTGGTCCAGTCATAGAGCTTGGGCCAGAGATCGGGCGACAGGCCGAGCAGTTCGCACAGCGTCAGCAGGGGGAGAGGAGCGGACAGCAGGGGTACGAGGTCCACTTCCTCACCCAGCGGGATCGCCGCGACGAGGTGCTCCACCCGCGTGCGGATGCGCGCCTCGATATCGCCTAGCCGTGCTGGTGAAACCGCTGGCATGATATGCTTGCGGTACTGCGTGTGGACCGGCGGATCGCGCGAGATGAAGGGGATGCCGATCGCGCTTTCGCCCGCGCCCGTCAGTCCAACCTCGTTCTCGTTGAAAATGCGGTGGCCTCCGTTTTCGTAGGCGCTGGAGAACAGGGCGGGGTTGCGCGATACCTCCACGATGTCGGCATGGCGCAGCACCGCCCAGAAGCCCGCACCATCGCTTTCCGGGTTCCAGTACACCGGCTCTTCGCGCCGCAGCCGGGCGAACGCCTCCCATGGAACGCCCTGTTCGAACAGGCGGGCGTCCTTCAGGTCGATGGGGCTGGAAGCGATGGCGCGGGCCTTGCTCATCAGAACGCGACCCTGACCGAGCCGCCGAACGTGCGCGGCGTGGAAGGCACGAGGAAGTTGTAGGGGAAGCCCGCCCCGCGCAAGTCCAGGCCGTAGGCGTAGGTCTGGCGGTCAAACAGGTTGTTGGCGAAGGCCTTGAAGGTGAAGCGCCCGGTCTGGAACGCGGCGCTGACATTCACCTTGGCGTAGGCGCCCTGTTGCAGTTCGGCATTGTTCTGCGTGGTGCCGGTGGCGTTGATCGCGTTGAACGGCGAGAAATACTGCCGGCTGAAATAGGCGACGGTGGGGGAGAGCGTCATCTTGCCGGTGGCGTTGTCCATCAGCGTGGCGTCGATGCCGGCCTGGAACGTCCATTCCGGGGCGAAGGGCAGGTTGTTGCCGTCCAGCTTCGTACCCTGCAACGTCAATTGCTTGTAGCGGGCGTGGAGGTAGCCGGCGGAGGCGCTGAGCTTGAACATGCGCGAAAGGCGCGCGCTGGCCTCCAGTTCGGCGCCATAGACTTCCGACTTGGGCGCGTTGACGAGGAACGAGACCGGGCCGGGCCGCGTGTCCTGCACCTGCTGGTTGGTATAGTCGTAGTAGAACGCCGACCCGGTCAGCGTCAGGATGCCGCCGTAGCGGCCCTTGAAGCCCACTTCATAGGCGTTGACCCGTTCCGGCGCGATATAGGTGATGCCGGCCGAGGAGGTGTAGCCGCCACCGTTGAACGCGCCCGAACGATAGCCTCTGTTGTAGCTGGCATAGAGCAGCGTGCCGCCCGGCAGTTCGTAGCTCAGCGCCACGCGGCCGGTCAGCGCGCGGTTGCGCCCGTCGACGGCGTAGCGTGCCGTCGGATCATAGGCGCAGGTGCCCGCCACGCCGGCGCAGGGCACGGTCGTCGCCAGCGGCGTCTGCGCGCCGCCGATATCGCCGGCAAAGAGATAGGCATAGCCATCGCGATAAGTCGCGCGGTCCCAGGTATAGCGCGCGCCAAGCGTCAGGGTCAGCCGGTCGGCCAGCTTGTAATCGCCTTGGGCGAACAGCGCGGTGGACGATCGGCGCTGGCGATAGTGCTGGAAGAAGCCGCCGTTGACGCCCGGCCCCAGCGCGCTGCCGATGTTGAAGGTGTTGTCGGTGACGACCGTGTCCCAGCCATAGAAGCCGCCCGCGACGAGGCTCAGCTTGCCGGTGCTGTAGTTCAGCCGCAGCTCCTCGCTGAACTGGTTGTACGAAGAGCGCCAGTTGATGTCGAGGATGTCCACTGGCGCGCCGTCGGCCGCCTGTTGCAGGTTCTGCTTGCCCGCATCGCGCGAGGTAATCGAGGTCAGCGTGAGGGCGTCCGAGACGTGGTAGGCCACGTTGGCGGAGATGCCGTAGGCTTCCGTACGGTTCAGGCCGAGCCGGTTTTCGTTAGTCTCGAAGAAGCCGAGGCCGGCACGCGCCGGCAGGAAGCCCTGAACGGCTGCCTGCGAGCCACGATCGCGCCCGCCATAGACCTTGATCTTCACGTCCAGCGGTCCGTCTCCGGGACGGAAGCGCAGCGTGGCGCGGCCCTGCAAGGTATCCTGCGAATTGCCGTCGCGTCCGCCCGGGAACACGTTGCGGATCTGGCCATCGCCCTTGATGTAGTTGGCGGCAAGGCGCAGGCCGAGTTCGTTCTCCACCATCGTCGTTTCCACGGCAGCCTGGGCTGTCCAGGTGTTGAAGTTGCCATAGCCGACCTCGGCATAGCCTTCGTTGTCGTGCAGCCCGGGCGCGCGGGTGATGAAGTTGATCGCGCCGCCGGTGGTGTTGCGGCCGAACAGCGTGCCCTGCGGCCCGCGCAGCACTTCCACGCGATCAAGATCGAACAGGCCCATGCCGTGCGCGGTGCGGTTGGCGAGATAGACGTCATCGAGATAGACGCCGACCGGCGAGGCCTGGTTGGAGTTGTATTCGTTGGCCACGCTGATGCCGCGCAGGCTGAAATTCGGTTGAGTCGAGCCATAGGGGCTGCTGATCTGCAGGTTGGGCACCGCCGATTGCAGCGCGGCGGAATTGGTGATTCCTTTTGACGCCAGGCTGTCGCCGCCGATGGCGGAAATGGCGATCGGCACTTCGAGCACCGACTGTTCGCGCCGCTGGGCCGTCACCACGATCACGTCCTGCGCGGAGGCGCTGTCGCTGGCGCCGTCTCCAGCCGTTTGCGCAAGGGCGATGGTCGGAAGCCAGGAGGCACCACCCAGCAACAGGGCGGTGGCGAGGGCGGTGCGCATTCGGATTTCTCCCATGGTGTTCGCAGCCGGCTGGCCCGGCCTGCATCTGAAGAAACCCTATATCTTCGGGAGAGCGCTTTGCCGTTTCACAGGGTTGCGCCGGGATTTGACAATTCTTGCTGGTGTGAGAGCCGGTTTTGCCGGGGTCACAGCTGGGCGCGGATCGCCTTGCCGCGCAGGATCAGGGCGCGGGCGCCGCTGTCCATGTGCCGGCGCAGGAACCGGCTGGCGGCGCTGGCCTCGCCATAGCCCAGGCGGTGTGCGAGTTCCGACAGGTTAGGCTTTGCCTCAAGCGCGAAATATTCCCGCGCAACGCGCAGGCGTACGTTGGTAAGAACATCGCCGAAGGTCATCTCGTGTGCCGTCAGCCGGCGTTGCAGGCTGCGCCCGCCAAGTCGCAGCAGCGCGGCGGTGCGCTCCAGCGTGGCCTGTCCGCCCGCCAGATGCGCGGCGACAAGTTCTTCCACCTGCCGCACGAAATCGCGCACGCTGGGGCGCATGGTCGCGGCGAGCTGGCGTTCGAGATAAGCGAGCAGGTGCGCGTTGCCGTTGGGATTGGTGCGTTTCATCTCCTCGCGGCGGATGACGACGGCGGAACGGTCGGCGCCGAAAGTGGTGGGGCAGCGAAAGAAGGTGCGATGGAGGTTGAGGTTGCGCGGCGGCGGATGGTCGAACTCGACGCGCACGGGGCTCCAGTCGGCCCCCAGCACGAGCCGCAGGATGCGAACCTGCAAGCTGAGCGTGGCCTCCACGAACTGGCTGCCGCCGAAACGGGTGGGAATGGTGACGAACTGGACGAGCGCGATTTCGTCCTCGGTTTCGATGGAGCGGACGCCCAGCGCATCGCTTTCCAGATGCAGAAAGCGGTTCGAGACGCGGATCGTTTCCCCCACCGTCGGGCAGTGGCCCCAAAGCAGGCTCAGCGGGCCGTAGCCGTTCAGGTTGCACCAGGATGCGAAGGCCACGCCAATGTCCGGGCGGTTCGCCATGATCGCGCAGATCTGCATGATATCGACCATGGCGTGCGCGGGCACGGTTTCCCGCGTCGCACTCGATTGCACGATCGACCATAGTTCGCGGTCGAGAATATCTTCCAGCGGTATGCCGGTAAGCCGCGCGTACCGGACGAATTGCTGCATGGACGATGGATGCGCGACCGGCGTCATAAACTCTCCTGTCGCTATTGGTCACGATCGTGGCGTGATATGTCAAGATTTAATCGCAGGATTGAAGCAGACTCCATCGGTCTGATCCGGCGTAGAGCGGATAGTGAGAGAGGTAGTAAGCATGAAGGCAGTATTCCTTGCCGGCGTTGCCGGCATGGTCGTTTCGTCGGTTGTAGCAACGCCCGTGATCGCTCAGGAAAGCACGGCGGATAATCAGGGCGCCGGGCTCCAGGAAATCGTCGTCACCGCGCAGCGTCGCGCCGAAAATCTCCAGAACGTGCCGATCGCGATCACGGCGGCCAGCGGCGAAGCGCTGGCAACCGCCCGCGTCGAGAACATCTCCAACATCCAGGCGGTCAGCCCGTCGATCACGTTCCGCGCCACCAACATTTCCAGCTCCACGGCCAACGTCATCATTCGCGGCCTGGGCACCACGGGCAACAGCCGCAGCTTCGAAGGCTCGGTCGGCGTGTTCATCGATGGCGTGTACCGCACCCGCGCCGCCGCCGCGCTGCAGAGCTTCCTCGATATCGACAACCTGCAGGTGCTGCGCGGTCCGCAGGGCACACTGTTCGGCAAGAACACTACCGCCGGCGCCTTGCTGCTTTCCTCGGCCAAGCCTTCGACCGACCGCATGGAGGGCCTGTTTGACGCCAGCTATGGCAACTACAACACCTTCACCGTGCGCGCGGCAGGCAACGTGCCGATCAGCGATCACGCGGCGTTCCGCATCGCGGGCGTGGTCTCGCACCGCGATGGGTTCTACACGAACCCCACCAATGGCGAGCACCTGAACGGCGATTCCACGCAGGCGATCAAGGCGCAACTGCTGTTCGAGCCGACGCCGGACCTCACCATCCGCCTGATCGGCGACTATTCACACGGCGGCGGCAACTGCTGCTATGCGACTTCGGACTTCAAGAACGGCCCGACGCAGCCGCTGGTCGACTTGCTGACCACGCTGAACGGCGGCAAGGTGCCTTCGCGCAAGCTGTCCGACTTTCAGCAGACGCTGAACGGCAATGGCCGCCAGACGATCACCGATTACGGTGGCACGCTGCAGATCGAGGCCGGCCTTGGCGGCGGCACGCTGAAGTCGGTAACCGCGATCCGCAAGTTCAAGCTCGACCAGCGCGACATGGACCCGGATTTCTCGGGCGCGGATATCTTCCGCTACTACGAAAACTTCGACAGCCGCTTCATCTCGCAGGAACTGACCTACAACACGAAGATCAGCGCGCTGAACGCCGATGCCGTGTTCGGCGGCTTCGTCTCGGATGAAAAGCTGAAGATGGGCCGCACGCTGCCCTGGGCTTCGCAAGGGCAGGCCTACTGGAACGCGGTGCTGGGCGCTTCGGGCATTCCGGCCGGCACGGTGAACGCATCCGTCGGCCCGTGGGCGGTGGAAGCGATGTCGGGCAAGGCGCGTTCCTACGCCGGTTTCGCGCATCTCGATTTCGCGCTCGGCTCGAAGGTCAACATCATCGCCGGCGTGCGCTATTCGGTCGAAAAGAAGCAGGGCGCGTTCCGCAATGCCTTCTTCTCGCCGTTCCCGAACACCGTGTTCACGGTTCTCGGCCTTGGGCCGAGCCCGAACTATGACAAGACCCGGACTGACAAGGCGGTCAGCGGGACGCTGGGCATCCAGTACCGTCCGGTCGACGATGTCATGCTCTATGCCACGTACAACCGCGGCTTCAAGGCGGGCGGCGTGAACATCGATGCGAACGCGGCGGGCACGCTGTTCAACAACCCGACCGTGTTCAACGCGCTTCCGCCGCAGCTTCAGGGCCTGATCCGCCTGATCAGCCCGACATCGACCGTCTCGACCCCGCTCGATCCCACCTACAAGCCGGAAAAGGTCAACGCCTATGAAGTGGGCGCCAAGTTCCAGTACCTGAACCGGCGCGCGCGGACCAACATCGCGCTGTTCTACTACGACCTGTCCGATCTCCAGATCGCGCAGTTCGTGGGGCTGCGTTTCACCGTGCTCAACGCGAAGTCGGCCAAGGACTATGGCGTCGAGATCGAGAACCTGTTCCAGCTTTCGAACAGCCTGACGCTGGGCATCGACGGCACTTGGATACCGCACGCCAAGTACGCGAAGGATGCCTCGATCGATCCGGTCCTGTCGGATTCGCGGTTCCGCTTCGCGCCGAAGCTTTCGGCCAACGTCGCGCTCAATCTCGATCAGCCGCTGAGCGAAAACCTGAACCTGACGGGGCGTGTGCAGTACCAGTACACCAGCCGCCAGCTCATCAGCACCGCGTCGCGTTCGGAACAGGGGCCGGTCAGCCTGGTCAACGCCAACCTGGGCTTCAAGATTCCGAAGTGGAACCTGCTGGTCGAAGGGTGGGTGCAGAACCTGTTCAACCGGACCTACTTCACCCAGTCGTTCCCGACGCCGCTCCAGACCGGTGACGAGAACGGCTATCTCGGCGCGCCACGTACCTACGGCCTGCGCTTGCGCGCCACGTTCTGACGCGTGATACCCGATCGGCGGGGGGCGGGACGGGATCGTCCGGCGCCCCGCTGACGGGAAGAGAGGGCCGGCAAAAGGAGAGGCAAGGATGCCCACAGATACCGACTTTTCCGGCAAGACCGTGCTGGTCGTCGGCGGTTCCAGCGGCATCGGCAACGGCATCGCCCAGGCGTTCCGCGCCCGTGGCGGGAAAGTCCACGTCTGGGGCACGCGGGCATCGGCGGACGAGTACGATCCGGGTGATGGGTCGGACCTGACGGGCCTGGGCTATTCCTGCGTTGACGTGGGCGATCCCGACGCCATCGATGCGGCGGCGTTGCCGTTCCCCTCGCTCGACGTCCTGATCCTCTGCCAGGGGACAGTCGTCTACAAGCGCGGCGAATTCGAGCGCGCCGGCTGGGACAGGGTGATGGCGGTCAATCTCGACAGCCTGATGCATTGCGCGCGCAAGTTCCGGTCGCAACTTGCCGAGAGTCGCGGCGCGATCGTGATCGTCAGCTCGATTTCGGGGTTGAAGGCCAATATCGGCAATCCGGCCTATGCCGCGTCCAAGGCGGGCGCGATCAGCCTGACCAAATCGCTGGGGCAGGCGTTCGCGGCGGACGGCATCCGCGTGAACGGGCTGGCGCCGGGGCTGGTCGATACCAAGCTGACCAAGGTGACCACCGCGCATCCGCAGCGGCTGGAAGGGGCGCTGGCCACCATTCCGCAGCGCCGCATGGGCACGCCCGAAGACATGGCCGGCGCGGCGATCTTCCTCGCGTCGCCGCTGGCATCCTACGTCACCGGCCACACGCTGGTGGTGGATGGCGGCCTGTCCCTCTGAAACAGCCGGGAGCATCCCCTCATGCAGTTTGACCATACCGACAAGGTGAAGGGGCTGATCGCCCGGCTCGAAGGCTTCATAGACGAGCACGTCTATCCGAACGAAAAGGCCTATGCCGATTTCGTCCACGATCAGGCGAACCTCTGGCAGGAATGGCCGGGGATGGAGGCGCTGAAGGTCCGCGCCCGCGATGCCGGGCTGTGGAACCTGTTCCTGCCGCACGAATACGGCGCGTTCTCGCCGGGACTCACCAATCTGGAATACGCGCCGCTGGCCGAGATCATGGGGCGCGTGCCCTGGGCCAGCCAGGTGTTCAATTGCTCCGCGCCCGATACCGGCAACATGGAAGTGCTGGCCAAGTTCGGCAGCGCGGCGCAGCAGGAGCGCTGGCTCAAGCCGCTGCTCGATGGCGAAATCCGCTCGGCCTACGTGATGACCGAGCCCCAGGTCGCCTCCTCCGACGCCACCAATCTGGAACTGTCGATCCGGCCCGAGGGCGACGAATACGTCATCAACGGCCGCAAGTGGTGGATTTCCAACGCGATGCACCCGCGGTGCGACATCTTCATCGTGATGGGCAAGACCGATTTCGATGCGCCGCGCCATGCGCAGCATTCGCAGATCCTGGTGCCCCGCGATACGCCGGGCATCACGGTGGTGCGGCACCTGACGGTGTTCGGTTCGCACAATTCGCCGGGCGGCGAGGTGGAACTGCGCTTCGACAACGTGCGCGTGCCGAAGGAGAACCTTATTCTGGGCGAAGGGCGCGGGTTCGAGATCGCGCAGGGCCGGCTGGGGCCGGGGCGCATCCACCATTGCATGCGCTCGATCGGTCAGGCGCAGCGCGCGCTGGAATACATGGCGCGCCGGGCGGACAGCCGCGTCGCGTTCGGCCGCAAGCTCGCCGACCAGAGCAGCATTCGTCAGCACGTGGCACGCAGCTTCTGCGAGATCGAGATGGCCCGCCTGCTGACGCTGAAGGCGGCCGACGCGATGGATCGCCACGGCAACAAGGTGGCGCGCGACCTGATCGCGGCGATCAAGGTTATCGCGCCGCAGATGGCTCAGACCGTGGCCGATCGCGCGATCCAGGTCCACGGCGGCATGGGGGTGAGCGATGACACCCCTGTCGCCCACTTCTTCACGCTCAACCGCTACGTGCGGATCACCGACGGGCCGGAGGAAGTCCACATGTCGCAGCTCGGCAAGCTCAAGATTGCGGAATACGTCGCTGCCAACGCGCGCTGAACCGGGGAGGGCAAGGGCATGAAGGCGCTGCGATACCATGGCGCGCGGGACATTCGGCACGAGACGATGGACGATCCGGTGCTCGAATCCGATCGCGATGCGATCATCCGCATGGACGCTTGCTCGATCTGCGGCAGCGATCTGCACATCTACCACGGACACGGCTTTTCCGAGGATATCGGCTTCTGCGTGGGGCACGAGGCCGTGGGCGAGGTGGTCGAGGTGGGGCGCGCCGTTTCGCGCGTGAAAGTGGGTGATAGGGTCATGGTGCCGGCGGCGGTGGGCTGCGGCGCGTGCCGGTCATGCCTTGCCGGCAACGTCCTGAACTGCGAATCCGGCCTGGGATCGTGCTACGGCCTTTCCGCACGGCTGCAGGGCGTGCAGGCCGAAGCGTTCCGCGTGCCGGCGGCGGACATGAACGCGGTGCCCATTCCCGAAGGCGTGAGCGGCGATCAGGCGCTGAGGATGACCGACGCGCTGGCGACCGCCTGGTTCGGCGCGCGCAACGCCGATATCCGGCCGGGCAGCGCCGTGGCCGTCATCGGCCTTGGCCCGATCGGCCTGATGGCGGTGGACAGCGCCTTCGTGATGGGCGCGCATGTGGTCTATGCGATCGATCCGATTGCCGAACGGCGCGCGCTGGCCGCCGAAGCGGGGGCGATCGCGCTGCATCCCGATGCCGCGCTGGAAACGATCCGTGAGGCCACGAAGGGGCGCAAGCTGGATTGCGTAGTGGAGGTGGTCGGGTCGGACGCCACGGTCGATCTGGCGCTGCGGCTGGTGGCGCGCCGGGGCACGGTTTCGGTGATCGGCGTCCAGCAATCGCGGCGCTATGCCTTTCCGCTGGAGCGCGCGTTTGCCGCCGGGCTGACTTTCCGCATCGGCACCTGCTCCGTGCCCGAGGAACTCCCCGCGCTGTTTCCGCTGGTGCAATCCGGGCGACTGCGGCCGGAGCGCTACATCAGCCACCGGATGCCGCTATCGCAAGGGTCGGAAGCCTATCGTCTGTTCGACAGCCGGGAAGCCGGCGCGCTCAAGATGGTCCTTGCGCCCGATTGACCTAACGGGGAGACAAACGGGTTGGACGAAATTAACTGATCGATTAAATTGGTCCGATGGATTGCATGGCATGCTGCCATTTTTCGCAATTCTTGCTGCGCCGGTTGTTGGGGCCAGCCCATACGTTCACCGAAGCGGATTGCCGGAACTTCAGGAAATGAACGGCGCGGAAAGATGATGAGGAGAGCCTGATGACTGTCTGTACCGCCGCCGTTGCGCGGGCCGCCCATGCGGATTTCACGCTCGAACAGGTCACGGTTGAAGGGCCGCGCGCGGGCGAGGTGCTGGTGCGGATCGCCGGTGTCGGCCTGTGCCACACCGATCTTGTCTTCCGCGACCAGTTCGATGCGTTCGCCAAGCCCGCCGTGCTGGGCCACGAAGGCGCCGGCGTGATCGAGGCCGTGGGCGAGGACGTCGATGACCTGGCCGTGGGCGATCGCGTGGTGCTGGGCTTTTCGAGCTGCGGCACCTGCGCCCGCTGCGCCGAGGATTTGCCCAGCTATTGCGTGCAATTCGTGCCGATGAACTATGCCGGGATGCGGCTGGACGATGGTTCCACCGCCTATGCCGGCGCGGATGGCGCGCGCGTGTCGTCGCACTTCTTCGGCCAGTCCTCGTTCGCGACGCTGGCGGTCACGCGCGCGCGCAATGTGGTGAAAGTCGGCGATACGGCCCTGCCGCTGGAACTGCTGGGGCCGCTGGGCTGCGGCTTCCAGACCGGCGCGGGCGCGGTGATGCGGTCGATGGCCTGCCCCGCCGGTTCGTCGCTGATCGTGTTCGGCGGCGGACCCGTGGGGCTGGCCGCCGTGATGGCCGGGCGGATACAGGGCTGCTCCACGATTATCCTGGTCGAACCGATCGCCGCGCGGCGTGCCATCGGGCTGGAATTCGGCGCGACGCATGTGATCGATCCCGCCGCCGGCGATCTGGCGGCAGCCATCCGCGCGATCCTGCCGCTGGGCGTGGACTATGCGCTCGATACGTCGGGCAATGTCGGCGTGATCGAGACGGGACTTGCCAACCTAGCCCCGCACGGGATGATCGGCCTGGTCGGCGTGCCCAAGGACATGACCGCCGCGATCAGCGTGAACATCGCCGCGCTGATGACGCCGGGCTTGCGCATCATCGGCATCATCGAAGGCGACAGCACGCCGCAGGATTTCATTCCGGAACTGCTGGCCCACCATGCCGCCGGCAATTTCCCGTTCGATCGCCTGATCCGGACGTTCCCGTTGGCGGAAATCAACGAAGCCATTGCCGCGCAGGCGCGCGGAGAGTGCATCAAGGTCGTTCTCGTTCCCTGATGGCCGGGCCGATCCCCGGACAGACCCCAGTGAAAGGCACAGCCATGGAATTCAACGGTACTTACAGGATGCTGATCGGCGGCGAATTCGTTGCTGGCAGCGCCACGTTCGATGTGATCAATCCCGCGACCGAGGAAGCGATCGCCAGCGCGCCGGACGCGACGCAGGCCGATCTCGACGCGGCCGTGGCGGCGGCGCGCAAGGCTTTTCCGGGCTGGGCTGCAGCCCCGATCGAGGAGCGCAAGGCGAAGCTCAACGCGCTGGGCGATGCGATCTTCGCCAACCTCGATGGCTTCACGCGCCTGCTGACCAGCGAACAGGGCAAGCCGCACCACGAGGCGCAGGGCGAATGCATGGGCGCGGGGTACTGGCTCAAGGCCTTTACCGCGCTCGACCTGCCCGAAACGGTGAACGAGGATTCGGACGAGCGGATCAGCATCACGCGGCACGTGCCGCTGGGCGTTGTCGGCGCAATCGCGCCGTGGAACTTCCCTATGATCCTGGCGATGTTCAAGGTCGCGCCGGCGCTGCTCGCGGGCAATACGATGGTGCTGAAGCCATCACCGTTCACGCCGCTGAGCACGCTGAAGTTTGCCGAGCTGGCGGCGGAAATCCTGCCGGCGGGCGTGCTCAACGTGATTACCGGCGGTGACAGCCTGGGGCCGTGGATGACCGCGCACCCGGGCTTCGACAAGATCAGCTTCACCGGATCGACCCAGACGGGCCGCCGCGTGATGGCCTCCGCTGCGCCCACGCTGAAGCGCGTGACGCTGGAACTCGGCGGAAACGATGCCGCCATCGTCATGCCCGATGTGGATGTAGAGAAGATCGCCGAACAACTGTTCTGGGCGGCCTTCACCAACAACGGCCAGATCTGCATCGCCACCAAGCGGATGTATATCCACAAGGACATCTACGAACCGCTGCGCGATGCCATCGTGGCCTATGCGAAGACGGTGAAAGTGGGCGATGGGTCGGAGCAGGGCACGCAGATCGGCCCGATCAACAACAGCCAGCAATACGCGCGCGTGCTGGAACTGATCCAGGATGCCAGGGACAAGGGCTATACCTTCCTGACGGGCGGAGAGAAGGCCGAGGTTCCGGGCTATTTCGTGCCGATCACGATCCTCGACAATCCGCCCGAGGACAGCCGCATCGTGCAGGAGGAGCAGTTCGGCCCGGTCCTGCCGCTGATCCGGTTCGACGATTACGACGATGTGATCGCGCGCGCCAACGCATCGGACTACGGCCTTGGCGGATCGGTCTGGGGCAGCGACGAGGACAAGGCGTTCGAACTGGCCCAGCGCATCCAGTCGGGCACGGTCTGGGTCAACGAAACGCAGCACCTGTCGCCGCTGGCGGCGTTCGGCGGCATGAAGCAATCGGGCGTGGGCGTGGAAGGCGGGCTGGAAGGGCTGCTGGAATACACCGCCACGCAAACGCTGGTGCGCCGCAAGAAGGCCGCGTTCGTTTCCTGAGCCAATATCGGCGATTCCGGAAGGCCGGCCCGCTCCCTGTGAAGCGGGCCGGCCTTTTGCCTATTCCGTGAAAACGAACGTGTTGGTCTTTTCGCCGGCGGTGAGGATGACCTTCGCCCCCAGCGGATCGGTTGCCACCATGCGCGAAAGCGTCGCTTCGTCGGCCGGGTTGGCGATGAAGCGGGCGCCGTCCGCCAAGGTGCCGATGGCGATTCCATGCGTGGGCACGCCCTTGGTGTGGACCACCGTGTAGGTTCCGATCGTGCCCGTTCCCTGCGCCTGCGCGGTGATCGCGGGTTTGGGCGCGTCATCGAGCTGTGCCTGGATGCCGTCCTTTTCGCAGCCGGGCCACGCGCGCGGTTCGCCCGAGAGCACCATGGCCCCGTATTTCGACTGGAAGCCGCCGTTCGCGCCCACGAAGCCGAAGCTCCCGGCTTCCCGCCGCAGCCGTTCGGCCACGCTGGCGATGGCGTGCATCGAATAGTTGTTTCCGGCACCGCCGAAATAGGGAAGGCCGCCCGTCACCGTCAGGCCGCGTGGATCGTCGCCCGTCAGGCCCAGTCCCTCGATCGCGGCGGTGAAGACCGGGATCGGGAAACAGCTGTAGAAATCGAAGGCGGCCATGTCGGCGGCGGTCTTGCCGGCGCTGGCGAAGGCCGAGGCGATGGCGGCATCGGCGGCCGGATAGCGGCTGAGGTCCGGCCGGTCGAGAATTTCGCGCTCCACCGCCAGCGCGGCGCCATGGACGAAGATCCAGCGGTCTTCCGGAATGCCTGCCGCGCGCGCCGCGCCGGCCGCCATCAGCAGCACCGCCGCCCCCTGGTTGACCTGATCGCGCGCCACCAGCTTCAAGGTATAGGGATCGGCGACGATACGGTTGCGTTCGCCGGGCGTGGCGATCTGTTCGGCCGTCATCGCTGCGGATGCGGAGCAACTCCACGGGTTGGCGGCGGCGACCTGCGTGAAAGGCGCGAACAGCCGCCCCATTTCCAGCGCATAGTCCTCCCGCGACAGGCCCAGCCGCGCGCGCCGCGCGTTTTCGAGCAGCGCATAGGCGATCGGCGCCCCGCGCGCGCCGTGGCGCGCGGCGAGGGCCGAGAGCATCCCTTCGTAGCCCGGACCCCGGTCGTCGATCTCGCCTTCGTCGTGTTCTGCCCAGTCGCGCGTTTCGCCCGATCCGCCGAGGTGGCGCGTGGTGGAAATCGCTTCCGCGCCGAAGGCGATGGCGGCGTCGGTTTCTCCGGCAAGAATGCGATCGCCCAGTTCCATCACCATCGACACCGGCGTGTCGCCGCCCACCTTGCCAAGGATCGCATGGTCTGGCGTGACGCCAAGACGGCGGGCGACGGCAAGCGGGAACTTGTCGGGCTTTCCGAACGGGGAGGGCGCTGCGCCCGAATCCTCGAACGTTCGCACCGCGCCCACCACACGCAATTGCGGACGCACCAGCGCCGCCGCGCTGCTGTCCGCCAGCGCGGCTTCGGCGGCGGCGGCGGCAAGATCGGCGGCGGACAGCGCGCGATAATCGTCCGCCTCGATCCGATCGACGACCTGACCCACGCCCACGATCACCGGGGTCCTGTCGGGTATGGTGCTCATGTCCTCTCCTTGTGCCATCCGGGCGATGGCTTTGCGGTACCGGACCGGAGCGAAGCGGCGCGGTCAAGAGGTGGTGAGTGGGGCCGGCCAAGTTTTCTGTTCCGGCCATGCCGCGCAGGCTATATGCGCCGCTGGAAACCCGCCGAACCGGCGGACGGACGGATCATTCCTGTGACCAACGCATCATCGCCCTGGCGTGTCGCCGCGCTCTACCAGTTCGCACCGTTCCCTGATCCGGAGGCGATCCGCGCGCCGCTTGCCCGGCTGTGCTGCGGTCTGGACGTGAAGGGCACGCTGCTGGTCGCGCGCGAGGGGATCAACGGCACGATCGCGGGAACGGAGCAGGCAATCGATGCCGTGCTGACGCACATACGCGGGCTGCCGGGGTGTGCGGCGCTGGACGTGAAATTCTCCGAAGCCTCGGACATGCCGTTCTACCGGATGAAGGTCCGCCTCAAGCGCGAGATCGTGACGATGGGGGAGCCGGACATCGATCCGCTGGCGAGCGTCGGCCATTATGTGTCGCCCGAAGACTGGAACGCGCTGATTTCCGACCCGGATACGATCGTGATCGATACCCGCAACGATTACGAGGTTGCCGTTGGCACGTTCGAACGGGCGATCGATCCACGCACGCAATCGTTCCGCGAATTTCCCGCGTGGTTCCGCGCCGAACGCGCGCGCCTGCTGGGCCAGGGCAAGCCCCCGAAAGTGGCGATGTTCTGCACCGGCGGCATCCGCTGCGAAAAATCGACCGCTTTCCTCAAGGCGGAAGGTGTGGACGAGGTCTATCACCTCAAGGGCGGCATCCTGAACTATCTGGAAACCGTGTCCGAGGCGGAAAGCCTGTGGCGCGGCGAATGCTTCGTGTTCGATGAACGGGTGACGGTGGGCCACGGCCTGGTTCAGGGCTCCTACGAACTGTGCCGCGCGTGCCGCCGCCCGATTGGCGCGGCGGACCGGGCTTCGCCGCTGTTCGAGGAGGGCGTCAGCTGCGCCGCGTGCCACGGCGAACGGACCGAGGCGCAGCGCGAAAGCTATCGCGAACGCCACCGGCAGGAACATCTGGCGGCGCGGCGCGGATACCGCCATGTCGGCGCGGTGATGGAGGAGCAGGCATGAACCGCCGGGGGATCGAGGCAAGGCGCGCGCGGCTGGTGCTGGTGGCGCTGCTGGTGGCGCTGGCGTTGTGGATCGTGCGCGAATTCCTGCCGGCGCTGGCCTGGGCGGTGATCATCGCGGTGGCGATCGATCCGCTCTATCTGCGTTTGCGCGGGCGCTGGAATGGCCGGATCGCGCGCGTGCTGCTGCCGGCGGCGATCACGCTGGCGGTGGCGCTGGTGGTGCTGGTGCCGCTGCTGTTCGCGATCGGGCAGGCGCTGGCAGAGGCGCGGCAGATCGGGCAGGGCTTCGAATGGGCGAGGACCAACGGCATCGCGCCGCCCGCCTGGCTGGACGGCACCGCGCCGTTTGTCCGGGCATGGTGGCAGGCCCATCTCGCCGATCCCCACGCGCCGGGCTTCGTGCTCAGCCGGATGCTGGATGTCGATGTGGTCATGCATGGCCGGCTGATCGGCAGCAACCTCATGCACCGCGCGGTGGTGTTCGCCTTCACGCTGATGACCCTGTTCTTCCTGTTGCGTGACCGGGACGCGATCGTCGGGCAGGGTCTTCGCGCCAGCGATCGCGTGTTCGGCCCGGCCGGGGAGCGGATCGGGCGGCAGGCGATCAATTCGGTAAGGGCGACGATCGACGGGCTGGTCCTTGTGGGGATCGGCGAAGGCGCGGTAATGACGATCGTCTATTCGCTGCTGGGAACGCCACATCCGATCATGCTCGGTATTCTGACGGCAGTGGCGGCCACGATTCCGTTCGGCGCGGCGGCGATGTTCGCCGTGGCCGCGGCCTTGCAGATCGCGATGGGATCGCCGGTCAACGCGGGCATCATCGTGGTCAGCGGGCTGATCGTGCTGGCGGTGGCGGACCACCTCGTCCGCCCCGCGATCATCGGCGGAGCCACCCGCCTGCCGTTCCTGTGGGTGCTGATCGGCATTCTGGGCGGCGCGGCCAAGTTCGGCATTCTCGGCCTGTTCGTGGGGCCGGCGACGATGGCGGTGCTGGTGATGCTGTGGCGGGATTTCGCCGACGGCGCCGGGCAGGGCGGCGAGGCGCCGTCCGAATAGCCGGCGCGCCTATCGCGCGAACCAGCCCCACACCAGCCGTGCCGTCAGCGCCAGGCTCACCGTGACCAGCAGCGGCCGGATCAGCCGCGCGCCCAGCCGCGTCGCCCAGTGCGAGCCCAGCCATGCCCCGGTCATCGCGCCCGCGCCCATGCACAGGCCCAGCAGCCATAGCACTTGCCCGCCGGACGCGAAGACCACGATGCTGGCGACGTTGCTGGTCAGGTTGAACAGCTTGGTCAGCCCCGTCGCCCGCGTCAGGCCAAGCCCGCGCAGGCCAACCAGCGTGGTCGTGTAGAACTGGCCCGCGCCGGGGCCGAAAAAGCCGTCGTAAAAGCCCACCCCGCCTGCCGCCGGCAGATAGCCGCGCTCGGAAAGCCGCGCCGTGCTGTCGTGATCGTCCATGCGCGGCGAAAACACGGTGTAGAGCGCGATCCCCATCAGCAGCAACGGCACCACCAGTCGCAGTACATCGGCATCGAACCGCTGGATCACCAGCGCTCCGGCCAGCGCGCCCGCGAAGATCGCCACCACCGCGGGAAGGTTGGGGCGTATCGCGAACAGCCCGGCGCGGCGATAGCGCAGCGTCGCCATCGCGGTGCCGCAGGCGGATTGCACCTTGTTGGTGCCCAGCACCACGTGCGGCGGCAGGCCGGTGTAGATCAGCGCCGGCATCATGATCAGCCCCCCGCCACCGGCGATGGCATCGACGAAGCCCGTCAGCACGGCAACGGCGGTCAGCGCGGGATAGAGCCACGGTTCGATCATTTGCGCGCCATGGCGTTTCGCCGTAAGGGCCGCAATCCTCTTTCCACGTCTTGCGCCGGGCATCGCCCGCATTTCAGGCCGACCGCTTCGTCATGACCCGTTTTTCGTTCTTGATCCACGCCACCAGCGGCAAGGCGCGCACCGGCGTCATCACCATGAAACGGGGCGAAATCCGCACGCCGGCCTTCATGCCCGTGGGCACCGCGGCAACCGTCAAGGCGATGAAGGTGGAAGACGTGCGCGCCACGGGTGCGGACATCATCCTGGGCAATACCTATCACCTCATGCTGCGCCCCGGCGCGGAGCGCGTGGCGCGGCTGGGGGGGCTGCACAAATTCATGGGCTGGGACCGCCCGATCCTGACCGACAGCGGCGGCTATCAGGTCATGAGCCTGTCGGACTTGCGCAAGATCACCGAGGAAGGCGTCACGTTCGCCAGCCATCTCGACGGATCGCGGCACATGCTCTCGCCCGAACGCTCGATGGAGATCCAGCGCCTGCTGGGGTCCGATATCGTCATGGCGTTCGACGAATGCCCGCGCGCCGATCAACCGCGCGAGGTGATCGCGCGTTCTATGGCGATGTCGATGCGCTGGGCCAGGCGTAGCCGAGAAGGCTTCGACAGCGGCGGCGAACATGCCGAAAATGCCGCGCTGTTCGGCATCCAGCAGGGCGCGCTCGACGAAGGCCTGCGCCGGGAAAGCGCCGACGCCTTGCGCGACATCGGCTTCGATGGCTACGCCATCGGCGGGCTGGCCGTGGGCGAGGGGCAGGAGGCGATGTTCGCCACGCTCGATTTCGCGCCCGACCAGTTGCCGCAGGATCGCCCGCGCTACCTGATGGGGGTGGGCAAGCCCGATGACCTCGTCGGCGCCGTCGAACGCGGCGTGGACATGTTCGATTGCGTGCTGCCGACGCGCTCGGGCCGCAACGGCCAGGCGTTCACCTGGAACGGCCCGCTCAACCTGCGCAACGCCCGCTTCGCCGAAGACACCGGCCCGCTGGACGAACGCTGCCCCTGCCCCGTCTGCGCGAAGTACAGCCGCGCCTATCTCCATCACCTGCACAAATCCGGCGAAATGCTGGGCGCGATGCTGGTGACGGAGCACAACCTCTCGTTCTACCAGCAGTTGATGGCGGGGATGCGGGCGGCTATCGCGGAAGGGACTTTTGCCACGTTCGCAGCGGACTTCCGGCGGAACTATCTTCGAAATTAAACATCCAATTTCGCAGTAAGAGCCTGAACCATTTGAAGTTTCAGTGGGTGTTTGCCATCCTGATCCCGTCAACATGGGGAGAGGGGCATGAATAGTCGACTGGCGGGATGGGCGCAGGCTGTGTTTGCCGCTTTAGTGCCTCTGTCCGCCCCTCATGCGCAGTCCCTGGAAGAACTGGCGGCAAGGTTCGGGGCCCGCGAAGGTGTCATGTCGATGTCGCTCGCGCCCGATGGCGCCCATGCGGCGATCATTACGCCCGGCCCTTCGGGCCAGTTGGTCATGGTCATAGATCTTATAGCAGGCGGTGCGCCGAAGCCGATTTTGCGCAGCAGTCAAGCAAGCGAGCAGTTCAGCAGGTGCTTGTGGCCAACTGCAAGCAGGCTGGTCTGTTACGTTTCCATCACCACGAAGCTCACAGACGCGCTTGCACGATACTCCCGCACCATCGCAGTCGATAGTGACGGCAGCAATTTGAAGGTGGTGACCGAGCGGACAAGCAGCCGTGCTCTTGGTATAACCTGGAATGGCGGATCGATCATCGATTGGACCGGAGACAAACCGGGCTGGGTGATGATGACGCGCCAGTTCGTGCCGGAAACCGATATAGGCACTCGTATTGCCCAGCGGTTGAGGGCCTTGGCGTAGAATCCGTGGACGTGAATTCGCTGGTGCGGCGGATTGTCGAAGTGCCAAAGTCTGGCTCCGTCGAATATATTACCGACGGGATCGGGCATGTGCGCATCTTGGGGACTGAGGTCAGTGCTTCTGGCCCTTACTCCTCCGGGACTATCGATTATTCCTACCGCAAGGCCGGCGATAGGACATGGTATCCTTTGGGGCGGGTCGATCAGGGGGATGCGGGTCTGGGCAAGGGGTTCAATCCCCTGACTGTCGATCCGGTTCAGGATGTGGTCTATGGTTTTGACGCCGGCCCTTCCGGACGTCAGGCGCTGTATCGCATCAAGCTCGATGGAAGCGGCAAGAAGGAGCTAGTGCTCGGTCGCGATGACGTGGATGTGGACGAACTGATTGTGATCGGTCGTCAACGGCGCGTTGTGGGGGTGGGTTACGCAACGGACAAGCGGCGGGCTGAGTATTTCGATCCGGCCCTGAAAACGCTGGCGGCGGCTTTGGGCAAAGCGCTGCCAGGCAAGCCGCAGGTCGATTTCGTGAGTGCCAGCGAAGACGAAAGCAAGCTGCTTCTGTTTGCCGGCAGCGATGTTGATCCGGGGCAGTACTATTTGTTCGACAAGGGTACGCACAAGCTGGAGTCATTGCTTCCGGCTCGCGGCCAGCTTGAAGGCATGAAGCTGGCGGAAATGAAGCCAGTCACTTTTCCGGCATCGGACGGAACGATGATCCCGGGGTACTTGACGATACCTCCGGGCAGTGACGGCAGAAATCTTCCGGCCATCGTCATGCCGCATGGCGGCCCCAGTTCGCGAGACGAATGGGGATTTGACTGGCTGGTGCAGTTTTTCGCCGTGCGCGGATTTGCAGTGCTGCAACCCAATTACAGGGGGTCCAGCGGCTATGGTGCAGACTGGTACCAGAAAAACGGATTCCAGTCCTGGCGCACCGCGATCGGTGACATAGACGATGCGGGCAAGTGGCTGGTCAGCCAGGGGGTGGCGGCGCCGGGTAAACTGGCGATTGTGGGATGGTCTTATGGAGGATACGCGGCGCTTCAGTCCGGCGTTGCCGAACCGGGGCTGTACAAGGCGATTGTCGCCATAGCGCCGGTGACGGATCTTGAGCGGCTGCGGCGGGATCACGTCGATTATACGGACTACAAGATCGTGGACAGGTTCATTGGCCATGGCGAGCATGTGGCTTCTGGTTCCCCAGCGCAGAATGCCGCAACCATTTCCGCCCCTGTTCTGCTGTTTCACGGATCGTGGGATATCAACGTCAATGTCGGCCATTCCCGACTAATGGCCGATAAGCTTCGAGATGCCGGGAAGACTGTCGAATATATCGAGTTTCCGGATCTTGATCACCAGCTGGACGATGCCGCGGCGCGCACGAAAATATTGTCCATGAGCGACGCCTTCATCCGCAAGATGCTTAACCGCTAGTCGCCCGGCCTCGTCACGCCGCGATGTCGGCCGTTTCATCCGGCGTGTCGAACGGACGCGTTTCGAGACGGGTGCCGGGGTACTGGTAGAATTCGCCGCTGCGATCCTCGAAAAATCCGGCACCGATCGCGCAGGCCTGTTGCTGCGCGGTCAGCAGGTCGGGGTACCATTTTCCGCATCGGTGCGGGGTGACGAAACGAAACATCGGCATGCCCGGCCAATGGCCGAAGCGCGTTTCAGTTCCGTGATCGAGATCAATCCGGCGCGATCTTGCGACCGGCCGATCTTGCGGGGCGACGAATAGCGCTGATGAAATGTAACGATATGATTTAGAAACAAAAAAGGCGGGGTTGAGCCCCGCCTTTCGTGCTTTTTCGTGCCGAAGCCGGACCGATCAGCGCGAGTAGAACTCGACGACCAGGTTCGGTTCCATCTTCACCGGATAGGGCACTTCATCAAGCGTCGGAACGCGGGTGAAGGTCACCTTGTCGCCTTCGGCAGCGACGTAGTCGGGCACTTCGCGTTCGGGCAGCGCCTGCGCTTCGGCGATCAGCGCCATTTCCTTGGCCTTCTTGCCAAGGCTGACGACGTCACCGGGGCGCACGCGGCGCGAGGCGATGTTGCACTTCACGCCGTTGACGTAGATGTGGCCGTGCGAAACGACCTGGCGGGCCGAGAAGATCGTCGGCGCGAACTTGGCGCGATACACGACCATGTCGAGGCGCTGTTCGAGCAGGCCGATCAGGTTCTGACCGGTATCGCCCTTCATCTTGGCGGCTTCCTGGTAGGTGCGCTTGAACTGCTTCTCGGTCACGTCGCCGTAGTAGCCCTTGAGCTTCTGCTTGGCGCGGAGCTGGATGCCGAAGTCCGACACCTTGCTCTTGCGGCGCTGGCCGTGCTGTCCGGGGCCATAGCTGCGGCGGTTGACCGAGCTCTTGGGACGGCCCCAGATGTTCTCGCCAAGACGGCGATCAATTTTGTACTTCGATGCCTTGCGCTTCGACATGGCGCAGGTGCCTCCAACTTGCTTGCGCGGATGACCATCACCCGTGCTTCAGACCCGGTACGCACCATTCCGTCAGTTACGGAACGCGGCCACCGCTTCACCGGGGTGCGGGGCCAATCGGACTGGACCGCCGGAAGCGAGCTTCAGCGGAGTCCATGTGAACGGGCGCTAAGAACAGGGCTTTAGTGGTTTGTCAAGGGCAGGTGCCATAGACAGAACCGGAATTTTGGGTTCAATTGGAATAGATGAGCGAGGGGCCGCCCAATCCTGAGGACTTTGTGACGCTGGACGACGTGTTCAGCGGCATTGATCTTGTCGATCGCCAACTCATCGACCTTCTGTCCCGGCGCTTTGCCCTGGTGCGCGCCGCGGCGAAACTCAACGACGGGCGTTTCAATCTGGATGACGAAGAACGGCGCAGGGCGGTCCTTTCGGCGATTCGCCGCCGCGCGTTCGAGCAGGGCGTGCCGGTGGGGCTGGTCGGCGATTTCTGGGATCGGCTGTTTGACGCTTCGGTCGCGTTCGAGCGCCAGGCGCGCGAACGGTTGCGCGCCGGCAACGAATAGATCCGGGTCCGATACCGCTCAGTCCTTTGGCTCCGGCGTGCGCCGCAGCGCTGAAAGCACGCCGCGCAGGGTGCGGATCTCGAGATGGTTCCAGCCGGGCTTGGTCAGCATGGTGCGCAGCGTGCGCCGCGTGGCCGCCGCCCGGCTCGGCGGCTCGAAATAGCCGCGCGGCTCCAGCATCTCGGTCAGTTGCGCGAACATGCCCTCGAATTCGTCCTGCGGGGCGGGTGGGAGCAGTTCCTCGACCGTCGGCTGGATCAGCGCCGCATCGCTCGCCTGGACATGCCTGGACCATTCGTAGGCGCACAGGATCACAGCCTGGGCCAGATTGAGCGAGCCGAACTCCGGGTTGATCGGTACGGTCAGGATCGCGCGGGCCAGCGCTACGTCGTCGGTTTCCAGCCCGGAGCGCTCCGGCCCGAACACGATGGCACTGCGGCCCGGCGCGGTCGTGATCGCGCGGGCGGCTTGCTCCGGCGTCACCACGGGCTTGGTCACGCCGCGCTTGCGCACCGTGGTGGCATAGACGTGGGCACAGTCGGCCACGGCGTCGGCCAGCGTCTCGAACACCCGCGCCTGTTCCAGCACGATATCCGCGCCCGAGGCCGCCGGGCCGGCCGACGGATTGGGCCAGCCATCGCGCGGCGAGACCAGCCGCATCTCGGTCAGCCCGAAATTGAGCATGGCGCGCGCTGCCTTGCCGATATTCTCGCCAAGCTGCGGACGGACCAGAACGATGACCGGGGGAAGGGCGGCGGGCTGCGTCAATGCGCGCCCACTTCGCGCACGGTGCTGGCGAATTCCTCGAAATCGCGGGCCTCGGTGAAGTCGCGATAGACGCTGGCGAAGCGGATGTAGGAGACGCTGTCGATCTGGCGCAGCCCGTCCATCACCATTTCCCCGATCGCCTTGGAGGGCACTTCGGTGTCGCCCATCGTCTCGATCTGGCGCTGGATGCTCGAAACCAGTCGATCGAGCCGTTCCTGCGGCACGCCCCGCTTGCGGCAGGCGAGGGAAACGGACTGCTCGATCTTGGCGCGGTCGAACGGTTCGCGCCGATCGCCCGATTTTACCACCATGATCTCGCGCAACTGCACGCGCTCGAACGTGGTGAAGCGGGCGCCGCAGCTTTCGCACTGGCGCCGCCGGCGGATCGAGGTGTTGTCCTCGCTCGGCCGGCTGTCCTTCACCTGGCTGTTGTCATGCGCGCAGAACGGGCAACGCATCGGTCAGCGCTTGATCCGTTGCCAGAACGCAATGCCCGCGCCGATGGCGAGGCCGGCGGGCAGGGTGATCACCGGCAGCAGCGCGCCCGCGACGGCGCCGATCCCGGCGCCGATCAGCACAGGCTTGGTCGAAGGATGGCCCATCCCCTGTTTCGCCATGGCGGTGATCTCGCCCCGGGCTCGGCCGACGAGATCTTCGTCGCGGTTGCTCATGGCCTTACAACTCCGGATAGATCGGGAAGCGATCGCACAACTCGGCCACGCGATCGCGCACGCGCTGTTCGATCTGCCCGTCGCCTTCATCGCCGTTGCGCGCCATGCCATCGACCACTTCGGCAATGAGCTGCCCGATTGTGCGGAATTCGGCCACGCCGAAGCCGCGCGTGGTGCCGGCGGGCGTGCCAAGGCGGATGCCCGAGGTGACGAAGGGCGAGCGCTTGTCAAACGGGATGCCGTTCTTGTTGCAGGTCAGCCAGGCGCGATCGAGGCCCTTTTCCGCCGCCTTGCCGGTCACGTCCTTCGCTGTCAGATCGACGAGCATAAGGTGGTTGTCGGTGCCGCCCGAAACGATGGCGAGGCCCTGTTCCTGCAACGACGAGGCAAGCGCGCGCGCGTTCGCCACGATCTGGGAGGCATAGGCCCGGAATTCGGGGCGCAGCGCCTCGCCGAAGGCAACCGCCTTGGCCGCGATCACATGGACGAGCGGGCCGCCCTGCATGCCAGGGAACACCGCCATGTTGATCTTCTTGGCGATGTCCTCGTCATTGGTGAGCACCACGCCCGAACGCGGGCCGCGCAGCGACTTGTGCGTGGTGGTGGTGACGACGTGCGCGTGCGGGAAGGGCGAGGGATGCGCGCCGCCGGCAACAAGGCCGGAGAAGTGCGACATGTCGACCAGCAGCCACGCGCCCACTTCATCGGCGATCTCGCGGAAGCGCGGGAAATCCCACACGCGCGAATAGGCGGTGCCGCCCGCGATGATCAGCTTCGGCTTGTGTTCGCGGGCAAGGCGGGCAACCTCGTCCATGTCGATCAGGTGATCGTCCTCGCGCACGCCATAGGGGATCGGCTTGAACCACTTGCCGCTCATGTTGACGGGCGATCCGTGGGTCAGGTGGCCGCCCGAATTGAGGTCCAGTCCCATGAAGCTGTCACCCGGTTCCAGCAGGGCGAGGAACACGGCCTGGTTCATCTGGCTGCCCGAATTCGGCTGCACGTTGGCGAACTGGCAGCCGAACAACTTCTTCGCGCGTTCGATGGCCAGTGTTTCGACCACGTCGGCATATTCGCAGCCGCCATAATAGCGCTTGCCCGGATAGCCTTCGGCGTACTTGTTGGTGAACACCGAACCCGTGGCTTCGAGCACCGCAAGCGAGGTGATGTTCTCGCTGGCGATCAGTTCGATCTTGGTCTGCTGGCGCTTCAGTTCGCCCCGGATCGCGGCGTAGACTTCGGCATCGGCGCTCTCAAGGTGTTCGGTGAAGAAACCCGAGGAGCGGATTTCCGAAGTCGCGGTGGCGGCATTGGTCATCTGGTCGTCTCCTCTTCAGACCTGGGGATGGGAAAGCTTGTCGACGCGGCCGGCATGGCGGCCGCCGCCGAATTCGGTGGACAGGAACGCATCGAGGCAGGCCTTGGCCATGTCGACGCCGGTCAGGCGCGCGCCCATGGCGATGCAGTTGGCATCGTTGTGTTCGCGTGCCAGCGCGGCGGACAGCGGTTCGGAAACCAGCGCGCAGCGGCAGGCGGGATTGCGGTTCACCGCGATCGAGATGCCGATGCCCGAACCGCACAGCGCCACGCCGAATGCGGCGGTGCCATCGGCGACCACCGAGGCCAGCTTGTAGCCATAGTCGGGGTAATCGACGCGATCGGCCGTTTCCGGGCCAAGATCGGCGACTTCGTGGCCCAGACCGATCAGATATTCGCGCAGTTCCGCCTTGAGGTCGAACGCGGCGTGATCGGAAGCAATGGCTATGCGCATGGGATTTTGCGTTTCCGGCTGTCCTTGGAGGGGATTCTGCGCCCCCTTAGGCGCATTGCGCCAACGATGCCAGATCAAACGCCGTGCAATGCCCTATTGTCCGTATTTGCGGGGCGCCCTAGGGGCGCCCCGCCTTGCATTGCATCGTATCAGGAGCGGATCAGTTGAACGACCCGCTCAACGTCACGCCGAACACGCGCGGATCGTTGTAGATGCCGGCACGGTAGTTCGAGGTGTCGATAACGCCGACAAGGTTGCGCTTGTCGGTGAGGTTGCGGGCGAAGAAGGCCAACTCATAGCGCTCGAAAGCCAGACCCGCCTTGAGGCCGAGTTCGAAGTTGCCGTTCGAGGTGTACTCCACCGTCTTGTAGGGCACGTACATCGTATAGCCCTGCAGGTTGAAGTCCGCGCCCACGAACGCGCGGAGCTTCTCGTTCAGCGGCAGGTCGTAGCGGCCGCTTACGTTGAGGTTGAAGTCAGGCGCGTTGGGCAGCGGGTTGCCGTTGATCTGGGCGAAGTAGTTGTTGCCCACGCGAACGGTCGGGTTGAGTACCGTTTCCGAAAGCACGCCGCCGGCCGCGCCCGCCTGCGCATAGACCGACTTGTCCTTGATCTCGGTGTGCAGCAGGCTGAAGCCGATGTTGAACTTCAGGTTGCGGGCCGGCCGCAGCCCCAGTTCCGCTTCCATGCCATAGCCGACAGCCTTGTCGGCATTGAACAGCACGCCGTTGCCGTTGCTGTCGTTGCCGTTCAACTGGATGTCCGAGACCGTGTAGTAGAAGCCGGTCAGATTGAACGTCAGGGCGTTATCGAGCCAAGCGCTTTTCACGCCCGCTTCCCAGGACGTGTTCTTTTCCGATTGCGCCGTGGAGAAGGGCGAGTTGAACACGGCAGAACGGCCCTGAATGGTCGGACCACGGAAGCCGCGCGCGACGCGGGCGAACAGGCTGAGATCCGGCGTGGCGCGATAAAGCAGGCTCAGGTCGAAGCTGGGCTGCGTGTCGGAAAGGCGCACCTTGCGCGCCGCGGTTGCCGGGAACGTCACCACGCCAGCCACGGTATCGGCGGTCTTCAGCAGTTCGGTGGTCTTGGTGTCGTTCGTCACGCGCACGCCGCCGGTCACGCGCAGCTTCTCGGTCAGGTCGTAGCTAGCCTGGCCGAACAGGCCCCAGCTGGTGTTGACGTTGTGCAGAAGAACCCAGTTGTTCGGGTTGGGCGTGGTGCCCAGCGCATTGCTGGTCAGGAAGTACGCGCGCTGATCGAACTCGGTCATGTCGCGCGAATCGAAGTAGATGCCCCCGATCTGCCACTTGAACCGGCCGCTATCCGGGCTGGCGAGGCGCAGTTCCTGCGACCACTGGTCCAGCCCGCGCAGCACCCCGCGCGACTGGCCGCAACCGGCCGCGCAATAGTTCGGGGCGGTGCCGCCGAAATCGGCCGCGGCGCCGCCGTCGGTGTCGCCACGGCTATAGCCATGGGCGTTTTCATAGGCGGTGATCGACGTCAGCGTGATGCCGCCGAAATCGTAGATCGCCTTCAGCGATGCGCCCTTGGTCTTGTAGGCCTGCGGGTTGTTCTGCGCTTCGTCATAGGAAACCTTCGTCAGGTCCAGCGTATCCGGCACGGCGCGCACGCCCTGCTTGATGGAGCCGCGATAGAAGATCGACGCGGTGCCATCGTAGTCGCGATAGTGACCGGACAGGCGCAGGGTCAGCGCGTCCGAAGGCTTTGCCTCGATCTGCAGGCGCACGTCGCGCTCGTTGAAGCCGCCCATCACATTCTTGCCGGGGACGGTGCCATCGTCGCTGGGGCCGGTGTAGGTGTTGCTGATCCAGTTGTCGCGATGCTGGTAAAGGCCGGACAGGCGGAAGCTCAGCGTGCCGCTGCTGTTGAGCGGGCCACCGACGCCGGCATCGATGTTGACGCTGTTGCGGCTGCCCCAGCTTGCGGACCCCTGGCCGCGCCAGGTAGCGGACGGCTGCACCGTATCGAACTTGACGATGCCGGCGGTGGTGTTGCGGCCGAACAGCGATCCTTGCGGACCGCGCAGCACTTCCACCTGATCGATGTCGAAGGCCGGCGTGGACTTGAGCACGACATGCTCGGCCACCACGTCGTCCTGGATGATCGACACCGGCTGCGACGCGCCCAGATAGAAGTCGATGTTGCCAAGGCCACGGATGTAGAACCGCGGAAAGATGCGGCCCGTGGTCGATTCAACGTTGAGGCTGGGGACGCGGCCCGCCAGCGAAAGCAGGGTGTCGGCACCGCCGGCCTGGATGTCGTGCAATGTTTCGGGCTTCATGACGGCAACGGAGACCGGCACGCTCAGGATGTTTTCCTGGCGGCGTTGTGCCGTGACGACGATCGTGTCGGACGATTCCGCCGCTTCGGCGTCAGCCGCCTGGGCCTGTGCCATGGCGGGAGCCACGGGCAGCAGGGCGGTTCCCGCGAGAAGCGCGGAGGCTAAAGATGCGATACGCATTGATTGATTCCCTCATGAGGTGGGATGACGGTCCCTTGCCGACGGCTGCTGCGGTTAAACCCGTCATATTTCAACCTCGTTTCGGCGGGGCCGGTATCGCCTGAAACGAATCGGGCCGGGGTGTCGCATGGGGGCAACAACCCCCGAGAGCCCCATCCCCCAAAATGCGAAAGGGCGCCCCGACGGATCGGGACGCCCTTTTCGGCTTTGCCGGGATGCCGGCCGTTACTGATCCAGGAACGAGCGCATCTTCCTCGAACGGCTCGGGTGCTTCAGCTTCCTCAGCGCCTTTGCCTCGATCTGGCGGATGCGTTCGCGCGTCACCGAGAACTGCTGGCCCACTTCCTCCAGCGTGTGATCGGTGTTCATGCCGATGCCGAAGCGCATGCGCAGCACGCGCTCCTCGCGCGGGGTCAGACTGGCCAGCACGCGGGTAACGGTTTCCTTGAGGTTGGACTGGATTGCGGCGTCCACCGGGATGATCGCGTTCTTGTCCTCGATGAAATCGCCCAGGTGGCTGTCTTCCTCGTCGCCGATCGGCGTTTCGAGGGAGATCGGCTCCTTGGCGATCTTCATCACCTTGCGCACCTTCTCCAGCGGCATGGAGAGGCGTTCGGCCATTTCCTCGGGCGTGGGCTCGCGGCCCTGCTCGTGCAGGAACTGGCGGCTGGTGCGCACCAGCTTGTTGATCGTCTCGATCATGTGGACCGGGATACGGATGGTGCGCGCCTGATCCGCGATCGAGCGCGTGATCGCCTGCCGGATCCACCAGGTCGCGTAAGTCGAGAACTTGTAGCCGCGCCGGTATTCGAACTTGTCTACCGCCTTCATCAGGCCGATGTTCCCTTCCTGGATCAGGTCCAGGAACTGCAGCCCGCGGTTGGTGTACTTCTTGGCGATCGAGATCACGAGGCGGAGGTTGGCCTCCACCATTTCCTTCTTGGCGATGCGCGCTTCGCGTTCGCCCTTCTGGACCATGTTCACGATACGGCGGAATTCGCCCAGCGACATGCCGGTGGCGGCCGCGATGTCGGCGATCTCGGCGCGGATGCGCTCCACCGCCGAACCTTCGTTGGCGGCAAACGCGGCCCACTTCTTGTCGCGGCCGGCCAGCGATTGCAGCCAGCCGTCGTCGAGTTCGCGGCCGACGTAGTTATCGAGGAAATCCTTGCGCGAAACCTTGTGGCGTTCGGCCAGGCGCAGCATTTGCCCGCCCAGTGCCGTCAGGCGGCGGTTGAACGCATAGAGGTTGTCGACCAGGTATTCGATCTTGCTGGCGTGGAACTGCACGCTTTCGACCTGCGCGGTCAGATCCTCGCGCAGCTTCTGGTACTGCGATTCCTTCGCCGCCGGAAAATCGTTGCCGATCGCCAGCACGTCGAGCCGTTCGGCCTGGATCTTCTCGAAGCGGCGGAACAGGTCGGTGATCTCGGCGAAGCGCTCAAGCGCGGCCGGCTTCAGCTGCGCTTCCATCTGGGCGAGGCTGAGGGTGTTGTCCTCTTCCTCTTCCTCCACCGGACGCGCGCGGCGTTCGCGCAGTTCGTCGTCCTCGTCGCCGTCGGCCGGTTCTTCTTCCTCGACTTCGTCCTCGTCCTTGAACGAGGGGCCGGCCGTGGCTTCGCTGATTTCGCCGTCGGCTTCCTCGCCGTCCTCGGAGAGGTTTTCGGGCTGCGGTTCCTTGGACAGCATCGCGTCGAGATCGAGAATCTCGCGCAGCTGCATTTCGCCCGCGTTCAGCGCTTCGGACCACTGGATGATCGCGTGGAAGGTGATCGGGCTTTCGCACAGGCCCATGATCATGGTGTCGCGGCCGGCTTCGATGCGCTTGGCGATGGCGATTTCGCCTTCGCGGCTGAGCAGTTCCACCGCGCCCATTTCGCGCAGGTACATGCGCACCGGATCGTCGGTACGCTCGACGGTTTCCTTGCGCTTGATGATGTCGGGCCGGTCCTCGACCGGATCGACGTCTTCCACGTCTTCCTGCTGGTTGTCTTCCGGATCGACCGCGTCCTCGTCGCTTTCGACGATATTGACGCCCATTTCAGAAATCGCGGCCATGATGTCCTCGATCTGCTCGGAAGACATCTGGTCCTGAGGCAGCGCCTCGTTCAGCTCGTCGTAAGTGATGATGCCACGGCGCTTGGCGCGCGCGATGAGCTTCTTGATGGAAGCGTCATTCAGGTCGATCAGCGGCGCATCGCCGCTATCGGTCTTGTCGTTGGATGCCATTGAACCCCGATACCACTTTGTTCGAGCTGCCGTTGCGTCTTACAATTATAACGAAGCACGAACGCGACCCATTTGCCCCAACCGGGCAAACAAGGCCAGCCTTCGTTCGCGCAAACGTTCTTTTTCCGCTTCGGTTTCGGGGGTAAGTTCGGCCTGATAGCGCCGATTGGCCTCTTCCAGCGCCGATTCCACCTCCGGAAGCTCCACCAGAAGCGCAATCGCGTCGGCCAATTCCCCGGCGCTGCCTTCCCGCTTCGCGAGAAAGCCGAATCGAATCTCACCAAAATCCGTTGCGGTCGGCGTGCGCAGACGCCGCTCCTGCAATATGGTCCGGATATGTTCGCTTTCAAGAGCGGCGCCCGATGGGCCGGCCGAATCGGCCAGCACCAGCAAGGCATCGAGCGTGGCCGCCATGTCCGCTTCCGCCGGATGCAGCCGGGCGAGGCTTTCGGCATGGGGCGCGATCAGGTCCGGCTGTTCGACCAGCCCCGCGATCACCGCCGCGATCAGCCGGTCGCGCGTGCCCACCCGCTGTTGCAGGCGGTTCGCCTGTTCGGCGGGCAAGGGCGGCGGCGCGGGTTTCCACGGCTGCCCTTTGCCGCGCGGCGCGGCTCCGCCGCTCTGGCGCGGCTGGAACGGCGCGCGTTCCTTGCGGGCGAAGGCGAGTTCGCCGAACCGCTCGTTGAGATCGCGGCGGTAGAGCGCCTTGATGTCCGGGTGCTGGATGGTGTCGCAATGCGCCATCAGCCGCGCCTTGAGCCCGGCCTTGTCCTCCGGTGTCGCCAGCGGCAGGGCATCGCGCTCGGCGGCCCACAGCACGTCGATCAGGCTGCGCGCCTCGCTCAGCAAAGCTTCCATCGCTTGCGGCCCGTCGCGCTTCACCACATCGTCCGGGTCCATGCCGCCGGGCAGGGTGACGATGCGCAGGCTGTGGCCGGGGCGGAGCAGGGGCAGGGCGCGGGTGATCGCGCGCATTGCCGCGCGTTGCCCCGCTGCATCGCCATCGAAGCACAGCGTCGGACATTCGACCACGCGCCACAGCCGTTCTATCTGGTGTTCCGTCAGCGCGGTGCCCAGCGGCGCGACCGCCTCGGCGATCCCCGCCGCCGCCAGCGCCACCACGTCCATGTAGCCTTCGACGACGACGATCCGCCCGGCATTGCGCGCGGCCGGCGCGGCGCGGTGCAGGTTGTAAACCGTGCGTCCCTTGTCGAACAGCGGCGTGTCGGGCGAATTCAGGTACTTGGGCGCATCTGTTTTTTCGGCGCTGAGGATGCGCCCGCCAAACGCGATCACCCGCCCGCGCGGATCGAGGATCGGCAGCATCAGCCGGCCCCGGAACCGGTCATAGGGATCGCGGCCTTCCACCACGATGCGCAGGCCCGCCTCGATCAGCATGGCATCGGGGAAGGCGGAAAGCGCCTCCTTCAGCGCGGTGCGGCTGTCGGGCGCGAAGCCGAAGCCGAAATCGCGCACGATCCGTTCGGGGAATCCGCGCGAGGCCAGATAGCGCCGCGCGTCCGCGCCGCGCTCCTCGTGCAGGCTGCGCGCGAAGAAATCCTGCGCCGCCGCCATCACGTCGTGCAGCGATTTCTGCTGCTCCGCGCGCTGCGCCATGCGCGGATCGGGCGCGGGCACTTCCATGCCGGCCTCGACCGCCAGTTCCTTCACCGCATCCATGAAGGGCAGGCCCTGGTGGTCGGTCATCCAGCGGATCACGTCCCCGTGCGCGCCGCAGCCGAAGCAGTGGTAGAAGCCCTTTTCGTCGTTGATCGTGAAGCTGGGCGTCTTTTCGTTATGGAACGGACAGCACGCCTTGAACTCCCGCCCCGCCTTCTGCACGCGCACCGTCCGCCCGATCACGCCCGAAAGCGAAATGCGGGAGCGCAGTTCGTCCAGCCATTGCGGGGACAGGCTCATGCAACGCCCCCGCCGCGACGGGGGCGAGTCCACAAACTGCCCTCCCGCCTGCGGGAGGGAGCGGGAGGGCAGTTTTGTGTCACCCCGCCAGCGCCGCCTTCACCAGCCCGCTGGCCTTGCCCATGTCGAGCTGGCTGCCGTGCTTCGCCTTGAGCGCGGCCACCACCTTGCCCATGTCCTTCATGCCGGCCGCGCCGGTTTCGGCGATGATCGCGGCGATCGCGGCCTTGGCGTCATCGTCGCTCAACTGCGCGGGGAGGAATTCCTCGATCACCACGAGTTCGGCTTTCTCCACTTCGGCCAGTTCCTGCCGGCCACCCTGTTCGTAGAGCGTGATCGATTCGCGGCGCTGCTTGGCCATCTTCTGCAGCACGTCGACCACGATCACGTCGTCGTCGGGAACGGTGGCGGCGGTGCGCAGTTCGATGTCCTTGTCCTTCAGCTTGGCAAGGATGAGGCGGACGGCGGCCAGGCGGGCCTTGTCGCCCGCCTTCATGGCAGAAACCTGCGCGGCCTTGATCGAGTCGCGGATCATGATGTCTGTACGTTTCCTGTGGATGGTCGCCGCAAGCCGGCGGAAGAAACGCATGTAGGATAAACTTTCTCAATCCGCTAGGTTGACGGTGCGTCGTGGCAGGTCTAGCGGGCGAGCCTTAGCGACATCGTCAGAACCCTTACCAACGGAGCGCCCCGCATCATGGCCGACCCCGCACTTTCGCACGCGCCTCAACCAGAAGGTGCGACGGGAGTCCTCGTGCTTGCGGATGGATCGGTCGCGTGGGGACGAGGCTTTGGCGCGGTCGGCTCGGCCGTGGGAGAGGTGTGCTTCAACACCGCGATGACCGGCTATCAGGAAGTGATGACCGATCCGTCCTATGCGGCGCAGATCGTCACCTTCACGTTCCCGCACATCGGCAATGTCGGCACCAATGCCGAGGACATGGAAAGCCATGACGTGCCCGGCGCGGTGGGCTGCGTGGTGCGCGAGGACGTGACGGCACCCGCCAGCTTCCGCGCGCAGGGCACGTTCCCCGCGTGGATGGAAAAGCACGGCAAGATCGGCCTGGCCGGGGTCGACACCCGCGCGCTGACCCGCCGCATCCGCCTGTCCGGCGCGCCCAACGCGGTGATCGCGCACGATCCCAAGGGGCAGTTCGATATCGACGCGCTGCTGGAAAAGGCGCGCAACTGGCCGGGCCTTGAAGGCATGGACCTTGCCCGCATCGTCACGCGCGACGGGCAGGAGGAATGGCAGGGTTCGGTCTGGCGGCTTGGGCAGGGCTATGGCCGGTCCCCGCACGACAAGCGCCCGCACGTCGTCGCCATGGACTTCGGCGCGAAGGACAACATCTTCCGCAATCTGGTGAAGGCCGGGGCGGGGGTGACGGTGGTGCCGGCGGAAACCTCGCTGGAAACGATCCTGTCGCTCAACCCCGATGGCGTGTTCCTCTCGAACGGCCCCGGCGATCCGGCGGCGACCGGCGCCTATGCCGTGCCCGTGATCCAGGCGCTGCTGGAGCGCGACGTGCCGATCTTCGGCATCTGCCTTGGCCACCAGATGCTGGGGCTGGCCGCCGGCGCGAAGACGGTGAAGATGCACCAGGGCCACCGCGGCGCCAACCATCCGGTCAAGCGGCTGGAACAGGGCGTGGTGGAGATCACCAGCATGAACCACGGCTTCGCGGTGGACAACGCCAGCCTGCCGGCGAACGTGATCGAAACCCACGTTTCGCTGTTCGACGGATCGAACTGCGGCATCGCGATTGCGGGCAAGAAGGCGTTCGGCGTGCAATACCACCCGGAAGCCTCGCCGGGGCCTCAGGACAGTTTCTATCTGTTCGAGAAGTTCGTGGGGATGCTTTAAACCAGGAGGGGGAAATGGCGATAGTTCGCGAGTTCATCAAAAAAGAGTTGGAACGCTCGAACGCTCACTCCGAGGTTGAAGCAACAATTTCGTTTGTCGACACGGATGGCGAGAAGTTCATTCAAATCGACACCTATGGATCAAAGAACCGAGCAATTCCTGGGAAGGTATCTCAGAGTCTCCGTCTTTCTGAGGCGGCGTATGAACAGCTCAAAAAACTTGCGGAACAGCACTTCTAATGCCCAAACGCACTGACATCTCCTCGATCCTGATCATCGGCGCCGGGCCGATCATCATCGGCCAGGCTTGCGAGTTCGATTATTCGGGCACGCAGGCGGTGAAGGCGCTCAAGGAAGAGGGCTACCGCATCGTCCTGGTCAATTCGAACCCGGCCACGATCATGACCGATCCCGAGATGGCGGACGCGACTTATGTCGAGCCGATCACGCCGGCGATCGTCGCCAAGATCATCGAGAAGGAGCGCCCCGACGCGATCCTGCCGACGATGGGCGGGCAGACCGCGCTGAACACGGCGCTCGCGTTGGCGCAGGACGGCACGCTCGAAAAGTTCGGCGTGACCATGATCGGCGCCAACGCCGAAGCGATCGACAAGGCCGAGGATCGCCAGAAGTTCCGCGATGCGATGGACAAGATCGGCCTCGAATCCGCGCGTTCCGGCGTGGCGCACACGGTGGACGAGGCGCTGGCGGTGCTGGAGACGACCGGGCTGCCCTCGATCATCCGCCCCAGCTTCACGCTGGGCGGCACCGGCGGCGGTATTGCCTACAACCGGGAAGAGTTCGTCAAGATCGTGCGCGGAGGCCTTGAGGCCAGCCCGACCACCGAGGTGCTGATCGAGGAATCGCTGCTCGGCTGGAAAGAGTACGAGATGGAAGTCGTCCGCGACCGGAACGACAACGCCATCATCATCTGCTCGATCGAGAACGTCGATCCGATGGGCGTCCACACCGGGGATTCGATCACCGTCGCCCCGGCGCTGACGCTGACTGACAAGGAATACCAGATCATGCGCAACGCATCGATCGCGGTGCTCCGCGAAATCGGCGTGGAAACAGGTGGTTCGAACGTGCAGTTCGCGGTCAACCCGAAGGACGGCCGCCTGATCGTGATCGAGATGAACCCGCGCGTGTCACGGTCCTCGGCGCTGGCGTCCAAGGCCACCGGCTTCCCCATCGCCAAGGTCGCGGCCAAGCTGGCGGTGGGCTATACGCTGGACGAGATCGTCAACGACATCACCGGCGCGACGCCGGCCTCGTTCGAACCGACGATCGACTACGTCGTCACCAAGATACCTCGCTTCGCGTTCGAGAAGTTCAAGGGCGCCGAACCGCTGCTTGGCACCGCGATGAAGTCCGTGGGCGAAGTGATGGCGATTGGCCGCAACTTCAAGGAATCGCTGCAAAAGGCGCTGCGCGGGCTGGAAACCGGGCTGGACGGCTTCAACCGCGTGGTCGCGCTGGAGGGCGCGGACCGCGACGAGATCAACGCGGTCCTTTCGCGCGCCACGCCCGAACGCCTGCTCGCGGTCGGCCAGGCCTTCCGCGAAGGCTTCTCAGTGGAGGATATCCACGCCGTCACCAAGTACGAGCCGTGGTTCCTGCGCCACATCGAGGAAATCATCGCCGAGGAAAAGGCGATCCTGGAAAATGGCCTGCCGGTCGACGCGGCGGGGCTGCGGCGGCTGAAGGCCATGGGCTTTTCGGACAAGCGCCTCGCCACCCTGGCGGTGCGGTCGGTCCATGTCGCGGGCGGCATGGCGGAAACCCAGGCCAAGCGTTCGGGCCTGCTGCACGATGCGCTGCGCGCCATGGCGGGGGCGACCAGCGAGGACGAGGTGCGCAAGCTGCGCCACCGGCTGGGCGTGCGTCCGGTATTCAAGCGCATCGATAGCTGCGCGGCCGAATTCGAGGCGGTGACGCCCTACATGTATTCGACCTACGAAGGCGGGTTGTTCGGCGAACCGGAGAACGAGGCCGCGCCTTCGGACCGGCGGAAGATCGTGATCCTTGGCGGCGGCCCGAACCGCATCGGGCAGGGCATCGAGTTCGACTATTGCTGCTGCCACGCCTGCTTCGCGCTGGAAGATGCCGGGTTCGAGACCATCATGGTCAACTGCAACCCGGAAACCGTCTCCACCGACTACGATACCTCTGACCGCCTCTATTTCGAGCCGCTGACGGCCGAGGACGTGCTGGAAATTCTCGAAGTCGAAAAGGCGAACGGCGAGCTTGTCGGCGTGATCGTGCAGTTTGGCGGGCAGACGCCGCTGAAGCTGGCGCAGGCGCTGGAAGACGCCGGGATCCCCATCCTCGGCACGTCGCCCGACGCGATCGACCTTGCCGAAGACCGCGAACGCTTTGCCGCGCTGGTCGAGAAGCTGGGCCTCAAGCAGCCCGCCAACGGCCTGGCCCGCAGCCGCGACGAGGCGGTCGCGGTGGCGGCGCGCATCGGTTATCCGGTGCTGATGCGTCCGTCCTACGTGCTGGGTGGGCGCGCGATGGAGATCGTGGACAGCCAGGCGCAGCTTGATGACTACATCGCCACCGCCGTTCAGGTTTCGGGCGACAGCCCGGTGCTGATCGACCAGTATCTGCGCGATGCAATCGAATGCGACGTCGATGCGCTGGCCGATGGCGACGAGGTGACCGTGGCCGGGGTGATGCAGCACATCGAGGAAGCCGGCATCCATTCGGGCGACAGCGCCTGTACGCTGCCACCCTACAGCCTGCCCGATGACGTGGTGCAGGAAATGGAGCGCCAGGCAGTGCTGTTGGCCAAGGCGCTGGGCGTGCGCGGGCTGATGAACATCCAGTTCGCGGTGAAGGACGGCGAGGTTTACCTGATCGAGGTGAATCCGCGCGCCAGCCGCACGGTACCGTTCGTGGCCAAGGCGATCGGCCAGCCCATCGCCAAGTTCGCGGCGCGGATCATGGCGGGCGAGACGCTGGCCGACTTGCCGGCGATCCGGCGCGAGGTCGATCACATGGCGGTGAAGGAAGCGGTGTTCCCCTTCGCGCGCTTCCCAGGCGTCGATCCGGTGCTGTCGCCCGAGATGAAGTCCACGGGCGAAGTGATGGGAATCGATGCGAATTTCCCGGTCGCTTTCGCCAAGGCCCAATTGGGCGCGGGCGTCAGCCTGCCGCGCAGCGGTACGCTGTTCGTCTCGGTCAAGGATAGCGACAAGGCTATCGTGCTGCCGGCGGTGAAGAAGCTGTCGGGGCTGGGCTTCCACATCGTCGCCACCGGGGGCACGGCGCGTTACCTTGCCGACGCCGGGGTCTCGGTCGAACGGATCAACAAGGTTGCCGAAGGCCGCCCGCACATCGTGGACCGGATCATCGATGGCGACATCGCGTTGATTTTCAACACGACCGAGGGTTGGCAGAGCCACAAGGACTCGCAATCGATCCGCGGATCGGCGCTGTCGGGCAAGGTGCCCTATTTCACCACGGCTGCCGCATCGGTCGCCGCCGCCGCGGCAATCGAGGCGCTGCAAAGCGCCGACCTTGCGGTTCGTCCGTTGCAGGATTATTATAGCTGAGCTTCCACGTGTTCCCCAGCATCGCGGCGGTGAAAGCCCGGACGGTCGATTGATACGGCTTCCGGTTGGGGACGGTTATCCCTGGTTGCCGTAGCGTTCGCGCCGCGGCGGGCGGGGAGCGAAAGGAAAGAGAAGACGGATGGCAAGTGTGGAAAAGCTGCCGATGCTGGCCGAAGGCTATGAAAAGCTGACTGCCGAGCTGAAAGCGCTGCGCGAGGAGCGGCCGAAGATCGTTGACGCGATCGAGGAAGCGCGCGCCCACGGCGATCTTTCCGAAAACGCCGAATATCATGCCGCCAAGGAGCGGCAGGGCCAGGTCGAAGCCTCCATCGCCGATCTGGAAGACAAGATCAGCCGCGCGCAGATCATTGATCCGACCAGCCTTTCGGGCGATCGCATCGTGTTCGGCGCTACAGTGACGCTGCTCGACGATGCCGACAAGCCCGTGCGTTATCAGATCGTGGGACAGGCCGAAGCGGACGCCAAGGTGGGCCGCATCAGCTACAATTCGCCGCTGGGCCGCGCGCTGATCGGCCGCAAGGTAGAGGACGAGGTCGAGGTGACGGTGCCGTCGGGCGACAAGTTCTACGTCGTCGAAAAGATCGAATTCATCTGAGCTTCGAAGTGTAACAGCCTGTTTGAACCCGTCATCCCAGCGGAAGCTGGGATCTCGTAAGGCTGAGCGGAACCGCCCGGAATTTCCTTTACAACGGCCTGAGATCCGAGCTTTCGCTGGGATGACGGGCGGACCATACAAAAAGCCCCGGATCGCTCCGGGGCTTTTTTGTTTGCCTGAAGTCAGGCCTTGGGCAGTTCCGGTTCGAGTAGCCGGTGCAAGTGAACGATCACATAGCGCATTTCCGCATCATCCACGGTGCGTTGCGCGGCAGCGCGCCAGGCTTCTTCGGCGCTGTGATAGTCGGGGAACACCCCCACGACGTCGATCTTGTTGAGGTCGACGAATTCGAGGCCCTGGGGGTCCTTGACTCGCCCGCCCATAACGAGGTGCAGCTTCTGCATGGCAGCCTTTTCCATTGGGGAGGAAACGTGCGTGCCACTGACAAAATGATGCGCGAATGGCAAGTGCGACAAATGGCTTATTCGCGCCCTTGTTGGGTTATTTGCGCAATCTGGTCGCAATTTCGATAAGGCGGCGCAGCGCGGTTTCCCCCGCCTCGCGCGCGGACGATACCGCGACCTCGGTCAGGTCGACCGCGCGCTTGCGGGCTTCCTCGCCACCTTCGGCGATCTTGCCGCCCACGGTGCCGCCGATGTCTTCCAGCTTGGCCACGCCGTCGCGCCCCGCGTCGGCCGCGCGCGAGGCATAGGCCGACGCGATTTCGGCGCCCAGCGCGGCGAGCGCCACGGCGCGCTTGCCCAGGCGCGAATCCACGACTTCCCGCGCCGCCGAACGGCGCTTGGGCCAAGCGCGGGCGACCAGCGCACCAAGGAGAATGCCGCCCGCCAGCATGGCAACAGGATGTTCGTCGACGAGCGTCTTCACGGTCTTCGCCGGGCCGGAAGCGGCCACCCGCGCCTTGGCCGCTTCCACTTTTTCGCGAACGGCCGCGTTGGGATCGTGTTCACCGGTCTTGGTTTCGTCGCTCACATCATTCTCCTTGGGCAATGGCCAGCCAGCGCCCGGCGATCCGGGACAGGGGCGCGCGCAACAGCCACCCCGCAACGGCCGCGACCGTCAGGCCCAGCACGGCCTTGTTTTCGCTGGCGATATCGCGGGCCATGTCGATGGTTTCAACGATTTCGCCGGCGGCATGTTCCCGGATGCGGCGGCCGATCGGTTTCTCCGCCAGCCCCTCGCGCAGGGCGGAAATGTCCTCTCGCACCAATTGCCAGGCGTCCTCGCGCAACTGGCGCGCCTCTTCGAGAATGGCGGAATCCCGGCGCTCGCTCATGTTTCCGTGCCCTTGCCCAGCAAGGCCGCGCGCGCCTTGCGGAAACGCCCCACGGCCGTGGCGAAGCACGCCGCGGCAAGTCCGCCGAGCCCCAGCCCAACAACCGCGAGCGCCCCCCACGGCGTCAGAAGCGGGGTAAGCGCCAGCAGCAGCCCGACCACCAGCGCCACCAACGTGAAGAAGGCGAAGGCCAGTGCCAGCAGCAACAGCGCGACAATGCCTTTCGCGCGGCCCCAGCCATAGGTGGCGCGCGCGCGGGCATAGGCCAGTTCCGCCTCGAACAGCGTCTGGCCATCATCAATCAGGGCGCGCAGGGTTCCGGTCAGCGAGGCATCAGCCTCGCCAGCCGGAACCTCGGTGCCGGATTCGGGCGGGGATGGGGGCGACATACGTCGTTCAGGCGGTGCGCGTCTCTGCCCTTACGCGTCCCCGTCGCCAGACCCGCGCACCAGCCGCGCCAGCAGGAAGCCGGCGACGGCAGCGATGCCGATCGCGGTGGCAGGGCTTTTGCGGACGAATTCCTTCACATCGTTGCCGAGTTCGGAAACGTCCTTCGATTCGAGCTTAGCCGCCGTTTCCTGGATGCTGCGCGCGGCGGAACGGGCATAATCGCCATATTGCACGCCCAGTTTTTCGTCGATCGTGCCGGCGGTATCGGAAATGGTCTTGCCCAGCACCGTCAAGGCGTCGCTTGCCTTGCTCTTGCCATCGGTGGCGAGCGAGATCGCCTTTTCCTTGGCTTGCCCGGCATAGAGCTTCGCGTCCTCGCTCCAGTCGCCGGCCTTTTCGGTCACGGTCGCCTTGTAGGCGGCTCCGCGCTCGATCGCCTCGCCCTTCAGCTTCTCAGCGCTGGCCTTGGCGTCTTCAACCGCCTTGCTGAAGCGTGACTTGCCGGTTTCCGCAGCGGCGGCCGCTTCTTCAACGGCTTCGGTCACGGTTTCCGCGACGTCGGCGGCGGCGGTGGTGCCCTTGGCGGTGGATTTGGCCATTTTCCTGTCTTCCTTCGAACTGTGAGGCCCGGCCGGCCCGGTGACAACGACTAGCGCATCCTGGACCATTGGGCAAAGCGCCTGCGAATTCACGACGGGGTGTCCCGCTGCAATGCACCAACGCGGGTTGCGCCCGCCGGTTCCAGCCGATAGGAGCCGGCGCCAAAGGCGATGTCCAGCATCTTTTCGCCCATTTTCAGGGAGTCTGCCATGACCGCGATCATTGACATCCACGCCCGCGAGATTCTCGACAGCCGCGGTAATCCCACCGTAGAGGTCGATGTGCTGCTTGAAGACGGCAGCTTCGGCCGCGCGGCGGTTCCCTCGGGCGCTTCGACCGGCGCGCACGAAGCGGTCGAGCTGCGCGATGGCGACAAGGGGCGCTATCTCGGCAAGGGCGTGACCAAGGCGGTGACCGCCGTCAACAGCGAGATTTCCGAAGCGCTGATCGGGCTTGACGCCGAAGACCAGCGCGACATCGACCTGGCGATGATCGCGCTCGATGGCACCGAGAACAAGGCGCGGATCGGCGCCAACGCCATCCTGGGCACCAGCCTGGCCGTGGCCAAGGCCGCTGCCGATGCGCGCGGCCTGCCGCTCTATTCCTACGTCGGCGGCGTTTCGGCGCATGTCCTGCCCGTGCCGATGATGAACATCATCAACGGCGGTGAACATGCCGACAATCCGATCGATTTCCAGGAATTCATGATCATGCCGGTTGGCGCGCCGACGCTGGCCGAAGCCGTGCGCTGGGGCGCGGAAGTGTTCCACACGCTGAAGAAGGGTCTGCACGAAAAGGGCCTGGCGACGGCGGTGGGCGACGAAGGCGGTTTCGCGCCTAACCTGGCCAGCACCCGCGACGCGCTCGATTTCGTGATGGCCTCGATCGAAAAGGCGGGGTTCAAGCCCGGCGAGGACATGGCGCTGGCGCTCGACTGCGCTTCCACCGAGTTCTTCCGCAACGGCAAGTACGAGATCAGCGGCGAAGGCCTCTCGCTCTCGCCCGAAGCCTTCTCGGATTATCTCGCGGCACTTTGCGATGCCTATCCGATCCGCTCGATCGAGGATGGCATGAGCGAAGACGATTTCGAAGGCTGGGCCGCGCTCACCGCGAAAGTCGGCAAGCGCGTCCAGCTGGTTGGCGACGACCTTTTCGTGACCAACCCGAAGCGCCTTGAAATGGGCATCGGCAAGGGGCTGGCCAATTCGCTGCTGGTCAAGGTCAACCAGATCGGAACGCTGACCGAAACGCTGGAGGCCGTCTCGATCGCGCAGCGCAATGGCTACACCGCCGTGATGTCGCACCGTTCGGGTGAAACCGAGGACGCCACGATCGCGGACCTGGCGGTTGCCACCAACTGCGGCCAGATCAAGACGGGGTCGCTGGCCCGGTCGGACCGGCTGGCCAAGTACAACCAGCTCATCCGCA
Source organism: Novosphingobium sp. LASN5T (assembly GCF_003856955.1). Taxonomy (NCBI): domain Bacteria; kingdom Pseudomonadati; phylum Pseudomonadota; class Alphaproteobacteria; order Sphingomonadales; family Sphingomonadaceae; genus Novosphingobium; species Novosphingobium sp. LASN5T. Next base: position 85,783 of record NZ_RQSI01000009.1, read on the forward strand.
TCGAGGAAGAACTGGGCGCTTCGGCGAAGTACGCGGGCAAGGGCGCGTTCGGCCGTCTGTCCGCCTGATCCGGTCCTTCCGGGGCGAACCGGCTGACGGTTCAGGCAAACGGCCGGGGCGCAGGCGCGCTCCGGCCGTTTGCTTTTACCGGCCGGCCAATGCTTGTTAATCGATCGCTTAAATTCCGCTTCACAACCGCTCTTCTCTCTGCCAGCTTGCCGGTGGGAGAGAAGAGCATGGTCGATTTTCCGAGGAAGCCCGCCGAAGTCGATGCGGGATGGCTGGAGGCGCGCCTGCGGGAAAGCGGCGCGCTGGGCGATGCGCGCGTCACCGGCATGGCGTGGGTGCCGATCGGCACCGGCCAGGTCGGCGATACCGCGCGCTTCACCTTGACCTATGACCGGGAAGGCGCGGGGCCGGCCACGGTGGCGGGCAAGTTTGCCTCCGCTGACGAAACCAGCCGCGGCACGGCTGCAACGTTGCAGCTCTATACCAAGGAAGTGACATTCTACCGCGAGGTGGCGGCGCTGCTGGATGCAAGAGTGCCTCGCACGTTCGCGGCGGAAGTGGATGAGAACGGGCAGGAATTTGTCCTTCTGTTCGAGGATCTGGCGCCCGAGCGTGGCGGCAACCAGTTGCTCGGCTGCAGTATCGACGACGCATGCGCCGCCATTCGCCAAGCGGCGGCGATCCACGCCCCCAGCCGCAACCACGCCGCCATTCTGGGCCAGCCCTGCTTCCAGCCCCAACCGGCGCTGACCGGGCAGATGGCCGCGCTCTATCCGCAGGCCCATGCCGTGTTCCGGGAACGCTACGATGGGCAACTGGCACCCGAACTGATGCGGGTGTGCGATGAACTCAATGCCCTGATCGGCGGCTGGTTCGGCCGCGTGCTGCCCGATCCGGGGCTCGTCCACGGCGATTTCCGGCTCGACAACATGCTGTTCGGCGTGGGCAACCGCGCCGAACCGATTGCGATCGTGGACTGGCAGACGACCGGGATCGGCTGCGGACTGACCGACGTGGGCTATTTCATGGGGTGCGGCATCGGCAGCGCCTTGCGCCGCCCGCACGAGGACGAACTGCTCGACCTCTATTGCGCCGAGATGAGCCGGCGTGGCGTGCCCACCGCGCGCGAGGCGATCTGGACGCGCTATCGTCTGGGCGCGCTCCACGGCGTGTCCACGGCGGTGTTCAGCGCCGCGTTCGTGGTGCGGACCCCGCGCGGCGACGAGAATTTCCTGTCGATGGCAACCGGCGCCTGCGAACTGGCGCTCGACCACGACAGCATCGGCGCACTGCGCCACTTCCTGGAGACCGGAACATGCTGACTAAGGGCGATGACTTTCCGCTGCACCAGACGCCCGAGCCCGTCGCCTATGCGGGCACGGACCGGAATTTCTACGATCGCTATTTCTTCAACGGTTATGCGCCGGACGGTTCAGGCTTCTTTGCGGTGGCCTTTGGCATCTATCCGCACTTGAACGTGGCGGATGCCCATTTTTCCTATATCCGCAACGGCATCCAGCACTGTCTTCACGCGTCACGTGAACTGAATATGGAGCGGTTCGACCTGACGGTCGGGCCGATCTCGATCGAGGTGGTCGAGCCACTGCGCAAGCTGGTGGTGCGCGTCAACGGTGAGGGGATCGCCGCCGAACTGGCCTTCACCGGCCGTGCCTTTCCCATCGAGGAGCCGCGCTTCACGTTCCGCATCGGGCCGCGCGCGTTCATGGATTACACGCGGCTGACGCAGAACGGGCACTACGAGGGCTGGGTGGAAGTGGACGGCGTGCGCGAGGCGCTGCATCCGCAGACGGCCGGCACGCGCGACCGCAGCTGGGGCGTCCGCCCGGTGGGCAGCAGTGATACGCAGCCGTTCGGGCACGGCGTGGTTCCGTCGTTCTTCTGGCAATGGACGCCGATCAACCTGCCCGATCGCAGCCTGTTCTACCATATCAACGCGGATATGCACGGCGCGCCGTGGAACACGCGGGCGGTGATCGCGCCGGATGGTGCTGGCGCGCACGATCACTACGAAACGCCTTCGGCAACCCTGGTATCCCCGCTGGCGGCGGGCTCTCGCTGGCCGGCTTCGGGCAAGCTGGACATCGCCACGCCGGACGGGCCGCTGACGGTGTCGTTCGAGCCGCTGGTAAGGTTCCAGATGCGCGGGATCGGCTACACTTCGCCCAAGTGGGGCCACGGGTTGTATCACGGGCCACTGGAGGTCGAGCGCGAGGACATCGACCTTGATGCCTGCGATCCCGCCCGGCCGGACAACTTCCACGTCCAGATCGTGTCCAGAGTGACGACCAGCGCCGGCGAGGAAGGCGTGGGCGTGTTCGAACAGCTTGTGCTTGGTCCATATGCCCCGATGGGGCTGCAAGGCATGGACGTGGCCTGAAGACCGATCCGGGGCCTTGTGAGGCCCCGGGCACGGCTTCTCAGTCGAGCGCCTTGGTCAGCGCGGCAACCTGCGCCGCGCTCAGTTCCAGTTCCATCGCCTCGACCAGATCGTCGACCTGATCGGCGGTGGTGGCGCTGGCGATCGGCGCGGCGATGCCAGGCTGGCTCAGCAGCCAGGCCAGCGCGACCTGGCCCAGCGTGGCTTCGGTCTCGGTGGCGATGCGGTCCATCACCGGCAGCAGCCGCTTGCCCGGCTCGGCATACTTGCGCAGGCCTTCGCCACGCGGATAGCGCGCGAAATCGGCGTCCTTGCGGTACTTGCCTGTCAGGAAGCCACTGGCGAGTCCGAAGAACGGCAGCATCGCCACATCATTCTGGACGCAGAACGCCTGCAGTTCGGGCGGATAGGCATCGCGTTCGAGCAGGTTGTACTGGTTCTGCAGCACGCCATAGGCCGGCGCGCCGGCCGCTTCCGCCGCCTTCTGCGCCGAAGCCAGCCGGTCGAGCGAGAAGTTGGAAGCACCCGCTTCGCGGATCAGCTTCCGGTCGAACAGCGCCTTGAACCCTTCGGCCACTTCGGCCTGCGGGGTCTGCTCCTCGTCGCGGTGCGCGTAATAGAGATCGATATAGTCGGTACGCAGGCGTTCGAGCGAGGCCTGGCAGCGTTCGAGCAGGCGCGCCGGGGCAAGCCCGCCGGCCTCGCCGGCCATGTTGGTTTTGGTGGCGATGCGCATGTGCTTGCGCACGCCGCGCGATTCCAGCCATTCGCCGATGACGGTCTCGCTTTCCCCGCCCTTGTGGCCGGGAACCCAGACTGAATAGCCTTCGGCCGTATCGATCATCCGGCCGCCGTTTTCGTAGAAGGCGTCCAGCACTTCGAAGCTGCGGTCCCGATCGATCGTCCAGCCGAAGACGTTTCCGCCCAGGACCAGCGGGATGCCGGACAGCGAGGGGTGTTTGCCGCTCATGCGAAGCGCTCCTTCAGCGCGAGCAGGGCAAGCGCGGCCTTGGCGGCCTCGCCACCCTTGTCCTTCTGCGCGGGATCGGCGCGAACGATCGCCTGCGCTTCGTTCTCGACGGTAAGGATGCCGTTGCCGATGGCGATGCCGTCCATGGTCAGCGCCATGATGCCGCGCGCGCTTTCGCCGGCGACGATCTCGAAGTGGTAGGTTTCGCCCCGGATCACCACGCCGATGGCGACGAAGCCGTCATAGTCCCCGCTCTGGTCGGCCAGCGCGATCGCGCCGGGGATTTCCAGCGCGCCGGGAACGGTAATGACTTCCGCCTTGTGGCCGGCCGCCTTGAGCGCCGCCTTGGCGCCCGCGATCAGCATGTCGTTGAGGTGGTCGTAGAAACGGGCTTCGACAATCAGAAACTTGGCCATGGCCGATTACTCCTCGGGGATCGGCCGTTCGCCGACGATATTGAGGCCATAGCCTTCGATGGCCACGACGTTGCGGTGGGCGTTCGATAGCAGCGTCATGTCGTGTACGCCAAGATCGGCCAGGATCTGCGCCCCGATGCCGTAGCTGCGCAGGTCCATGTCCGGTCCGCCGCCGCCACCGCGCGCCGGATCGGCTTCGGGCGGCTTGAACAGCAGCACGATCACGCCGCCGCCGGCCTTGCCCATTTCCACCATCGCGCGCTGGAGCGTGCGCTTGCGCGGGCCGGGCTGGCCCAGCAGGTCGTGGAAGGCGGAGAAGGTGTGGACGCGCGTCAGCGTCGGTTCGCCGGGGATGACTTGCCCCTTCTGGAGCACGAGGCTTTCGGTGCCATCGACCTTGTTGCGATAGGTGAGCAGGCGCCAGTCACCGCCATAGTCCGACGTGAAAGGCACTTCGGCCACCTTGGTGACAAGGTGATCGTGCCGGCGGCGGTATTCGATCAGGTCGCGGATCGTGCCGATCTTGAGGCCGTGGCGGCGGGCGAAAGGCACGAGATCGTCCATGCGCGCCATGGTGCCATCATCGCGCATGATCTCGCAGATCACGCCCGAGGGATTGAGACCGGCAAGGCGCGAGATGTCGACCGCCGCTTCGGTATGGCCGGCGCGCACCAGCACGCCGCCGTCGCGCGCGATCAGAGGGAAAACGTGACCGGGGGTGACGATGTCGTCGCGGGTCTTGCCGGCATCGATGGCCACCGCGACGGTGCGGGCGCGGTCGCCGGCGGAAATGCCGGTGGTCACGCCTTCGCGCGCTTCGATCGAGACGGTGAAGGCGGTTTCATGGCGCGTGCCGTTGTTGCGGCTCATCAGTTCCAGGCCGAGCTGTTCACAGCGCGCGCGGGTGAGCGTGAGGCAGATCAGGCCGCGTCCGTGCGTGGCCATGAAATTGATGGCATCCGGCGTAGCCATCTGCGCGGGGATGACCAGATCGCCCTCGTTCTCGCGATCCTCGTCATCGACCAGGATGAACATCCGGCCATTGCGCGCTTCCTCGATGATCTCCTCGATGGGAACGAGCGCAGGCGCATCGTCGCTCTCGCTGAGGACGCGCTCAAGCTTCGCAAGCGTGTCTGCCGTGGGGTTCCAGTTCGGCTGAGTCACGTCGCGCAGGGTGTTGGCGTGGAGGCCAGCGGCACGCGCGAGGCCGGAGCGGGACATGCCGCCATCGACGATGAGTCGGCGGATGCGTTCGATGAGGTCAGTAGACATGATTCGGGTATTTCACATTGTAGTGTGTAGTGCAAGCGGGGAATGTGACATCGTAATATCGCGAAAATTTCAGTTAACTGTGTCATTAAAATCACGCGCTGAATGGGTTGCCGCTACGGCAAGGCGCGAATGCGAATTGGCCATTGACAAGGAATCCCGCTCGTTATGTCCTGTGTTCCGGGGTAGCCCACATCAACGAGGGGCACCGCTGGAGAGAGAGGTCTGAGCTATGAGGGGCAAGCTTTCCCTGCTTGTTGGCGTATGCGCGTCGGCAGTTGCAACTCCCGCCTTCGCACAGTCTGCTGGTGGATCGGCAGATACCGAAGAAATCATCGTCACAGCGCAGCGTCAGTCGGAACGCCTGCAGGACGTTCCGATCGCGGTGAGCGCGTTTACGCCAGAGGCGCTGGACAAGCAGCAGATCAAGAACACCAGCGATCTGCAATTGTCGCTGCCCAACATCACCTTCACCAAGACGAACTTCACGTCGTCCAGCTTTACGATCCGCGGCATCGGCGACCTTTGCGTGGGCGTGACGTGCGACCAGGCCACCGCCATCCACCTCAATGACTCGCCGCTTTTCCAGACCCGTCTCTTCGAAGGCGAATTCTACGATCTTGCGCAGATCCAGGTTCTGCGCGGCCCGCAAGGCACGCTGTTCGGTCGCAACGCCACCTCGGGCGTGGTCGATCTGATCACAGCCAAGCCCGATCTCAGCAAGTTCGGCGCGTCGGGCGAAGCGGAATACGGCAACTACAACTCGATCAAGGTGAAGGGGATGCTGAATGCGCCCCTGACGGATACGCTCGGCGTCCGCCTTGCCGGGTTCTACCTCAACCGCGACGGCTACACGCTGAATCTCGCCAACGGCAAGCATTACGACGACCGCAATATGTATGGCCTGCGCGCATCGGTGCGCTGGGAACCGACGTCCGGGACGACGATCGACCTGATGGCGCAGTATTTCCGCGAAAAAGACCATCGCATGCGCATCCAGAAGCAGCTGTGCCAGCGCGATCCGACCGGCATCATCGGCTGCCTCAACGCCACGCAGGGCTATGGCGTCACCAACGGCAACAGCACGCTGGCTTCGGTCCTGACGTCCAAGCAGTTCTTCGCGATCCGCGGCCTGCCCACCGCCTTCGCGCTGGGCGATCTCTATGGCCCCGATAGCTATTCGGGCGTGGTCAATCCGGCCGATCCGCGCGTGATCAACACGGATACCGATCCGAACTACTTCACCGACGAATGGATCGTCGTGGGCTCTCTGGATCAGGATCTCGGCAAGGGCCTCAGCCTGAAGCTGACCGGGAACTTCGAAAGCGTCCGGGTCGATTCGAGCCAGGACTACACGAACTCGATCCAGAGCCGCGCGCTGATCCAGCCGACGCTGAACACGTTGGCGGCGGCTGCCTCCGGCGCGTTGGGCGCGGGCCTTGCCACCTATCTCAAGCCGGTGGCCGACGCGCTGATGCCGAACGGCCCGACCGGCGTGATCTGCACCTCGCTGCCGGAAGAGACGGGGACGGGCGTTTACGGCGGGCACAAGTCCTGCGCCATGTCGCCGCAGGACTTCGACCGTTCGGTCCAGTACAACAAGAGCTGGTCGGCGGAAGCGATCCTCAGCTCGAAGTGGGACGGCAAGTTCAACTTCCTGCTGGGCGGCATCTACAGCAAGCTGACGATGTCCGAAAACAGCTATTACGTGAACTCGTTCGGGCTGGACTATTTCGCCGGCGTGGGCGGTGCGTTCACGGCGCTGGGTTCGGCTCTGCCACCCGCCTATCTGGCGACGCCGTTCTACCGGAACAATTCGGACTACCTGAAGGTTTCGAGCTACGGCATCTTCGGCGAAGCGTACTACAAGTTCGATGACCGCATCAAACTGACGCTCGGCCTGCGCTACAACCACGATCAGAAGGACATCATCGCCCGCACGACGGTGTTCAACTGGCTCGTGCCGAACGGTTCGACCAACGCTTACACGTCGCCCTATTTCGGGTCGTATGACGCGGACGCCAATCTGCCGGGCAACCAGCCCTTCCAGGTTCGCAATGCCAAGTTCAACGAACTGACCGGGCGCGCGGTTCTGGACTTCCAGATCACGCCGGACAACCTGATCTATCTGTCCTATTCGCGCGGCTACAAGTCGGGCGGCATCAATCCGCCGCTGTCGCCGATCTTCGCGGTGCCGGAAACGTTTTCTCCGGAATTCGTCAACGCCTTCGAAATCGGATCGAAGAACCAGTTCGGCAAGCTGACGCTGAACCTCACCGGCTTCTACTACAAGTACAAGGATCTCCAGCTTTCGCGCATCGTCGCCCGCACGTCGGTCAACGATAACGTGAGCGCGAATATCTGGGGCCTGGAAGCCGAAGCGATCCTGCGGCCGACGCCGGGGCTGTCGGTGAACATCTCCGCCAGCTATCTCAATACGAAGGTTTCGGAAGACAAATACCTTGCCAACCCGCGTGACTTTGGCGGCGGCCGTTCCGATGCGGTCATCATCAAGGACATCACCAACGCGACGAACTGCGCCGTCGGGGCCAACACCGCCGGGAATACCGCCGGGGTCAACGCCTTCGTCAACACGGTCAACACCCTTATCAACGCGGGCAGCATTCCCGGCGTTGCAGCGGGTGCCGGCTTGCGGCCAACGACCTCGTTCGGCGCGGGCAGCGGCATCGCCTCGACCGGTGCCTACAGCATCTGCGCGGCGTTGCAGGCGGTTGCTGCAACCAACGGTGCCGCGTTCGATCCGAAGGGCATCACCGTCTATACCTCGGGTATTCCGGTCAACATCAAGGGCAACAAGCTGCCCGGTGCGCCGGACTACAAGGTTGCGGCGGGCGTGCAGTACGAGATTCCGGCCGGCCGTCTTTCGATTACGCCGCGTTTCGATATCGTGCTGACGGGCACCTCGACCGGCAATATCTTCAACGGTGCCGTCAACCGGATCCCGAGCTACACCCAGATCAACGCGCAGGTGCAGATCGATGGTCCCGATCGCCGCTGGTTCATTCGCGGCTTCGTCCAGAATCTGGGCAACTCGAACCCGATCACGGGTCTGTACGTGACGGACCAGTCCTCGGGGAACTTCACCAACATCTTCACGCTTGAACCGCGCCGTTATGGCGTGGCGGCCGGTTTCCGCTTCTGATCGGGGAGGAAAGCGGAAAGGTGGAAGGCGTCGGGAGGCATGCTCCCGGCGCCTTTTCCTTTGGGTGGGACAATTTGTCCTGGCTCCTGCCCGTCGGCTTGGGGCGTGACAGGACGGGCGGGGCGCGGTAAGCGAGCGAGTGATGGGGGAACTGCGCGCCTTCTTGATCGGACATCGCCGCCTGGCGGCGATCGTCGTAGCGTTCGCGCTGCTGATGAAGGCGCTGTTGCCCGCTGGCTACATGGTGGGGCCGGCGCAGGGGCAGAAAATCCTGACTCTCCTCGTCTGTGCCGATGCTTCGGGCGATCATCTCGCTCGTCAGGTTTCCCTGCCGGCTTCCGGCCAGAAGGATGGCAATTCGTCATCGCACGATGTCTGCCCGTTCGCCGGACATGCCTTCGCGGCGCTCGGCGGGGCAGACCCTATCCAGATCGCGCTGGCGATCCTGTTCGTGCTCGCGCTGGGGTTCGCCCCTGCGGCGTTGCCGCGCCTTGCGCGTGCGCGCCACGTCTTGCCGCCGCCCTGCGGCCCTCCGGCCTGCGCCTGACAGCCTGAATCGTCCTGTCGGATCGGCCGGGCAGCGCGGATGATGCGCACCCGGCATGCCGGAGTACCCCTGATGTATGAAATACTCGACCGTCCGCGTGGACGGTCTGGCGTGTGCGATAACGGCGCGATCGTCGTCCGCATGCGCGAAAATCGCTCGGCGCTCTCCCATGAGGCGCGCTCCGCCTTTGCCGCGCTGGCGTTCCTGTTGCTGATCCTGTCGATCGTGCCCGTTGTCCATGGGTATTGGCTGGTCCCCGCCTTCTCGCTGGCCGCCGTCGCCGCGCTGACATTCGCGCTGGAGCGGCACCAGAAGCAGGCGGCGCCGGCGGAAACGCTGGAAGTCGGCCCCGGACGCCTGCGGCATGCCGACAGCCATGGCCGGGTGACGGAATGCGAAGGCCCGTGGCTTTCGTTCCGGGTCGAAGCGCCAACGCCGTCGGCCCTGCGCCTGCTGGTGCGGACCGCGGCCGATGTGATCGAGATCGGCCGCTGCCTGAGCCTCGACGAACGGCGCGCGGTGGCGCCTGTCATCGCGGCGGCGCTGGACGCGGCAACGGAGAGCCGGCCGTGAGCGGCCTTTTCACGCTCTCGCCCGCGCGCGCCGCGCACCTGCGCCGCATTCGCCGCCGGACATGGGCCGCCGTGGCCCTGTGCTTCGCGGCGCGTGGGCTGGCCGCTGTGCCGGGGCTGCTGCTGCCGGGCATGGCATCGGCGCTGGACGACGCGGGCGCTGTCTGCGTTTCGTCCGATTGCAGCCGGAAAACAGCGCATGACCGTTCCTGATCCTGACGATGCCGCTCCGCCAGCCGGCGACCGAAGCCTGCGCTGGCTGGTGGTCCTGCTGGTGTCAATCGGCCTGCTGGGTCTGGCGCTGGTGGCGTTCGGCGGCGGCAAGGGAGGACAGCCGGAGAACGCGGGAGGACAGGATGTTGGCGGACAGGGGGCGGACATCGGCGGCCCGTTCACGCTGATCGCGCCTGACGGATCGCCCTTTCCCAGCACCAAGCTGGCGGGCAAACCCTTTGCCATCTTTTTCGGGTTCACCCGCTGCCCGGATGTCTGCCCGACCAGCTTGGCGCGGATGGCCCGGTTGCGCAAGCAACTGGGCGCGGACGGCGGCCGGTTCGAGATCGTGTTCGTTTCGGTCGATCCCGGGCATGACACGCCAGCGGACGTGGGCCGCTATGCCGCGATGTTCGGCACGCCGATCCACGGCCTGACCGGAACCGACGCGCAACTGGCCGCGATCGAGAAGGCCTATGGCGTCTATGTCCAGAAGGTGCCGCAGCCGGGTGGCGATTACATGATCGACCATACCGCCGCGATCTACCTGATGGATGCCGCAGGCCGGTTTGCCGACACGATCAACTTCCAGGAACCCGAAGCGGAATCGCTGGCCAAGCTCAAGCGGCTGGTCGAACGAAGCTGATCCGGACCGCCAACCTCCACGGATTTCTCCCATGAATCAGAGTTTCGCCCTCTACCGCACGATCTGGCGCTGGCATTTCTATGCCGGCCTGTTCGTGGTGCCGATGGTCCTGGTGCTTGCGCTGTCGGGATCGCTCTATCTGTTCAAGCCGCAGATCGAGCGGTGGGAAGAACGGGCTTTCCGCTCCCTGCCTGTTGCGGAAACCGTTTCGCCCGACGCGCAGGGTGAAGCCGCGCTGTCCGCCTTCCCGGGCGCGCGGCTTCATTCCTATCGCCTGCCCGAACGCGAAGGCGATGCCGCGCTGGTCCATATCGCCCTGCCGGGAGGGAAAGGGATGCGCGACGTGTTCGTTTCCCCGCAAGGCAAGGTGCTGGGCAGCCTTGACCCGGACAAGCGGATCATCGCGATCGATCGCGCGGTGCACGGGCAGCTGCTGCTGGGCAAGCGCGGAAGCTGGATCGTCGAGCTGGCGGCGAGCTGGGGCATCGTGATGATCCTGACCGGGCTTTACCTGTGGTGGCCGCGTGGACGGGGGGCGGCGGGCGTGATCTACCCGCGCCTGACACGCGGGCCGCAAGCCTTCTGGCGCGATCTTCATGCGGTGACGGGGTTCTGGGTCTCGGGACTGGCGCTCGTGCTGCTGGTAACCGGGCTGCCGTGGGCCTCGGTCTGGGGCAGCGCGTTCAAGGCGGTGCGCACGGAGATGGGCTGGGTCAAGGGCAAGCAGGACTGGACGATCGGTGGGCGCGCCGCCGATGCCGACGATCACGCCGGGCACGATCATGCCGCGATGATGGCGGGGGCCGGGGCCATGCATGCCATGCCGGGCATGACGCACGATCATGCCGGCGGGCCGACGCCGGTTTCGCTGACCGAGATCGTGGCGGAAGCCAGATCGCGTCACATGGCCTGGCCGGTGATCGTGATGCCACCGGGCGCGCCGGGGGCGTTCGGCGCCAAGCCCTCATCGGCGTGGATCGTGAAGGCGGACACGCAGAACCGTTTGCTGGGTGAAACCTTCACGTTCGATGCGCGCACCGGCGCGCAGCGCTCGCACGAGACCTTTGCCGACAAGCACCCGATCGATCGCGTCGTGGGCTATGGCATTTCCTGGCACGAAGGCGCGCTGTTCGGCTGGGTGAACCAGTTGATCGGGGTGATGACCGCGCTGATGCTGGTGACGCTTGCGGTCGGCGGCTTCGTACTGTGGTGGCGGCGCAAGCCCGGTGGCGTGCTGGGCGCCCCGCCGCTGCCGGCGGTGCCTGCGCGCAAGCGAGGCATGGCCGCGATCGCGCTGGTGCTGGCCGCCTTCCTGCCGCTGCTGGCGCTGTCGATGGCGGCCATGCTGGTGATCGAGCGGCTGGTGCTGCTGCGGATCGCGCCCGCCGCGCGCTGGCTGGGTCTGGTGCGGACAGTTTAACGCCGCACCAGTTCCTCCTTTGACGTAACGTGGCCGGCCAGGTCTTCCGGATAGAAGTACACCGGCCGCAGGTTGCCCGAAACGTAGCGGCTTACCTGATCGGCAAAGTGAGGGGAGGTGGGGTGGCCGCTTTCGCCCCCGGTGCTGACCGCCCTGGCCTTCACGCGCGGCCCGAATTCCACCACCGCGACGAAGCTGTTGCCGCGCGTGCCGTAATAGCGCTTCGTGCCGGGATAGCGCTGCGCGCCGAACGCGGCGAGCGAGCCCCATTGCGCCGACGTGAAAGGCACGGGCGTGCTGGGCTTCGCGTCATCGAACGTCTGGCGGATCGCGCCGTCGTTGCGCTGGTAGCGGTTGATTTGGCCCCAGGGCACGCGCCAGTCGCCGAAATCGGCCTTGAGCCGGGCGGTCGCTTCGTCCAGCGCGGCAAGGCGCTGCGCATCGGTGGCGTGATCGGCCATCCAGTCCCACACCGTGATGCCCGAACGCTTGGCCTCGTCCGCGCCCTTGGCCCAGAGCGCTTCGCCCCAGAACACGGCAAGGCTGGTCGCCGTGGAATCGAGCGCCCAGCGCTGGTCCCAGCCGCGCAGCAGCGCCACCGGTTCCGCGCGCGCCGGATCGGGGGCCTTGTCGTGCGCGGCGATCAGGCCCGGCAGCAGGCGCGTGAAGGCGGGCAGCCACGGATCGTAGGCGGCGGCGATCAGGCGATCGGGCGTGAAATCGGAGCGGGCCGACAGCACCTTTTCGGCATGGGCGCCGCGCGGGTTCTCGCCCACCTGATCCATGTAGCGGGGATAGGCCTTCGCCTTCGGGCTGTCCGTCCCGGCAGCGGTCCACGGCCAGTTGTTGACGTTGAACGCCCAGCCGTTCTTCGGGTTCACCACTTGCGGCAGATCGGACAGCGCGTGCAGCCCCTTCCAGTCGGTCGCCGGATCGCTGCCGTCGACCGGCTTGCGGTAATCGAAGCGGTCGTCGCGCACCGGCACGAATTGCGGGTGGAGGTAGGCGATCTCGCCCTTGTCGTCGGCGAACAGCGTGTTGTTGGAGGAATTGGCCTTGCGTTCGGCCACTTGCAGGAAGCCCGCCAGATCGCGCGCCTTGGTGCGCAGGAAGCTCTGTTCCAGCGCGGGCACGGGCTTGTTCATCAGCGCGAAGGCGATCCACTTGCCGTCCGCCTCGCGCACGATCGGGCCATGGTGCGTGGCATAAGTGGTGAAGGTGCGCGTGGCCATGGCGCCATCGGGTTTGCGGTAGGCGAGCGTGACCGGCTTCACCGTCACTTTGCGCAAGGCGCCGCCATAGCGGTAGTAAAGGTCGCCATCGGGCGAAGGCGCGATCGTTTCGGCGAACTCGTCCACGTTGTCGATCCCGCTGGAGGTATGCATCCAGCCGGCGTGCGGGTTGAACCCCTGGTAGATGAAGAACTGCCCCCAGGTGGACGCGCCATAGACGTTCAGCCCTTCGCCGCTCGTCACCTGCTGTTCGGAGCGGAAGAAGAAGCTGGTGTGCGGATTGATCAGCAGCAGCGCGTGCCCGTCCTGCGTGTGCGACGGCGCGATCACCATGCCGTTGGAACCTTGCGGCTCGCGGAACTGTGTGCCGCGTTCCAGCGCGGTCATGGCGATGGCGCGCTTTTCGTAGAACGCCTGCAACTGGCTCAGCGGCACGCTTTCGATATCGCCGCCGATGCTGCCTTCGGTGAAACTGAGCGCCATCCACGGTTCGAACCGGGTCAGCACGCGCGGCTTCACCTCCGGGTGATCGGCCAGGAAGGCGTTGAGGCCGGCGGCCCAGGCGTCCATCAGCGCCTTCAGCCACGGCGAACTGGCGGCGTAATCGGCCTTCAGCACCTCGGGGTCGATGAACAGGCGCTGGCGCAGGTCCGACCACAGCGCGCCTTCGCCCTCGGCCTCGGCCAGCCGGCCCAGGTTGGTGAGGTAGTTGACCTCGATCCGGTTGAAGTCGTCCTCGGCCTGCGCATAGATCATGCCATAGACCGCGTCGGCGTCGGTCTGGCCGCTGATGTGGGCGATGCCCCAGTCGTCGCGCTGGATCACCACGTTGCGCGGCGCATCGGCGGCGCGGGCGTGCGGTGACCATGCGCCGAACAGGGCCAGTGCTGCCGCAGAACCGAAATACGCCCGGCCGATGGAGTGCCGCATCTTGTCTTGTTCCTCTGGTGCCGTGAAGCCGGATGGCTTCGTCGCACGCGCCGGGCCATACGCCAAGCGTGGATTCCGGTCAGGCCAGCGCCATTAGGCCAGGGTCATCAAACTGGCGTTTCCTCCGGCCGCGGTGGTGTTGATCGACACGGACTGTTCGCCCACCAGCATCGCCGGTGCATAGCCGCCGGCGGCGCACGGCGCTTCGGCGGTGACGATCGGGCCGGGCAGCGTGGCAAGCGCCTTTTGCACGGCTGCGATGAAGGCGCCGTCTCCGTGGACCAGCGCGCGGGCGAACGGCCCTGCCTGCCGCCAGTCCGCCGGTGCCAGCACCCGGTCGGCCAGCGTGGCGGGCAGGGACGGCAGCAGGGCAGGATCGGCAATGACGGCGGCGTTGCCGTGCGCGGTCGCGGCCTCGACCTGTGCGGCCAGTGCGGCGCCGTCCTGCGCGAACAGGATCACGCGCCCGGCGGGGCCGGTGCGGTAGAGGTTGTGTTCGCCCACCGGGCCGGGCAGCACGACCTCCGCATCCACCGGGAACGGCAGCGCGGGGCGCGGCTGGACAAGGCGCTGGAGATAGAGCGGTCCGCCCGCCTTCGGTCCGGTGCCCGAAAGCCCGTGTCCGCCGAAGGGCTGCACCCCCACCACCGCGCCGATCACGTTGCGGTTGACGTAGATATTGCCGACATGGATGCGGCTGGTGACGCGCGCGATCGTATCGTCGAGCCGGGTGTGGAGGCCGAAGGTCAGGCCAAAGCCCCAGGCGTTGATCGCATCGACCAGCGCGTCGATGTCCTGCCGGCGATAACGGATCACGTGCAGCACCGGGCCGAAGACTTCCTGTTCCAGATCGGACAGGGCCTCGAGTTCGATGATCGTCGGCGCGACGAACGTGCCGGCCCCGGTTCCGTCGGGCAGCGGCAGGCGCTCGATCTTGCGCCCCCGCGCGCGCATCGCGTCGACGTGCGCCTCGATCCGCGCCTGCGCCTCGGCGGTGATGACCGGGCCGATGTCCGCCGCCAGCCGGTCGGTGCGGCCGATGCGCAGTTCCGCCAGCGCGCCCTTGAGCATGGTGAGCACCCGGTCGGCCACGTCTTCCTGCAGGCACAGCACGCGCAGCGCGGAGCAGCGCTGCCCCGCGCTGTCGAAGGCCGAGGCGATGACATCGGCCACAACCTGTTCGGCCAGCGCCGAGGAATCGACGATCATCGCGTTCTGCCCGCCGGTCTCCGCGATCAGCGGGATAGGGCGGCCAGTGGCGGAAAGGCGGGTGGAAAGCTGCTTCTGGATCAGGCGGCCGACGTCGGTGGAGCCGGTGAACATCACCCCCGCCGTCTCCGGCGCGCCGACCAGCGCCGCACCGATCGCGCCATCGCCGGGCACGAACTGGAGCACGTCGGCCGGCACGCCCGCGGCGTGCAGCAGGCGCACGGCTTCGGCCGCGATCAGCGGGGTTTCCTCGGCGGGTTTGGCCAGCACGGGATTGCCGGCGACGAGCGCGGCGGCGACCTGCCCGGTGAAGATCGCCAGGGGGAAGTTCCACGGGCTGATGCACACGACCGGCCCCAGCGGCGTGCTGCCGGCAAGGTCGCTGCGCGCGCGGACCGCGTAGTAGCGCAGGAAATCGACAGCCTCGCGTACTTCGGCCACGGCGTTGGGCACGGACTTGCCCGCTTCGCGCACGATCAGGGCGAGCAGATCGGGCATCGCCGCTTCCAGCGCATCGGCCCCGCGCTCCAGACACGTCGCGCGCGCGTTGATCGGCGTGGAAGCCCAGGTGGCGGCCGCGCCGGCGGCGATGCGGACCGCTTCGCGCGCGGCTTCGGCGGTCACATCCGCCACGGTGCCGACGGTGTCATCGTACTCGGCGGGATTGCGTACCGGCCGCGCCGGAAGCGCGGCGAGACGCGGGGAGGGTGCGGCGCGGACCGGCTCGCGGCTGGCGGCGGCGAAACGTTCGGCTAGATCGGCCAGCACGGCCTCGCTGGACAGATCCACGCCCCGGCTGTTGCGCCGGCCGGGATAGAGCGCGCCGGGCAGCGCGATGTTCGGGTGCGGCGCGCCGGGAATCGGCATGGCGCGGACCTGCTCCACCGGATCGGCGATGATCTCCTCCACCGGCACGGCCTCGTTGGCGATGCGGTTGACGAACGAGGAGTTTGCGCCGTTTTCGAGCAGGCGCCGGACAAGGTAGGCCAGCAGCGTCTCATGCGTGCCCACCGGGGCATAGATGCGGCAGGGGCGGTCCAGCTTGTCCGCGCCGACGACTTCCTCGTACAGCGGTTCGCCCATGCCGTGCAGGCACTGGAACTCGTAAGCCCCGGAGGCGAAGTCCGGCCCGGCCATGGCGTAGATCGTCGCCAGCGTATGCGCGTTGTGCGTGGCGAACTGCGGGAACACCGCGTCCGGGGCGTCCAGCAGGCGGCGCGCGCAGGCGATATAGGCGACATCGGTGTGGACCTTGCGGGTATAGACCGGAAAATCGGCCAACCCGTCCACTTGCGCCCGTTTGATCTCGGCGTCCCAGTAGGCGCCCTTGACCAGCCGCACCATGATTCGCCGGCCGGACCGGCGCGCCAGCGCGACGATCCAGTCGATCACCTGGGGGCAGCGCTTGCCATAGCCCTGCACGACGAAGCCCAGGCCATTCCAGCCGGCAAGATCGGGATCGAGCGCCAGGCTTTCCAACAGGTCGAGCGAGAGTTCGAGCCGGTCGGCTTCCTCGGCGTCGATGTTGAGGCCGATGTCGAACCGCTTGGCAAGTTCGCACAGGCCCTTCACGCGCGGCAGGAGTTCGGCCATCGCGCGATCCGCCTGCGCGCGGGCGTAGCGCGGGTGGAGCGCGGAGAGTTTGATCGAGATGCCGGGGCCTTCGACGATGCCGCGCCCGGCCGATGCCCGGCCGATGGCGCGGATCGCGTTCTCGTAATCGGCAAGGTAGCGCGCCGCGTCGTCCGCCGTCATCGCGGCCTCGCCCAGCATGTCGTAGCTGTAGCGGAAGCCTTTCGCCTCCAGTTCGCGCGCGCGCTCCAGCGCTTCCTCGATGGTGCGACCGGTGACGAACTGTTCGCCCATCATCCGCATGGCCAGATCGACGCCGCGCCGGATGATCGGTTCGCCGGCGCGGGCGATGAGGCGGGTCAGCGCATTGCCGAGGTTGCGGTCGTCGACGCTGGCGGTGAGCTTGCCCGTCACCACCAGCCCCCACGTGGCGGCGTTGACGAACAGCGATCGGTTGCCGCCGATGTGGGCGCGCCAGTCGCCGCCGGCGATCTTGTCGCGGATCAGGGCGTCGCGCGTGGCGTCGTCGGGAATGCGCAGCAGCGCTTCGGCAAGGCACATCAGCGCCACGCCTTCCTGCGTGGAGAGCGCGAATTCCTGCACCAGCTGGTCCACGCCGCTGCCCTTGGGCCGGGCGCGTAGCGCTTCGACCAGGCGGCGGGCCAGCGTGGACGCTTCGGCGCGGGCCGCGTCTGGCAGCGTGGCTTGGGGCAGCAGCGCGGTGATGCACTCCTGCTCGGGCCGGCGGTAGGCGGCGGTGATCGCCTGGCGCAGCGCATCCTGTTCGCGGATGGGGGGAGCGAAATCGGCAAAGGGCGGGCGCGTGGGCATGGGGGCGGACCTCTGGAATGGGATGCCACGATCCTATCAGAAGCGGGAAAAGCAATCTGGCTTATTTGGTGCGTTTGAGATAGGGAGTTTGAGAAAAACGGGGATAGAAAAGGGCAATATGCCTCAAGAAAACGATATTGAAAGGCATCTTGACCAGTTCGACAAGCGCATTCTCGACGTGTTGGGGCGCGAGGGGCGGTTGCCCGTGACCGAGCTGGCGGAGCGTGTGGGGCTCTCGAAGACGCCGTGCCAGGTCCGCCTGAAACGGCTGGTTGATGACGGCGTCATCACCGGCTTTCGCGCGGTGATCGACCCTGCGCGGCTGGGGCTGGATCACATCGCCTTTACCGAAGTGAAGCTGTCGGACACGCGCGAGCAGGCGCTGGCCGAGTTTAACCGCGGGGTGAAGGCGATCGCGGAAGTGGAGGAATGCCACATGATCGCCGGCAATTTCGACTACCTGCTGAAAGTCCGCACCGCCAACATCGCCCGGTTCCGCGCCGTGCTGGGCGAGAAGATTTCCCGCCTGCCGCACGTTTCGCACACGTCCACGTTCGTGGTGATGGAAGCGGTCAAGGATCTGTCGGGCCGCGCGCCCTGAGCTGAACGACAAGGCCGTGCGCGGGAGACGGCCGGTTTTCCAGCGTCAGCGACAGGCCATAGGCGGTCGCGATGTCGTGCGCGATGGCAAGGCCCAGGCCCGATCCGGGCTTGCCGGGATCGAAGCGGCTGCCAATTTCGAAAGCGCGGGCGATGTCGCCGACGGCAAGGCCGGGGCCATCGTCGATCACGCGGACGCTGCCGTCCTCGCCAATCACCAGTTGCACCCGGCTTTCGGACCACTTGCCCGCGTTGTCGATGAGGTTGGAAAGCAGTTCGGACAGGTCCACCGGATCGACCGGCCACGCCGCCTCCGGTCCGGCGTGGTTGACGAGATCGAAGCGCTTGTCCGGGTGCAGCCGGCGCATGGCGGAGAGGATCGGCGCCAGCACGTCGGACAGGCGGCTGATCGCGCCCGGCGCGCCCGATCCGGCGGCGGAGCGGGCGCGGGCGAGCTGGTATTCGATCTGCTGCGCCATCAGCCGGGTCTGTTCCAGCAGTACCGCGGCGGGGGCGGAGGTGCCGCGATCCTGCGCCAGCCGCTCGGCCTCGTCGGTGATGACGGCCAGCGGCGTGCGCAGCGCGTGGGCGAGGTTGCCGGCCTGCACCCGCGCGCGATCGACGATTGCGGTGTTGTGGGCGATATAGGCGTTGAGGTCGTCCACCAGCGGCGCGATCTCCACCGGGTAGTGTCCGTCCAGCCGCGCGGTGGTGCCGGCGCGCAGGCGTGAGGTGGCCTGCGCCAGCCGGTCGAGCGGGCGGAAGCCGAACACCACGATGAACACGCCCGTCGCCACCAGCGCTACGGCCAGCGCCAACAGCCACAGCGTCAGTTCGCGCGTGAACCGGGCGATGGTTTCGTCGAGCAGACGCTGGTCGGTGGCGATCACGAAGTGGATGTCTCGCCCGCTGGGGCTTTTGCGGATCAGACCATAGGTGATGGCGGGGCCGGTCGGCCCGTTGTCGAGCCGGTGGACGATGACCGGGCCATGGGCGACGTCCTCGTCCAGCGCGCCGCGCGTCATCGAGGCGGAGCGCAGGATCATGCCCCGGTCCACGCTGACTTGCCAGTAGAAGCCCGAAAGCGGCACCAGATAGCGCGGATCGGACAGCGGGCGGGTGAGTTCGATGTGTTCGCCGGGGCCGATCTTCACCAAGCCGGCCAGTTCGCGGACGTGGACGTCCAGTTCCTCGTGGTACTGTTCCTCGATGTGCTTGGTGAAGACACGCGTGGCCGAGAACCAGATGCCGCCGATACCGAGGCCGACCCACACGAGGACCGCCAGCAGCACGCGGGCGCGCAGGCTGTTCAGCAGCCCGCGCGGGCCGGGGAGGGGGGCGTGATGCGTCATCGTTCGAACCTGTAGCCCAGCCCGCGCAGCGTGGTGATGCGGTCGCGTCCGATCTTGCGGCGCAGGCGCGAGACCAGCACTTCCACCGCGTTCAGTTCCCGCTGGCTGTCGAGATCGTAGAGATGCTCGATGATATCGCCCTGCGACAGCACCTGCCCGGCGCGGCGCAGGAACAGTTGCAGCAGGCGGAACTCCTGCTTGCTCAGCACCAGCGACTCGCCATCGCGCAGCGCGGTGCGGCTGACCGGATCGAGCCGGATGCCGGCTTCCTCCAGCCAGGGATCGTGCTTGCCCGCGTGGCGGCGGAACAGCGCGTTCAGCCGGGCTAGCAGTTCCTCGAAACGGACCGGCTTGACCACGAAATCGTCGGCGCCGGCGTTCAGCCCTTCCACCTTGTCCTGCCAGCTTCCGCGCGCGGTCAGGATCAGGATCGGGCATTCGACGCGGCGCGCACGCCAGAAGCGCAGCAGGTCCATGCCGGTACCGTCTGGCAGGCCCAGATCGAGGATCACCGCCGCCATCTTGTCCATGTCGGGCCAGTCTTCGCCTTCTGCGCGGTTGCGCGCGAGATCGACGGCAAAGCCTGCGCCGCGCAGGCGGTCGGACAGGCGGCGCGCCAGTTGTTCGTCATCCTCGACCAGCAGCAGCCGCATCGTTGTTGTCCTTCTCCTCCGCCGATCGGTGAGCAATCGCGAAAAAGCTGTCAGTATTCTCCCAAACTGACAAGCTCCTGTCAGGTTCGTGGCTATTGCCCCTGATATGGATAAGCGGATTCTTGCAGGCGGCGTGGCTGCCGTCGTTCTCGCCGGCGGTGCTTTCTGGTGGAGTGCCAGTCGTGCGCCGGCTCCCGAAGCAACGGAAAGCGCGACGGAAAAAGCCGGCGCGCAGGCGCTGACAGCGGCGCAGATCGAGCGCCTTGGCATCCAGGTGAAGCCAGCGGAAGACGCCGGCGCGCTGCCGATCGGTTCGGTGCCCGCGCAAGTCAATCTGCCGCCCGAAGCGCGCGTGGCGGTGACCACGCCTTTCGCCGGAACCGCGGTGCAGGTTCTGGTGATCCAGGGACAGGCGGTTGCGAAGGGGCAGGCGCTGGCCGTGGTGCGCGCGGCGGAGCCGGTGCAGTTCGGCGCCGAACTTGCGCGATCCGAAGCCGATCTGGCGCTGACACGGGCCAATGCCAACCGGCTTTCGCAACTCGCGCGCGAGGGCGTCGTTGCCGGCGTCCGCGCCGACGAGGCCAGCGCCGCGCTTCAGCGCAGCGAGGCAAGCGTGCGCGAGAACCGGCGCCTGCTGGCGCTGGCCGGCGCGGGTCGCGATGGCACGGTCACGTTGCGCGCGCCCATTGCGGGACGCGTGGCGACGGCGACGGTCGAAACCGGTGCAGCCGTCGGCGGCGGCGCGGCGCCTTTCGTGATCGAAAACACCTCGGCGCTGCGGCTGGACCTGCAATTGCCCGAACGGATGGCGGGGCAGGTGCAGCCGGGCATGGCAGTGCAGGTGCCGCTGGAGGGCGGCGCCACCGTCACCGGCAAGATACTTTCGGTCGGCGCCTCGCTCGATCCGGTCACGCGCTCGATTGCCGCGAAGGCCAGCCTTTCGGCCTCCGACGGGCTGGTGCCTGGCAAAGGCGTCACCGCGGTGATTGGCGGCGCATCCGGCGCCAGCGGCGTGGCGGTGCCGGTCAGCGCGGTCACCCGGATCGACGGACAGGATTACGTCTTCGTGCGCAAGGGCAATGCCTTCGAGCGGCGCAAGGTGGCCGTCGCCATCGAAACCGGCGGGCGGGCGGTGCTGTCCGGCGGAATCCGGGTCGGGGAACAGGTGGCGACGACGGGCGTGACCGAACTCAAGTCGCTGGCGGGGCAGTAAGGCGATGCTGCGGAGGCTGGTCGAAAAAGCGCTGTCGCTGCGCCTCGTGATGATCGGGCTGGCGCTGGTGCTGGCCGGCGCGGGGGCGTGGTCGTTCGTCAACCTGCCGATCGATGCGTTTCCGGACATCAGTTCCACGCAGGTCAAGATCATCCTGAAGGCGCCAGGCATGACGCCCGAGGAAGTGGAAAGCCGGGTGATCGCGCCGATCGAGATGGAGATGCTGGGCATCCCCGACCAGAACGTGCTGCGCTCGGTCGCCAAGTACGCGATTGCGGACATCACGATCGACTTCAAGGACGGCACCGATATCTACTGGGCGCGGAACCAGGTGGCGGAGCGCCTGAACGGGGCGATGGGCGACCTGCCCAATACGGTGACTGGCGGCCTCGCGCCGATTTCCACCCCGTTATCCGACATGTACATGTTCACGCTGGAAGGGCCGCAAAGCCTTGCCGAAAAGCGGCGGGCACTCGACTGGATCATCCGTCCCGCGCTGCGCACGGTGCCCGGCGTGGCCGATGTCAATTCGCTGGGCGGCCATGCCGAAACGTTCGAGGTTTCGCCCAATCCGGCAGCGATGGCGGCGGCGGGGCTGACCGTTTCCGACCTCACTACCGCGATCGAGGGCGGCAACCGCAACGATGGGGCGGGGCGTCTGGTCACTGGCGAGGAAGCACTGATCGTGCGCTCCACCGGTGCGATCCGCACGCTGGACGACCTTTCCTCCGTGGTCGTGCGCTCCTCGCCCGCCGGCATCGTGCGCGTGGGCGATCTCGCCACGGTGCGGATCGGCAGCCTGACCCGTTACGGCGCGGTGACGCGCGACGGCAAGGGCGAAGCGGTGGAAGGCCTCGTCATAGGCCTGAAGGGCGCGGATGCTTCGAAAGTGGTGCAGGGGGTCAAGGCACGCCTGACCGAGATTGCGCCCAGCCTGCCCAAGGGCATGTCCGTCTCGGTATTCTATGACCGGTCCGAACTGATCGGGCACGCCGTTGGCACGGTCGAGGAAGCGTTGCTCGAAGCCACCGTGCTGGTGATCGTGCTTTTGCTGCTGTTCCTGGGGGATGCGCGCGCCTCGGTCATCGTTGCGCTGGCGCTGCCGATGGCGGCGCTGCTCACGTTCATCTGCATGCGGGCGATCGGCCTCACCGCCAACCTGATGAGCCTGGGCGGCCTCGCCATCGCCGTGGGGATGCTGATCGACGGCGCGGTGGTGGTGGTGGAGAATGTGGTCGAGCGCCTTTCGGACGAGAGACATGCGAAATCGGGCAAGCTCTACAACGTGCTGGTGGCCTCGGCCGAAGTGGCGACTCCGGTCGCTTCGGGCATGGCGATCATCGCGCTGGTGTTCCTGCCGCTGCTGACGCTGGAAGGGCTGGAGGGCAAGCTGTTCGCCCCCGTGGCGCTCACGATCGTGCTGGCGCTGCTGTCGGCGCTTGTGCTGTCGCTGACGCTCGTGCCGGTGCTGGCCTATTACGTGCTGAAAGTGCGGCTGGGCCATCACGAACCATGGCTGATGCGCCAGCTGGGGCCGCGCTATGCCGCGCTGCTCAAGGGCGCGTTTGCGCGCAAGCGGCTGGTGTTCTCGATCGCGGGCGTCTCGCTGCTGCTGACGGGCGTGGCCTATTCGGCGACAGGAAAGACTTTCCTGCCGACGATGGATGAAGGCTCGGTGATCGTGCAGCTTACCAAGGTGCCGAGCATCTCGCTGCCGCACAGCCTTGACGACGACATGAAGGTGCAACGGGCCATCCGGGCGAAAGTGCCGGAAGTGACCGAAGTGATCGCCCGCACCGGTTCCGACGAACTGGGCCTCGATCCGATGGGCCTCAACGAGACCGACAGTTTTCTCAAGCTCAAGCCGCGCAGCGAATGGCGCGTCAACGACAAGGACTGGCTGGTCGAGGAAATTCGCAAGGTCATGGAAGACCTGCCGGGTATCCAGCCGACGTTCACCCAGCCGATCGAGATGCGCATCTCCGAAATGCTGACCGGCGCGCGCGGGGATCTGGCGATCAAGCTGTTCGGGCCTGACATCGCCGAGCTTTCGCGCCTGGCCGGGCAGATCCAGCAACGCCTCCAGACCATCCCCGGCACGAGCGAGGCGGTGACCGTGGCGAACGACAAGGTGGACTACCTCCAGTTCGACATCGACCGCGCGGCGGCCGGGCGCGTCGGCATGCCGGTCAACGACCTGCAGGACGCGATGCGCGCGCAGGTGGAAGGCGTGCGCGCGGGCGTGGTGGCCGAAGGCGTGCGGCGCGTGCCGATCGTGGTGCGCGGCGATAGCGGCGCGCAGGACGCGGGCGTGCAGTCCTTCGCCGACCAGCTTTACCGTTCGCCGTCGGGCCAGCTGGTGCGCGCGAGCGACGTGGCGAAAGTTTCGCGCGTGGAAGGGCCGGTCAAGCTGGAGCACGAGAACGGATCGCGCTTCGCGATGATCCAGGCCTTCGTTTCCGGCCGCGACCTTGTGGGCTACGTGGACGAGGCCAAGGCCGACATCGCGCGCAACGTGAAGCTGCCGGCAGGATACCGGATCGTCTGGGGCGGGCAATTCGAGAACCAGCAACGCGCCTCGGCCCGCCTGGCGCTGGTGCTGCCGATCTCGCTGGCGATGATCTTCGTGGTGCTTTACGCCACGCTGCGCTCAGTGCGGGCCTCGCTGCTGATCCTCGTCAACATTCCCTTCGCGATGGTCGGCGGGATGATCTCGCTGGCGATGTCGGGGCAGTATCTCTCCGTGCCCGCCTCGGTTGGCTTCATCGCGCTGCTGGGCATCGCTGTGCTGAACGGGCTCGTCATGGTGAGCTATTTCCGCCGGTTGCGCGAAGGCGGTATGCCCCTGGCCGAAGCGGTGCGGCGCGGCGCGGAGCGGCGGCTGCGACCGGTGCTGATGACCGCCACGATCGCCGCCTTCGGCCTTGTCCCGCTGCTGTTCGCGACGGGGCCGGGATCGGAAATCCAGAAGCCGCTGGCGATTGTGGTGATCGGCGGGCTGATCTCGTCCACGCTGCTCACGCTGGTGCTGCTGCCGATCCTCTATGAACGCTTCGGGGAATCGCAGGCCGAACGGGAGGCTGGAGATCGCGTTGTCGATCCCGGACCCGGGGCCGTGGAAGAAGGGGAGGCGTCCCATGCGTAAGCATGCGCTGCTGGCGCTTCCCGCGCTTCTGGCGGCCCTGCCGGCGCTGGCGGCGGACCCGGGCCTGCCCGATACCGAGGCCGTGCGGGCCGCGCTCGACGCGCATCCCAGCGTACAGGCGGCGGACGCGCGGGTCGATGCCGCGCGCGCCGAAGCCGGAGCATTGCGGCGGGGCACGCAGGAGTTCAATCTCTATACCAGCTACATGAGCCGCACGGTCGACCGGGAAGGGCGCTACAACGAGTTCGACGCGCAATTGACCCGGCCGGTGCGCCTGCCCGGCAAGGGGCGGCTCGACCGGCAGATCGGGGATCTGGGGATAGAGGCCGCGCACAACATGGCCGAGGACGCGCGCCATCAGGCGGCGCTGGTGCTGGCGCAGGAATGGTGGGACTGGCTGGGCGCGGCGGAGGAAGCCAAAGTCGACCGGCAGGCGGTCAGCAATCTGGAAGCCACGCTCAAGGCCGTGCAGCGGCGCGTGGCGTTGCGCGATGCCGCGCAGCTGGACGCCGATCAGGCCGCCGCCGCGCTGGGAACGGCGAAAGTCGCCGCCGCGCAGTCGGCGGGGCGGGCGCAACTCGCCCGTGTGCGGCTGGCAACCCATTTCGCCTCGTTGCCCTTGCCGGTGGAGGCGCCCGAAGTGCCACGGCCGGTCATGCCGGGCGAGAGCCTGGAAAGCTACGGCGCGCGGATGTTCGTGCGCAGCCACGAGATCGCGGCGGCGGAAGCGGAACTGCACAAGCGCGAAGCCATGGCCGAGCGCGTCCGGCAGGACCGGTTGGCCGATCCCAGCGTGGGCGTGCGCCTGTTCTCCGAACGCGGCGGCATGGAAAAGGGCGCCGGCGTGATCTTCTCCATGCCGATCGGCGGCGGACACCGCACCGCGCTGGCCGAGCAGGCCGATGCGCAGGCGAACGCGGCGCGCGCCGATGCGCTGGCCGCGCGCATGGCGGTACAGGAGACGGCCAGCGGCGATATCGCCGAGGTGCGCTTCCGGTACGAAAGCTGGCAACGCGCGCGCGAAGCGCTGGATGCGCAGGTGGCGGCGCTGGTGAAGCTGCGGCGTGGCCAGGCAGCGGGCGAGATCGATCTGTCCGATGTGCTGTTCGGCGAGCGACAGGTGCAGGACGCGTTCCGTGCCGAGGCCGCCGCACGCACCGAGGCAATGCGGATGCTCACGCGCATCCGTATCGACAGCCACGAACTGTGGATCGGCGATGCGGAGGATGCGGCCAAGCAATAGCGCTGAGGGACATTCGGCGACGCTGGAAATCCCACCCCCAACCCCTCCCGCAGGCGGGAGGGGAGCGAGACTTGCGTCGCCGCAGGCAGCCTTAGCCGCTGCGGGGTGGGCGCTGCCTTTGCAAGCGAAGCGACAATTGCCAAAAAAAGGGCGGGAAACGACCCGCCCCTTCTCGCCTTACATGTAGGATTCGTCCGCCGAGGGCGGCGGTGCTTGCCACGCCTGCTTCGCCTGCTCGAGCGAGAACGGCGCGCCCAGCGCGACCCAGCCGGCGAACGCGGCCGCGAGTATCACGCTGAAGATCAAACGCCACGCCGGAGCGAACGTGGGGTGTTCGACGGCTTGCGTGAAAGCCTTGTGCCCGGACAGCATCGGGTGGACCAGATTGTCGCGCTTCACGAACAGGTAGAACAGGACAGCGGCGACGTGAAGGGCCACGAACAGCAGCAGGATATTGAACACGACCTCGTGCGCTTCGCCTGCCGCATCGCCCGTATCGTAGGAAACGAAATGGTTGAGCGGGCCAGAAGCGACCGCATCGCTATCCTGCGCGATCAGGCCCAGGCCCACTTGCAGCGCCAGCAGGCCCAGCAGGACCAGCACGCTCCAGCCGCCCAGCGGATTGTGTCCGACGATGGTCGGCGCCTTGCCTTCGCGCGATGCCCTGAGATAGGCGAGGACGGCGCCCGGCCCCTTCACAAAGCTGCCGAAGCGAGCGGTCGATCCGCCGAGGAAACCCCACAGCACGCGAAACACCACCAGCCCCAGCATGACGAGGCCGATGGTCTTGTGCAGATCGATCTTGCCGTTTTCACCGGTCCACCAGAGCGCGCCGAACAGCGCGACGACACTCCAGTGGAACAGGCGAACCGGCGCGTCCCAGAGCCGGACCTTGCCCATCAGTGGCGTTCGCGGAAGTTGTCGTGGCAGCCCTTGCACGCGCCGCCGACCGCCGGGAAGGCGGTACGGATGCGGTTAAGATCGCCGCTGGTAGCCGCCGCCCGAAGATCGCCGGCCTTCGTCACGAGATTGCGCGTAGCGCCCTGGAAATCGGCCGGGCGCTGCCAGATGGCGGCGAGCGCTTCGGTCTTCACGCCCGATTCCGGGCCGGAGCCGCGCGGGAACCCGTGGCCGACGTGGCCGGCCGCCTGGTTCAGCGACTGCGCGCTGGCGCGGATCACGCCAAGGTCGGGCGCGGGCTTCTTCAGCTCTTCCCCGATAGCCTTCATCGCGCGGCCCAGCTGCTTGAAGTTCGCCTGGCGCGCGGCGACCGTTTCGGCTGGCGTCGCGGCGATCGCGGAAACCACGGTTCCCGAAGCGGCCAGCGCGGCGAGGGCGAGAACGATGTGCTTTTTCATCCGTGAAGGCTCCTTGGAAAATCCATCCGGGCATAGCGCAAAAACCGGGGCTTGCGACAGGGGATTTGTCGCAAACCGTATCCGTTCTCCCACCCTTTTCAGGGCGCTTTCCTTCGTGTCAGGCGTTGCTCGATCCGCTGGCGATCCGCGCGGCGCGGACGGTGTTGGCTAGCAGGCAAGCGATGGTCATCGGGCCGACGCCGCCGGGCACCGGCGTTACCGCGCGCGCATGTTCCAGTTCGTGCGTGGCGCAATCGCCGACGATCTTCGAGGAGCCGTCATGATCGGTGACCCGGGTGATGCCCACGTCGATCACCACCGCACCGGGCTTGACCCAATAGCCGCGCACCAGTTGCGGCGCGCCGGCGGCGGCGACGATGATATCGGCCTTGCGCGCCACGTCGGGCAGGTCGCGCGTTTCGATGTGGGTGACGGTAACGGTCGCCTCGCGTTCGAGCAGCAGCATCGATACCGGCTTGCCGACGATGTTCGACTTGCCGATCACCACGGCGTTGAGGCCGCGGTAATCGTCGATCACGCTGTCGAGCAGCATCATGATGCCGAGCGGGGTGCAAGGCACCAGCCCGCCGGTGCCGGTCGAGAGGCGCCCGACGTTGACGGGGTGGAAGCCATCGACATCCTTGAGCGGGCTGATCCGGTCGAGCACGCGCGCGGCATCGATGCCCGCGGGCAGCGGCAGCTGGACGAGAATGCCATGCACGGCCGGATCCGCGTTGAGCTGGTCGATCAGCGCGTGGAGTTCGCCTTCCGCCGTCGTTGCCGGCATGCGGTGTTCGAACGAGACGATCCCGGCCTTGCGGCACTGGGCGATCTTGCGGCCGACATAGACCTCGCTGGCGGGATCGTTACCGACCAGCACCACGGCAAGGCCGGGCGGCGTACCGGTTTCCGCCACGATCTGCCGGACTTCGTCCGCTGTGCGCTCGGTCAGCGCGCGTGCCATGGCTTTGCCATCGATGATCTGGGCCATCTGTCATCTCCCCCTGCGTACCGGAACCGTGTGCCGGAATTTCGTCCGGATCGGAGCTGGCGGCTAGCATAAATTGTATGTGTTGCATACAAAATTTGCGCGATGTCCGTACCGGCGAGCCGCAGACAAAAAAGGGGCCGACCAGTTGCCCGGTCGGCCCTTGAAAGTTTGGGAGAGGATGCCTGAAAGGCCCGCTCCATATGGGTTGGTTACGAATTGTGTGCAAGTGCGAAATAAAAATACCTTAATGCATTTTTTGCAACTGTAAAATGCGTCCTCGTGCATAATATGCATAAAAATCAACATATTATGCTGTGGAGACGAGCTTGCGGCCGCCACCGAGCCTGATCTTGGACCGCAAAATCCTGCCTGAAGTGTCTCGCTAGCGAGACGGATTTTGCGAAAGCGAACGACGCTCAGGCCGCCGCCGCGCTTTGCCCCGTCATGTCGAGCGCCAGCGCTTCGGCCACGCGGATACCGTCCACCGCCGCCGAGAGAATGCCGCCCGCGTAGCCAGCGCCTTCGCCTGCGGGATAGAGACCGCGCGTGTTTACGCTCTGGAAGTCGGCCCCGCGCCGGATGCGGATGGGGGAGGAGGTGCGCGTTTCCACCCCGGTCAGCACCACGTCCGGATGATCGTATCCGGGAACCTGCCGGCCAAACGCGGGCAGCGCCTCGCGGATCGATTCGATCACGAAATCGGGCAGGCATTGCGAAAGATCGGTCAGGTGAACGCCGGGCTGATAGGACGGCGTGACCTCCCCGAACGTGGTGGAGGGCCGGCCGGCCAGGAAATCGCCCAGCTTCTGCCCCGGCGCCTTATAGTTCGAACCGCCGGCGACATAGGCCAGCGATTCCCAGTGGCGTTGATAGGCGATGCCCGCCAGCGGGCCGCCGGGATAATCGCGATCCGGGCTGATATCGACAACGATGCCCGAATTGGCGTTGAATTCGGCGCGCGAATACTGGCTCATGCCGTTGGTGACGACCCGCCCTTCCTCGCTCGTCGCGGCGACGACGCGTCCGCCAGGGCACATGCAGAAGCTGTAGACCGTGCGGCCGTTGGAACACTGGTGCGAGATCGAATAGGCGGCCGCGCCCAGGATCGGGTTGCCGGCACCGGGACCATAGCGGGCCTTGTCGATCCAGCTTTGCGGATGTTCGATCCGCACGCCGATCGCGAAAGGCTTGGCTTCCACGTACACGCCGCAATCGTGCAGGACATGGAACGTATCGCGCGCGCTGTGGCCAACCGCGAGCACGACGTGGCTGGCCGGCAGGAACTCGCCGTTGCTGAGGTGCAGGCCCCTCAAGGAGCGGGCGCCGTCGGCGGCGGTCTCGATCTCGAAATCCTCTACGCGGGTCTGGAAGCGGTATTCGCCGCCCAGCGCCTCGATCGTTTCGCGGATGCTCATGACCATGGTGACGAGCCGGAACGTGCCGATATGCGGGTGCGCCTCGGTCAGGATGTCGTCCGGCGCGCCCGCCTTGACGAATTCGACCAGCACCTTGCGGCCCAGGTGGCGCGGGTCCTTGATCCGGCTGTAGAGCTTGCCGTCGGAGAACGTGCCCGCGCCGCCTTCGCCGAACTGGACGTTCGATTCCGGCGTCAGCACGCTGCGGCGCCACAGGCCCCAGGTATCCTTGGTCCGTTCGCGCACCGCCTTGCCGCGCTCGATGATGATCGGGCGGAACCCCATCTGCGCCAGGATCAGGGCCGCCAGCAGCCCGCAGGGGCCGGCGCCGATGACCACGGGGCGGGGGGCGTCGGCAGGCGGGGGCGCTGATGTGACGAAGCGGTACGCGGTATCGGGCGTGGGGCGGACGTGCGGGTCGCCGGCGAGGCGCGCGAGCACGGCGGCTTCGTCGGCCAGTGTCACGTCGATCGCATAGACCAGCTTGATCGCGCTCTTGCGCCGCGCGTCATTGCCACGCCGGGCAATGGTGTAGCGCACGAGGTCGGCGGGCGTGATGCCCAGCCGTTCGACGATCGCGGCTTCCAGCGCTTCGGGCGTGTGGTCGAGCGGCAGCTTGAGTTCGGTAATGCGCAGCATGGCTCCGTCCCTAGTCGTCCGCGTGGCGCAGGGAAAGCCGGCAAACTTTTTCGCGTGACCGGGCGGTGCCGAGGCTATATCCGGACGAATATAGAAATGGGTGGTTGATGCCGAGATTGCTTTCCGCGTTCCTTGTCCTTCTTTTGGCGTTGACCGGCGTTCCGGCGCTTGCCGGGCCTCCGGTCGTGCTGGCGGCAGCGAGCTTGCAGGAATCGCTGAACGCCGCCGCCGATGCCTGGGCGCGCAAGGGGCATGAGCGCCCGGTGATCTCGTTTGCGGGATCGTCAGCGCTTGCCCGGCAGATCGAGGCGGGCGCGCCGGCCGACCTGTTCATTTCCGCCGACGAGGAATGGATGGACCATGTTTCCGCGCGTGGACTGGTGCGCAAGGGCACGCGGGCGACGTTCCTTACCAACCGGCTGGTGCTGGTCTCGCCACCCGCCAGCCGCGCCGCGTTGGTGATCGGACCGCGCTTTCCGCTGGTCCGCGCGCTGGGCAGCGCCGGGCGGCTGGCCATGGCCGATCCCGATGCCGTGCCGGCGGGGCGCTATGGCCGCGAAGCGCTGACCCGGCTGGGTGTGTGGCCAAGTGTGCAGGCGCGCGTGGCCAGGGCCGAAAACGTGCGCGCTGCCATGGCGCTGGTCGAACGCGGCGCAGCACCGCTCGGCGTGGTCTATGCCACCGATGCGCGTGCCAGCACCGGGGTGCGCATTGCCGGCTGGTTCCCCGCGAACAGCCATACGCCGATTACCTACCCGATCGCGCAATTGAACGGTTCGCGCGCGCCCGATGCTGCCGGGTTCGAACGCTTCCTGCTCTCGCGCGAAGGCAAGGCGATCTTCGCGCGGTTCGGTTTCGGCACGCGGTAAGGCACTTCATGCTGTCGGCGGAAGAATGGGAGATCGTGCTGCTTTCGCTGAAAGTCAGCGTGGCGGGTGTCGGGCTCATGCTGCCGCTGGCGTTCGCGCTTGCCTGGCTGCTGGCCCGGGTGCGGTTTCCGGGCAAGGTGCTGGTCGACGCGTTGATCCACCTGCCGCTGGTGGTACCGCCGGTGGTGACGGGCTGGCTGCTGCTGATTGCCTTCGGCGGGAACGGTCCGGTCGGAAGCTGGCTGGATCGCGCGTTTGGCATCACGTTGATGTTCCGCTGGACCGGCGCGGCGCTGGCGGCCGCAATCATGGCGCTGCCGCTGATGGTGCGGGCGATGCGGCTCTCGCTGGAAGCGGTCGACACGCGGCTGGAAAACGCGGCGCGCACGCTTGGTGCGGGGCCGTGGCGCGCGTTCCTGACGATCACTTTTCCGCTATCGCTGCCGGGTATTCTGGCCGGCGCTGTGCTTGGCTTCGCGCGGTCGATCGGCGAGTTCGGCGCGACGATCACGTTCGTGTCCAACATCCCCGGCGAAACGCGCACGCTGCCGCTGGCGATTTATTCGGCGCTGCAGATGCCCGATGGCGATGCGATGGTGGCACGGCTGGCGGGCATATCCGTGGCGCTCTCGCTGGTGGCGCTGGTCGCGTCCGAACTGCTGGCGCGGCGTTTCGGTACGCGCGGAGGCGGGCATGTCCTTTAACGGGCCTCCCGGCGATGCCCCTGCGTTCGATGTGGACGCGTTCGATGTGGACGTGGCGATCCGGCGCGGGAACCGGCTGATCGAAGCGCGTTTCACCAGCACGGCCGGATTGACGGCCTTGTTCGGACCATCCGGAGCCGGCAAGACCACCGTGCTGGATGCGCTCGCTGGATTGCTGCGGCCCGAACGCGGGCATGTCACGATCGCGGGCAAGACGCTGTTCGATGCCGGGCAGGGCATCGATCTTCCGCCCGAACAGCGCGCTTGCGGGTACGTTTTCCAGCAAGCGCGCCTGTTTCCGCATCGGCGCGTGCGCGATAATCTGCTCTACGGCGAACGGCTGGCGCCGGCCGACCGGCGGTTCATGACGCTGCAGGAGGCGAGCGCCTTTCTGGGTATCGGCCATCTGCTCGATCGCTGGCCGCGCACGCTGTCCGGGGGCGAGGCGCAGCGCGTGGCCATCGGACGGGCGCTGTTGGCCGGTCCGCGCTTCCTGTTGCTGGATGAGCCGCTGGCTTCGCTCGATGCCGAGCGCCGGGACGAGATCATGCAGGTGATCGAACGGCTGCGCGACGAATTGCGGCTGCCGATCCTCTATGTCAGCCACGACCGTACCGAAATAGACCGGCTGGCTGGCAATGTGGTTCGGCTCTAGGCGATGCTGCTTTCAACCAGAGCTTTCAGCACAGCCGGATGAAGCGGGGCGGCAAGCCTGCATCCCGCAAGCGAATCGTTGACCCAGACGACCCGGGCCATGCACGGCGCCAGACCGGGCAAGGTCAGCCACAGCTTGTCGCCCGGGCGCAGCCGTTCCACCGAGGAAAGCCGCGCGCCATCGCAAGACAGGTCAAGGACGATGCCGGGCAAGCGCTGCGTGAATCGGCGGTATTGCACCGACAGCCGCGTTTCCAGGCGGTTCGCCAGGCGCATCTCGCGGCGCCGATGGAGCGATAGGGGGTTACTCATGGGCATATCCCAAAGCCGGCAAAGCATATTGTCGGCTTACCCATTTGATCCAAAAAGGTTTTGTTCATACGAACGCGAAAGGTGAACGAGTCCTTATCGGCGTTCTATTCATCGCGATCGGGCGGAGCGTATCAACGCACGTCCTGTTTGAGGCCAAGATGCGCAGCCAGCGCCTTGAGATCGCGCGACACACCTTCGTTGACGAGTTCGGCAAGGCCCGGGGCGACGGCGAGTACCAGGGTATCTCCCTCCACGGTCAGCGTGCTGGCGCTTAGGCCCTGCGGCATGGCGTACGTGAAGCGGCGACACAGGCGCGTGGCAAGGCCCCAGGCCTGCGCCTCGCGCAGCGCTGCCGGTGACAGCAGCGCGGTAAGCGTGGGGGGCAGTTCCATCTTGCCGGCATTGGCGATGATCGCCGCGGCCAGCATCGCGCGTTCCCGCGCCGTGATACCGATCCAGCGCTTGCGCAACGCCCAGTCGCGCGCATGGTCCGCGCGCAGATTGGGTTCGATCCGGGCCGAGGCGAGACTCAGCATGGTGGCGGCAAGGCGGAGCTGCTCGTGCCGACCGCCGCTGCCGGCCGGGCGAGCGCTGGCCGTCCATCCGGCGACCATCGTGCCCGTGCTGGGCGATATGCCCTGATCGTTGATGAAGGCCGAGACGCCAGCCACGAGCGGGTCCTGGGTTCGTACCGCTGTCGGCATGGCTTCCCACAGCACGCCTTCGCGCAGGCCCCACGATGAAAACACCAGTCGCGCGGGTTCCAGCTTTCGCACCAGCACGGCCAGCAGCGCCGCGGTATCGGGCAGGCCGGTAAGCCGTGATCCGGAAACGCCCGCGATGGGAACCGGGCTCAACCCTTTGCGCCGGGCGAGGGTGCGCGCGAATTTCAGCGCGGCTGCGGCGGGAAGCTCGAACCCGTGGGGGTCGTCGATCGGCCATTCGCTGCGGACCATGGCATAGCGCGCGAACGCGCGGAGCGATCCCCCGACGAGGTAAAGCGTGGTGCCGGGCGTGGCGCGCCATTCCGCCCTGTCGAGCGCGTTGCCGATGCGCTTGGCGAACGCCCGGTCACCGTCGGCGCGCAAGGCGGGCAGACGCAGCGTGCCAAGCGGCATGCTGACGCCGTGCGTGCAGCTACCGCCATCGACATCGACCAGTTCAAGACTGCCGCCGCCGAGATCGCCGACCACGCCGTGCGCGTCGGGGAACGCGCCGGTAACGCCATGCGCGCTGGTCACCGCTTCTTCTTCGCCCGAAAGCAGGCGGGGAGCAAAGCCGATCGCGCGGACTTCATCCAGAAAAGCCGCGCCGTTGCGGGCGTCCCGCACCGCGGCCGTGGCGACCACGTCGACCGTGCGGACGCCGATCAGGTCCAGCAGCGCGCGATAGCGCCGCAGCGAGACGAGCGCGGCGGTGGAGGCCTTTTCGGAGAGCAGCCCGTTTTCAGCCACGCCCTTGCCCAGGCGAGCGGCCACCTTTTCGTTGTGCAGGATTTCCGGCGCGCGTTGCGGGCCGCCGTAGATCACCAGCCGGACGGTGTTCGATCCGATGTCGATGATCGCGCGCGACGGGCTGCGCGGTCCTGCCCGCTGGCTCTGTCCGGACCTGTCCCTGCTGGCCATCGTGAAATGCGTCAGCCCCGGCTGGCGCCGCCGCGCCGCAACGCGAGCTTGGGCACCTTGCGGCCCTTGGTCAGCGCCGCACCGCGACCGGAGAGGGAGGGGTTGGTCATGAAATAGCGATGCAGGTTAAAGGGAGAGGGGCCACGATCCATCCGGTGGTAGCTTCCATCCGGTTCCAGTTTCCAGCTCTGCTCCGTATCCAGCAGGTTGGCAAGCATGACCTGATCGAGCACCTGATCGTGCACCGTGCTGTTGCGGATCGGCACCAGCACTTCCACGCGCCGATCAAGGTTGCGGCTCATCCCGTCGGCCGAGGAGATGAATACGCGTGCGCGCTTGTTGGGCAGGCGCGCGGCGTTGCCGAAGGCCCAGATCCGGCTGTGTTCGAGGAAGCGGCCGATGATGGACTTGACGTAGATCCGCTCCGATAGGCCGGGCACGCCGGGGCGCAGGCAGCAGATGCCGCGCACGACCAGGCTGATCTCCACGCCGGCCTGGCTGGCTGCGTAGAGGCGGTCGATCAGCTTTTCGTCGGTGAGGGAATTGAGCTTTGCCCAGATCGTCGCGTGCTTGCCCGCGCGCGCGAAGGCGATTTCGCGATCGATGTGATCGTACAGCGTGTTGCGCAGCCCGATCGGGGCTATCGCGAGCATTTCGGTGCCCTTGGGCTCGACATAGCCGGTGATGAAGTTGAACAGCCGGCCCGCGTCGCGCCCGAACTTGGGGTCGGCAGTGAAGAACGAAAGATCGGTGTAGATCCGCGCGGTGACGGGGTGATAATTGCCCGTCCCGAAGTGGCAGTAGGTGCGGTAGCCATCTCCTTCGCGGCGCACGACCAGCGAGACCTTGGCGTGGGTTTTCCAGTCGACGAAGCCATAGATAACCTGCACGCCCGCGCGCTCGAGCTGCGAGGCCCACATCAGGTTCTGTTCCTCGTCGAAACGCGCCTTCAGTTCGACGACGGCGGTGACCGACTTGCCCGCTTCGGCTGCCGCGATCAGCGCTGCGATCACGGCGGATTGCTTGCCCGCGCGATAGAGCGTCTGCTTGATCGCCACCACATCGGGATCGGACGCCGCCTGGTGGAGGAAATCGATCACCACCTCGAAGCTTTCGTAGGGGTGGTGGATCACGATGTCCTTCTCGCGGATCGCCGCAAAGCAATCGCCATCGTGTTCGAGAATGCGTTCGGGATAGCGCG
This sequence comes from Novosphingobium sp. LASN5T, assembly GCF_003856955.1. Lineage (NCBI taxonomy): Bacteria > Pseudomonadati > Pseudomonadota > Alphaproteobacteria > Sphingomonadales > Sphingomonadaceae > Novosphingobium > Novosphingobium sp. LASN5T. Next base: position 121,154 of record NZ_RQSI01000009.1, read on the forward strand.
GGCTGTAGGGTTCGAATTTCAGGTCCGGCCGGGCTTCGTCGACCACGGCGGAAAGGCCGTTGATGCCGATCACCCCGCGCGACTTGAGAACGAGCGCGTGGTCCAGCCGCAATTGCTGGCGCAGCAGCTGCTCCGCCGCCGGATCGAAATCGTCCTGCAGGTGCAGCATGATCACCTTGCCGCGCCGGCGCCGCTGGATCGCGGTGCGGAAGTAGCGGACGAGATCCTCGGCGTCTTCCTCCACTTCGATGTCGCTATCGCGCAGCACGCGGAATACGCCATGGCCCTGGATGCGGAAGCCGGGGAACAGGTGCATGGCGTGGCGGCGCACCAGTTCCTCGATCGCGATCCACGCGGCTTCTTCGCCGGGCAGGCGCACGAAGCGGGGCAGGGCGGGTGGAATCAGGATCATCTCGTTGACGTCGGCCCCGTCGGCGATGCGCGTCAACGTGAAGAGAATGCCGGTCCCCTGGTTGGCGATGAACGGAAAGGGGTGTGCCGGATCGATCGCCTGCGGTGTTAGCACCGGGACGACGTGTTCGCGGAAATAGTGCGACAGCCATTCGGCCTCTGCGCGTTCGACCGGCCCTTCGCCCACGAGGCGGATGCCCGCCTCACCCAGTTTGCCGGTGAGTTCTGTCAGCACGTCCTGCTGGCTGGAAACGAGTTCGGTGACGGCGGCATAGGCTGCCTGCAACTGCTGCGCCGGAGTCTGTCCGTCGATCGAGACTTCGCCGATCTGCCGGCGTACCTGTCCGGCAAGACCGGCCACGCGCACCATCATGAACTCATCGAGGTTGCTGCCGGAAATCGACAGGAAGCGCAGCCGCTCCAGCAGCGGATAGTCCATGTTCCGGGCTTCCGCCAGAACCCGCCGGTTAAAGGCGAGCCAGCTTAGCTCGCGATTGAAATAGCGATCGCCGACATGGGCTTCCGTGCCGCTTACGACACGTTTTTCGTCGCTCACCCTGTGCTCCGTGTTGCTGCCCGGATGGACCCCAGCCTGCGCCATGGTGGTGCCGTGTTACGCCTCCATGACGAAATTCTTTCTTAATCCCGCGATTTTCGCAACCGCTGCCGGCAAGGGCGGTTTCGTTTTTTCGGACATCGCACAATCCGACGGCCCGCGCTCGGTTTGTCGCCAAATACGCGCGTCCTGTCGCCAGTCTATTCTCTACTCATAAAGTTGAGTTAAGTGTCCAATGTCGGTCCGCAGCGATGATTCCGCCGCGGACCGCCACGGTGGGGAGGAGGCGGTCTTTGCGCATGGGCCGCCTCTTTCCAAGGGAGCCGACGGGGGCGTCGATAGTTTGACTTTAGGAGCACACAGAGAGTCTTTAATGTCTATTGAATTAGTTGAGTATATGCAGCGCACATCAACAGGGAGACAATCATGATCAATCGCCGCCTGTTCCTGTCCGCTGCCGCGGCAATGGCCATGACCGTGTCTGCCTGTTCGGGCGGAGCCGGCGGGAATGGCAATGGCATCGTACTGACGAACGTATCCTATGATCCCACGCGCGAACTCTATCAGGCCATCAATCCGGCCTTCGCCACCTACTGGAAGCAGAAGACCGGCAAGGACGTGACCTTCCGGATGAGCCATGGCGGTTCAGGCAAGCAAGGCCGCGCGATCATCGACGGTCTGGAAGCCGATGTGGCCACCCTGGCGCTCGCCTATGACATCGACCAGATCGCGGCGCGCGCCAAGCTGCTGCCGGCGGACTGGCAGAAGGCGCTGCCTGACAATTCGTCACCCTATACCTCCACGATCGTTTTCCTTGTCCGCAAGGGCAACCCCAAGGGCATCAAGGACTGGAACGATCTTGTCCGCCCCGGCGTGCAGGTGATCACGCCAAACCCCAAGACCGGCGGCGGCGCGCGCTGGAACTTCCTGGCCGCCTGGGCCTATGGCCGCAAGGCGGGCGGCTCCGACGCGGCGGCCGAGGATTATGTCCGCAAGCTGTTCGCCAATGTGCCGGTGCTGGATAGCGGCGCGCGGGGCGCGACGACGACCTTCGTCGAACGCGGCATCGGTGATGTGCTGCTGACGTGGGAAAATGAGGCACTGCTGGCCGAAAAGGAAATGGGCAAGGGCAAGTTCCAGATCGTTACGCCGTCGCTGTCGATCCTTGCTGAACCGGCCGTCGCGGTAGTGACGGAGAACGCGAAGAAGCACGGTACGCAGGAAGCGGCCGACGCCTATTTGCGCTATCTCTACACGCCCGAAGCGCAGACCGCGATCGCGCATGCCTTCTACCGTCCGCGTGATGCGAAAGTGGCCGAACAGTTCCGGTCGCAGTTCCCCGCGATCCCGATGGTCACCATCGACAAGGACTTCGGTGGATGGGGTGCCGCGCAGAAGCGGTTCTTCGACGATGGCGGCGTTTTCGACCGCATCACGGCCAAGAAGTAAGTCTCCCTTTCCCTTCCGCAATCGAGCAGGCCACTGCAGATGTCCCGAACCCTTTCCCGCGCGAAAAGCTGGCGCCAGCCTTCCGTCCTGCCAGGCTTCGGCTTGACGTTCGGGGTGACGCTTGCCTGGCTCACGCTGATCGTGCTGGTGCCGTTGGCATCGATCTTCATCCGTTCGGCTGGCATGGGCTGGAGCGAATTCGTGGCTGTGGGCTTTTCGGACCGGGCGCTGGCAGCCTATCGCGTCAGCTTCGGCACGGCCGCCGCCGCCGGGCTGGTAAACGCGGTGTCGGGTCTGCTCGTCGCCTGGGTGCTGGTGCGCTATGCCTTTCCGGGCAAGCGCGTGATCAGCGCGCTGGTCGACCTGCCGTTCGCGCTGCCGACGGCCGTGGCGGGCATCGCGCTGACCGCGCTTTACGCGCCGACCGGCTGGCTCGGGCAGTTCCTTGAGCCGCTGGGCCTCAAGGTGGCCTTTACGCCTGTGGGCATCGTGGTGGCGCTGGTGTTCATCGGCTTGCCTTTCGTGGTGCGCTCGGTCGAGCCGGTGCTCGCCGACCTGGGCCGCGATGTGGAGGAAGCCGCCGCCACGCTGGGGGCAACGCGGTTGCAGACCTTCCGCCGCGTGATCGTGCCCGCGATTGCTCCGGCGCTGCTTACCGGCTTCGCGCTCGCGTTCGCGCGGGGGGTGGGCGAATATGGATCGGTGATCTTCATCGCCGGCAACATGCCGGGCAAGACCGAGATCGCGCCGCTGCTGATCGTGACGCAACTGGAACAGTATGCCTATGCCGGCGCGACCGCGATCGCCACGGTGATGATGCTGGCCTCGTTCCTGATCCTGCTGGTGATCAACCTCATCCAGGCGGCCAGCCGCAGGAGGATGGGCGCATGAGCCGGCCGCGTTCCACCACCGAAGGCCGCCTGACGCAGATCGTGCTGATCGTGCTGGCGCTGGCGTTCCTCGGCGTGTTCCTGCTGCTGCCGCTGATCGTGGTGTTCAGCGAAGCGCTGAAGCAGGGGCTGGGGCCGTTCCTTGATGCCGTCCATACGCCCGATGCCCTGGCGGCGATCAAGCTGACGCTGCTGATCGCGGCCATCAGCGTGCCGCTGAACATGGTGTTCGGCGTGGCGGCAAGCTGGGCGATCACCAAGTTCCACTTTCCCGGCAAGAGCCTGCTCATCACGCTTATCGACCTGCCGTTCTCGGTGTCCCCAGTCGTGTCTGGCCTGATCTTCGTGCTGCTGTTCGGCGCGCAGGGCTGGTTCGGTCCGTGGCTGGCGGCGCACGACCTCAAGATCATCTTCGCGGTGCCAGGCATCGTGCTGGCCACGGTGTTCATCACGTTCCCGTTCGTGGCACGCGAGCTGATCCCGCTGATGATGGAGCAGGGCAAGGATGACGAGGAAGCCGCCGTCTCGCTCGGCGCAAACGGCTGGCAGGTGTTCCGCCATGTTACGCTGCCGAACATCCGCTGGGGCCTGCTTTATGGCGTGCTGTTGTGCAACGCCCGGGCGATGGGCGAATTCGGCGCGGTCTCGGTGGTTTCCGGCCACATTCGCGGCCTGACCAACACGATGCCGCTGCATGTCGAGATTCTCTACAACGAGTACGATTTCGTCGGCGCCTTCGCGGTCGCCTCGCTGCTGGCGCTGCTCGCGCTGGTCACGCTGGTCGCCAAGACCATTCTCGAATGGCGCTTCGACCTCCACCATACGGGAGCAGGGCATTGATCAGGGTCCAGAACGTTACCAAGCGCTTTGGCGATTTCGCCGCGCTGCACGGCATCGATCTCGAAGTCCGTCCGGGCGAGTTCATCGCGCTGCTCGGGCCTTCGGGATCGGGCAAGACCACGCTGCTGCGGATCATCGCCGGGCTGGAGTTCCAGGACAGCGGACAGGTGCTGTTCAGCGGAGAGGACGTTTCCGACCGCAAGGTGGCTGATCGCCACGTCGGTTTCGTGTTCCAGCACTATGCGCTGTTCCGCCACATGACCGTGGCCGACAACGTCGCCTTTGGCCTGACCGTGCGCAAGCGGCGTGACCGTCCTTCGCGCGCGGCCATCGCGGCGCGGGCCGAGGAACTGCTGCGGCTGGTCCAACTCGATGGGCTGGGCGATCGCTATCCGGCGCAGCTTTCCGGTGGCCAGCGCCAGCGTGTGGCGCTGGCGCGCGCGCTGGCGATCGAGCCCAGGCTGCTGCTGCTGGATGAGCCCTTCGGCGCCTTGGACGCAAAGGTCCGCAAGGATCTGCGCCGGTGGTTGCGCGAACTGCACAAGCAGATGGGGCTGACATCGGTCTTCGTCACGCACGACCAGGAAGAGGCGCTGGAACTGGCCGACCGCGTGGTGGTGATGAACAATGGCGTGATCGAGCAGGTCGGCACGCCAGAGGAAATCTACATGCATCCGGCGACGCCGTTCGTCTCGCACTTCGTGGGCGAGACGAACCGCATCCCGGCTGGCCCCGCATCCGGTGGCGCACGCGATGAAGTCCACTTCCGCCCGCATGACGTCGAAGTGGTGCGCGAAGGCGGCGAGGCACTGCTGGTGGACAACGTGTTCCGCAAGGGCGGCGCCTGGCGCGTCGAAGGTGCGCTGGCGGAAGGCGGCCTGATCGTCGAAATCGACATCGATGTCGCGCAACCGCGCCCGAACCCCGGCGAAACCGTTTTGATCCGTCCCGTTCGATCCCGTGTTTTCAATGCCAACCCCGAAGGAGCACAGCCATGAATACCTCTCCCGCTGCGCCCCGCACCGAGGCCGAGCGCCTGCTGGAAGAAAGCATCGCCAGCGTTCGCGAAGCCCTTGCCGGGCTGAAGTACGGCAACGTTTCGTTGACCGTGCATGAGGGTCGCGTCGTTCAGATCGACGTGACCGAGAAGAAGCGCCTCAAGCCCAACTGAGGCGCGTTCCCACCTTTCTGCCGTTCAATCCGAATACCGTTCGTTTCGTCACGCCAATAATCTGATCACACCGCCAACCGGACGACTGGAGGCATCGTGATCCTGCAACAAGGATCCTAAGATGTCCCGTGCTCTCCTGCTGGCGGGAGCCGCGCCCTTTGCGCTGCTCGCCGCTCCCGTACTCGCTCAAGAAGCGCCAGCCCCCGCGACGGCTGAGGCCGAAAGCGTTTCCGCATCCGATAGCGAAAGCGCGGGCGGCAACGCCATCATCGTCACGGCCCGCCGCCGCCAGGAAAACGTCCAGACCGTGCCGTTGGCGATCTCGGTGGTCGAAGCCGTCAAGCTCGACGCGCAGGGCACCTACAACATTGCGCGCCTGACCCAGATACAGCCCACGCTGCAATTCTATTCGCAGAACCCGCGCAACACCTTCATCAACATTCGCGGCATCGGCGCCCCGTTCGGCCTGACCAACGACGGCTTCGAACAGGGTGTGGGCATCTACATCGACGATGTCTATTACAACCGTATTGCCTCGGCGACGCTGGACTTCGTCGATGTGGAGCAGATCGAAACGCTGCGCGGGCCGCAGGGCACGCTCTATGGCAAGAACACCACCGCCGGCGCGATCAACATCACCACGCGGCCGCCCAGCTTCGACTTTGAAGGCAAGGCCGAAATCTCGCTCGGCAACCTGAACTTCAAGCAGGGCAAGGCCTCGATCTCCGGCCCGCTGTCCGACAAGCTGGCCGCGCGCATCAGCGTTACCACGACCAGCCGCCGCGGCACACTGTTCGATACCTACAGCAACACCTGGATCCAGTCGCAGGACAATATCGGCCTGCGCGGATCGCTGCTGTGGAAGCCGACGTCGAGCCTCAACGTCACTCTGTCGGGCGACTGGAACCTGCAGGACCCGATCTGCTGCGCGTTCGCCTATGGCGGCTATGGCCCCACGCAGCGGGCGACGAACCGCCAGTATCCCGCGCTGATCTCGTATTTCCCGGGATACCGGGTGCCCAGCACCAATCCCTATGACCGCCTGACCGACGCCGATGCCGCGCTGTCCGCGCGCAACGAGCACGGCGGCGTTTCGGCCAAGGCGGTGTGGGACATCGATCCCAACAACACGCTGACCTCGATCACGGCGTGGCGCTATTGGGACTGGAGCCCGGCCAACGACCGCGATTACACCGGCCTTGCGGTCTATACCAAGGTCAACAACCCCACCAAGCAGAACCAGTACACGCAGGAGTTCCGCCTCAACCACAAGGGCAAGGGCTACGATTTCGTGGTCGGCCTGTTCGGCTTCCACCAGGATATCCGCACCAGCGGCATCCAGCAGACCGGTCCGGCCGCCAGCAAGTGGCTGCTCAACCCCACCAGCGCGCTGTCGAACAACCCGGCGGTGCTGAACAACCTTGTCGCCATCAATGACATCCGGCTGAACAACACCAGCCTTGCCGCCTATGCCAAGCTGAACTGGGACATCACCGACAGCTTCACCGTGTCGCCGGGCTTCCGCGTCAACTACGACAAGAAGGACGGGCTCTATAATTCCGTCGTCACGGGCACGGCATCGGACGGAACGCGGCAGGTGGTCTCGGCGGTCCCCGGATCGCCGTACTACAACGATCCGTGGACGGCGGCGCAGCGCGGCATCCAGGCGTCGCAGTTCTTCGAGCCCAAGTTCAGCGCCTGGAACGTCTCCTACGACGTGAACCTGCGTTACAAGGTGGGCCGGGACATCAACGTCTACGCAACCTACGCGCGTTCGTTCAAGACTGGCGGCATCAACCTGAACGGCGTGCCGGCGGATGCCAACGGCGCACCGATCCAGGCGGCGGCCACCATCAAGCCGGAAAAGGTCGATCACTTCGAAATCGGCTTCAAGAGCCAGTTCTGGGATCGCCGCGCGACGTTCAACGTCACTGGCTTCTGGACCAACATCAAGAACTTCCAGGCCAACGTCAGCAACGGGCAGTTCGGCACGGTGCGCGGCTATCTGGCGAACGCGGACAAGGTGCGCACGCGCGGCGTGGAGGCCGATTTCTCGATCCGCCCGAGCGATCGCTTCTCGGCCTATGTCAACGGCGCCTTTACCGATGCCAAATACGTGAAGTTCTGCGACGCGCCGCCTCCGCCGGAACTTTCCGGGGGCACCAGCACCGGGATCGTCGCGACAGGCAAGTGCAGCTACACCGGCACGATCGCCGCACCGGGTCAGGTGGGCAACAGCCCGCCGTTCGTCGATGCCTCTGGTCAGGTCTTGCCCGGCGTGTCGAAGTGGGCCTTCGCCTGGGGTGCGGAAGTGAACCAGCCGGCCAAGGTGTTCGGCGAAGAAGGGAAGTTCTACATCGGCTACGATGCCAGCTATCGTTCGCGCTGGTCGTCCAATCCCACGCCGTCGATCTACACCTGGGTCAACGGCTATTCGATCCAGAACTTCCGGGGTGGCTTCCGCACCGAAACGCTGGATGCCTTCCTGTGGGTACGCAACGCGTTCGATCGGAACTACATCGACCTGCTGCTGGCCGGAACGGGCGGCAACACCGGGCTGATCGCTGCGCAGGTCGGCGATCCGCGCACGTTTGGCGGAACCATCCGTCTGAAGTTCTGATCCTTTGCGCGGGGCAGGCCGGCGTTTCCATCCAGGTCCGCCGGCTTGCCCCGAGCGTCTCAGTTATTGCCGTCGATAAAATCGCCGAGCGCGCCCAGGACCGAGCCTTCGCCCCGGTTCTGGCCGCCACGGCTGCCCGAAGCCGCCAGCATCCGCCCGGCTAGTCGGGCGAAGGGCAGGGACTGGATCCAGACCTTTCCCGGCCCGGTCAGCCGCGCGAAGAACAGGCCTTCGCCGCCGAACAGCACGCTGCGCACGCCGCCGGCCGTCACCAGATCGAAATCGACGCCCTGCGTGTAGGCGGCAAGGCAGCCGGTATCGACATGGAGCTGTTCGCCTGGGCCGAGTTCGCGCTCGACCAGCGTGCCGCCCATCTGCACGAAGACCCAGCCGTCGCCGTCCAGCTTCTGCATGATGAAGCCTTCGCCGCCGAACAGGCCGGTCATGACCCGGCGCTGAAAAGCCACGCCGATCGACACGCCGCGCGCGGCGGCGAGGAAGCTGTCCTTCTGGCAGATCAGCGTGCCGCCCACGTCGGACAGCTTGATCGGCAGGATCGAACCCGGCGTGGGGGAAGCGAAGGCGACGCGCGCCTTGCCTTGGCCGTTGTGCGTGAACACGGTGGTGAACAGGCTCTCGCCGGTGACCAGCCGCTTGCCTGCGCCCAGCAGCTTGCCCATGAAGCCGCCGTCACCGCCGCCGCTGCCATCGCCGAACACCGTGGTCATGCCGATCGCGGCGTCCTTCCACACGAAGGCGCCGGCTTCGGCGACGGCGCTTTCGCCGGGGTCCAGCTCGATTTCCAGGAACTGCAGTTCCTGCCCATTGATCTCGAAATCGATGTCGTCGGCCACGCTGGAGTTGCGGGCGTGGTGCCACGGGCTGTTTGCCATGGGAGCCTCCTTGCCAAGAAAGCGCGAAGATAGCCGCTGAACCGGGATGGTACAGTGACGAATTGCCCTGTCGGCGATCAGGCCGGTGGCGTTGGCGCTTCGGCCGCGGCCAGCGCAAAGGCCGCCGTTTCCTCCAGCGGCGGTGCAAGATGGAAGCCCTGGCCGAACGTGCAGCCCATGCTTTGCAGCATCCGGTCCTGTTCCGAGGATTCGATGCCTTCGGCCACCACGGTCAGGCCCAGCTTGCCGGCCAGATCGAGAATGGTCTGGATGATGTCGCGGCTCTTGGGATCGTCGATCGACGCGGTGAAGGAACGGTCGATCTTGAGCGAATCGAACGGCAGGTTCTTGAGGTAGCTGAGCGAGGAATAGCCGGTGCCGAAATCGTCCAGACTGGTCTGCACGCCCCAGGCGCGGATTTCCTCCAGCACGGCGCGCGTGCGCGCGGCATCGATGATGGCCACGCCTTCGGTCACTTCCAGCTTGAGGCAGCGTGGTGGCAATCCGCTGTCCGCGATCGCGCGGCGCACGCTCTGCGTGAAATCCGGCTGGAGGAACTGCTGCGGGGCGATGTTGACGCTGACGAACGGGCGATTGTGCGCGGGCAACAGCCGGTGCAGCCGGGCGAGCGCGGTGCAGGCCTGCCGCATCACCCAGTCGCCGATGAACACGATCAGGCCGCTGGCTTCCGCCGCCGGGATGAAGGCATCGGGCGACAGGGTGCCCCGGGTGGGGTGTGCCCAGCGGATCAAGGCTTCGAAGCCGAGCAGATACGGGGTATCGCCGAGGCAGAAGATCGGCTGGTAAAACAGCAGGAACTGGTTCTCGCGGATCGCTTCCCGCAACTCACGCTCCAGCGCCATGCGGCGGCGGACATCGCTGCCGAGCGCATCGGTGAACGTGACGATCCGGTCCCGTCCGGCGCCCTTGGCTTCGTACATTGCGAGATCGGCGTCGCGGCGGATCTGCTCGATCGAGGTATAGTCGCCGCCGCCGTGGGCGATGCCGATCGATGCTCCCACCGCTACCAACTCGCCATCGATCGGCATCGGTTCGCGCAGCGCGACCAGCAGACGATTCGCGAGAAATTCGGGCAGGCGCCGGTCCGTCAGCATGTCGAGGAGCATGACGAACTCGTCGCCGCCCACCCGCGCCAGAGTGATGCGGGGGGAGGGACCAGGCCATCCGGTCTTGCCGCGCAGCCCGGCGACGACGCGGTTGAAGCGCCGGGCCACCTCGATCAGCAGCGCATCGCCGGCGTGGTGGCCGTGCTTGTCGTTCACCGCCTTGAAGCCATCCAGATCGATGACCATCATCGCCAGATCCTTCCCCGACCGCTGGAGCCGGGCAAAGGCGGCGCGCGCGCGCTCGTCCAGCAGCACGCGGTTGGGAAGGCCCGTCATCGCGTCGTGCCGTGCCTCGTGCAGCAACGCCGTCCGGGCGCGCTCACGTTCCACCACGCGCGCCAGCTGCGTGCTGGCCTGGGTCACGGTCAGCAGGATGTTGTCCTTGTCCACCAGCGGGCGGCGCGAAAAGAACTCCATCACGGCCACCAGTTCTTCGCCGACCAGCACGGGAAAGGCGCAGGCCGATTGCAGGCCGGATTCAAGCGCCAGATCGCGGCGCGGAAACCACTTGTCCTCCACCATCTGGTCGATCCAGTGCGGATGCCGGTCGCGCAGCACCCTTCCGGGCAGGTCTTCCCCGTCTTGCAGGATTTGGCGCCGCGAAGCGTCCATGATCGGGCGGAACCGGTCGGGTTCGGCGGCATAGGTGATGCGGGCCTGCCGGCGCGCCTTGCCTTCAAGATCGATGCGATAGGCGTGGCCCACGTCCCAGTTCATGTGGGCGCAGATTTCCGCCAGCGCGATGCCCAGCGCGGCCTTGAAGTCGCTCGACTGGTTGGAAGCGTCGGTAATCCGCTGGAGCAGCGCCAGGCGAACCTGGTTTTCGTAGAGATCGCGCCAGCTCCGTTCGGCTACCGCCTCGGCTTCGATCCGCGCCTTGCGCTCGCGTTCGAGCAGGTGGCGCAGGCTATCGATCCGCTCGTCCGCCCTTTCGCCGGCTGCGCCCGTTTCCGGCACGGGAAAGACCATGTGTTTCATGACGCCGGGCATATCCGGACAGGCTCGGCCACGATCGCCAGATCCGGCAATGAGGTGGGAAGGAGAACGGTCATGAAGGCCTCGCGGGCTGAACAGGTGTCTCCGCTGTCTGGCAGGCAAAGCCATCGATCCGGTGAAACGCAAGGGACGGGCGGTCCCTTACAGGCCGTTAACCTTGCGGCAGCGGTGTTCTTCGCTGGCGCGGATCGAACGGCTGCTGTTATGGCGCGCGCATGGCGGCAACCGTTTCCCCCTCCCTGTCGACACCGGAACGCCTGCTGGCCGCGGCGGAACGGATCGTCGTGCAGGAAGGCGTCCATGCCCTGACCGTGCGGGGCATTGCCGATGCGGCGGGAGTCAACTCCGCGCTGGTGCGCTATCATTTCGGCGATATGGACGGGCTGTTGCGCGATCTGGCGCTGCGCAACGCGGCGCGGATCGCCGATGCCCGAACCGGCATGCTGGATGCGCTGGAGCGGGAACGGAAGGCCGCTTTCCCCGCCGTCGTCGATGCGCTGGTCGTGCCCCTGTTCGCCTCTGCCGCGATGACTCCCGGTTTCCGCGCGATCGTGGTGCTGGACGAGATGTTCTCGCGCGCGGCGGACAGCATTCACGAGCAGATATGGAGCCTGTTCGCCGAAGGTGTCGATCGCGTCACAAGGATGCTGTCCGCGTGCCAGCCCGAGGTCGATGCGGTGGCTCTCGCCTGGCGTATTCGCTTCGTCACCGCCGCCGCGCTGGATATTCCGCCGCGCGATGACGATCGCTCCCCGCAAGGGGAAAGACGCTCTGCCTATGGCGATGACGGGGATGGCGAGCGGCTGGAACAGTTCCGCTGCTTCGCCCGCGATGCGCTGAACCTGTCCCGCTGAACGCTATCTAGGCGGTGGAAGCGCTGGTGTTCGGGGCGACGGTTGCGGTCCCGGAAAAGAAGAAATGCACATATCTGCGCGACCAGCGTTCATGCGCGACCCTATCCCCGTTCTCTTCGGCGCGCGTGACGCGCGCATGGCCGACGAGTCCTTCCAGCCAGAATTCGGCGGCCGCTGCCGGATCGGGAATATGGATCAGGCCGGTGGCATTCGCTTGGTGGATCAACGCTTCGATGGCGACCAGCGAATGGCGGTAGATCGCGTTGCGGATTTCGCCGCATTCGCCGTCACCTTCCTGATCCATCCAGTCGATCAGGCGTTCTTGCAGAATGCCATCGGGGGAAAGCAGCAGCGACAATACTTCGGTGCTGCGCGCGATGAACGCCTCCATCGGCGGAAGACCCGCGCCCATAGCCGTTATATGGGCGTGCTGGGCTTCGATGCGATGGCGCAAGAGTGCGCCCATCAGTTCCCGCTTGTTGGCAAAGCGGGAATAGATCGTGGCCTTGCCGATATGAGCATGGCGGGCAACGCGATCGAAGGTGAAGCCTTCAAAGCCCTCGGCCAGCAGGACGTCCCAGCTTGCCTCCAGAATCCGGCCGACGATCTGCTCTGCTTCCGCCGCGGATGGACGACCGCGGCGCACGGCGCGGCTTTCGATGCCTTCATCCGCACAAGAGACGATCAGGTCAGTCGGCCCATCTGTCTGTTCAGTGGCGGACGGCTTGCTGCCTTGCGAGCGCTTCTGCGACGTCATACTGGTGCATACCGATGTCGCACGGGGTTTTTTCCGCCGCTCGGTCTGCCGCTGCGCGGTGAACGGGGCAGGACATTACCAGCCCCTCTTGATAGGCCTGCCAGAATCGGCGGCCAAAATCCGAAATCCAGTCCATCCGTCCCAAATCCTCGCCTTGATGGCGTTATGGGTACGGAGAGTGCCTTAGATTTGCGGCGAGTCAAGACGGTATAAACGGAACGAAAACGGCTCATTTCGGCGCTTCCTCCGTCGCCTGCGCGGTCCAGCCAAGGCCCAGTGCCTTTTCCACGGCGACAAAATCGGTGGTCAGCTCGGCGCGTGCCGAGATCGCCGCCATTTCAGCCTGGACGGCTTGACGCTCGGCGGTCAGCGCATCGCTGCGGGAAGCGGTGCCTCCCTGCACGCGCTGTACCTGGAGCGCGTGCGCCCGTGCGGCCTGCGCCTGGCTGTCGAGGGCCTTGCCATAGGCGATACGCTGACCGCCGAAGCGCGTCAGCGAATTTTCCGCGTCCTGCAGGGCTTTCAGGACCGTACCGCGGAACTGCGCCTCCGCTTCGGCATAAGCCCCCTTGGCCGAACGGATCTGCGCGTTAACGCGGCCGCCGTCGAACAGCGACCATTTGATCTGCGGCAGCGCGAGGCCGATGAGGCTCGACGTCTTGAACACGTCGGCAAAGTTCTGCCCGCCAGTGCCAAGCAGGCCGGTGAAGCTGATCTTCGGATATTTGTCCGCCACCCTGGCGCCGACGTCGGCATTGGCGGCGGCAAGCTGGCGTTCGGCCATGCGGATGTCCGGGCGGTTGCGCAGCAAGAGCGCCGGATCGCCCACGGCGACGTCGGCCGGCGGCAGCGGCACCGCGTTCGGAGCGGACAGTAGCGCGTCAAAGGTTCCCGGCTCGCGCCCGGCAAGAACGGCGATCTGATCGATCAGCACGACGATGTCGGCCCGCGTCTTCGCGCGATCCGCCTCGGTTTGCGCGAGTTGGGCCCGAGCCTGCGCCAGCGGCTGTTCCGGTGCAGTGCCGCCCGCCAGCCGTTGCCGGGCCAGGGAGACGAGGTCGCTGTCGATTGCCGCCTGCCGATCGGTCAGTGCCAGCACGGCCTGCTTGGCGCGCAGCGATACGTAGGCGCGCGCGATTTCCGCCGAAAGAGTCACGCGGGCGTCGGCAAGGCCCGCTTCGGCGGCCTCGGCGCGGGCGGAAGCCGCCTCGATCTTGCGTCGCGTGCCGCCGAACAGGTCGATTTCCCATGATGTGTCGAAGCCTGGTGCATAGGCGTGGAACTCCTCGCGTCCCGAATTGCCCAGAATGCTGCCGGGAAGGTTCACATAGGGCACGGCGAACGAAACGCTGGCGGTGGGCAGCAGCGCCGTCTTGTTGGCCTCAAGCCCCGCGCGTGCCTGCGCGATGCGGGCGTTCGCGGCTTGCACGTCGGGCGCGTTCGTCAGCGCGGTTTCGACAACCTGGTCGAGCACGGGATCTCCCAGCGCCTGCCACCAGCGGGCGGTGGGCGCGGCGGCGCTGGTTCCCGCGTCCGCGCGCAGGAAACTGCCGCGCGTGGCAGCGGTATCCGCCACGTTCGGCGCGCCATGGTAGTCTGGCCCGACCGTGGCGCAGCCGCTGACGAGCAGGACGCCGGAAGCGAGCAGGGGAGCGAGGAGAGTTCGGGGGATCGGTCGCATCAGTGCATGGCCGCCATGTTGCGTCCCTTGGGAAGAGGGCGCAGGAAAAGGACGAGCGGGGTCACCACGAGAATGCCCGCCACAAGGAACATGAAATCGTCGTTGAACGCCATCACCATGGCTTCGCGCAGCACCGTGTTGTCGATCTGGCGTATTGCGGCGGCAAGGCCGACCGGACCGCCGCCGAACGTGGCGGAGGTGCTGGAAACCCAGTCCTGCACGGCAAGATCGTTGTTGCCGAGAGCGGAATTCAGCGTCCAGTGATGATAGTCGAGCCGGCGCTCCTGGACGGTCGCCAGCAAGGCAAGCCCGATCGAACCGCCCAGATTGCGCGCGGCGTTGAACAGGCCCGAGGCATCGCCGGCTTCGTCGGGGCGCACCGCCGCGATCGCCGCCTGGTTGAGGAACATCATGCTGAGGACCTGACCCAGTCCGCGAAGAAGCTGGGAATCGACGAAGTCCGAACCCGTGGAGTCCGCGGTCAGCGATGTGTCGATGTAGCACGATGCCATCATCAGCAGCAGGCCGGTGGCGACGATCAGCCGCAGGTCGAACCGGCTGAGCAGGATCGGGAACAGCGGCATCATCATCATGGCGGGAATGCCCGAGATGAACACGACTTGCCCGGCCTGCATCGCGTTGTAGCCGGCGATGGCGGCCAGGAACTGCGGGATCACGTAAGCGGTGCCGTACAGCACCACGCCCAGGATCAGCGCGAGGACGAAGACTGCCGCGAACGTGCGGTTGCGCAGCAGGGCCAGCTTGATCACGGGGCGGCGCGCGTACAGCTGTCCCAGTCCGATCAGCACGAACCCCAGCACGGTGACGGCGGTCAACTGCCAGATCAGCGTGGATTCGAACCACTGTTCGCGATTGCCTTCCTCCAGCACCACGGTCAGCCCGCCGAGGCCGAGCGCCAGGCCCGCGATCCCCAGCCAGTCCGCCTCGATCAGTTCGTCCAGCTTGGGCTTCTGGTCGGCAAGGCCGACGAGCAGCAGCACCATCAGCGCCAGGCAGACCGGAACGTTGATGAAAAAGGCATAGTGCCAGCTGAAGTTCTCGGTCAGCCAGCCACCCGCCAGTGGCCCGAGAACAGGGCCGAGGATGACCGTGGAACCGAACAGCGACGTGCCGATGGGTTGCTGTGACGGAGGCAGACGTGTGGCGATGATGGTCATGGCCGTGGGAATCATCGCGCCGCCGGTAAAGCCTTGCCCGATGCGGCCGATGATCATGCCGGTCAGCGTCGTCGACGTGCCGCACATGATCGAGAAGCCGGTGAACAGGACCGAGGCGATCAGCAGGAACCGGCGCAGGCCGAACACGCGCTCCAGCCAGGCCGTCAGCGGAATGATGACGATTTCGGCGACGAGATAGGCCGTCGAAATCCAGGTGCCTTCGCTGGCGGAGGCACCGATCTCGCCCTGGATGGTGGGAAGCGAGGCGTTGACGATCGAGATGTCGAGCGTGGCCATCAGCGAGCCGAGCGCGCCGGCGGCTACGCCCAGCCAGGCGGTAAGGTCCGCGCGTTCGCGGGCCGGCGGCGGCGCGGGCGGCTGCCCAGCCTGTTCCGCGGGAAGGGTGGCTGCGCTCATGGCCGCTTCGGCGCCTGTTCCTGCTCGCGGCGGATGGATTCGATGGCTCCCTTCGCGGCGGTCGTATCGACCTGGACCGTCAGCGACAGCCCGGGAACCAGGACCCGCTTCGATTCCGGCCCGGAATTGATGCGGATGCGCACCGGCACGCGCTGCACGATCTTGGTGAAGTTGCCGGTCGCGTTCTGCGGCGGGATCAGCGAGAAGTTGGCGCCGGTGCCCGGCGTGATGCTGTCCACCACGCCATGGAACGCCACATCGGGCAGGGCATCGACTTTCACGGTCACCGGCTGGCCTGGCCGCATCAACCCGATCTGGGTTTCCTTGAAGTTCGCTTCCACATAGATTGCGTCGACCGGCACCACCGTCAGCAGGCGCTGACCGGGCTGGACGTACTGGCCGAGCCGGACCGATGAATTGCCGATGCGGCCGGCAATAGGGGCGATGATGCGCGTCGTGGCCATGTCGTTGTTGGCGGCCTGGCGCTGGGCGAGGGCGGCTTCGATCTGGGCGGCGGACTGGTTCGCCTGCGCCTCGATGGTACGAACCTTGTCACGCGCCGCGGCAAGCGCGGCCTGCTTGGAGGCAAGATCGGACGCTGCCTGATCGCGGTTCGAGACGAACTGATCCAGCGTTTGCTTCGGTTCCGCGCCGCTGGCGACAAGCGGACGGAAACGGACGACTTCGCCATTGAGATAGGCAAGCTGGCGCCTGGCGGCGTCTACTGCCGCCGAGGCTTGCCCCACCGCCGAACGCGCTTCCGCGATGCTGGCGACCGACGCCGCCTGCGTGGCGCGCGCCACCTGCACTTGCGCGTCGGACTGGGCAAGGCGCGTCTGGTAGTCGGTCGGATCGATCTGCACGAGCAGCGTTCCCGCCGCGACCGACTGGTTATCCTTGAAGTTCACCGCCCGGACATAGCCGGACAGCTTGGAGCTCACCGTTACCCCGTCCGCTTTCACGTAGGCATCGTCGGTTTCCTGGATGAAGCGGCCGTAGAGGCGATAGTCCGTGTAGGCATAGATTCCATAAGCTGCACCCAGGATCAGCGCGATCAGGCCGATGCGGCGAATGCGCTTGCTGCGTTGACCGTTACCGCTTGACGCAGCGCCGCTCGGATCGACGCCATTCTCGCCGGGCGTCTCGGGAGCAACCGGGCTGGAATCGCTTTCGCTGGGAGCGGTCATCGTGAGTCCTGACAACAAGGTGTAATGGAACGAAACGGTTTTGTTTCGTGAGCGCAATTGGATTGGAACGCGTCGATTTTCAAGTGCAAGTTCTGCAAGTCGATTGCAAAAAACCGTACGTTCAAACGGTAAAGCGTATTTATTTCATATTTTTATGCGCTTGCAACAAGCGTTCGAGCGCGCGTGGGACGGGCGCGCGAGGCATCGCGCTCCTTCGCGACTTATTTTATCCGGGTAATATTGACCGAGAACATTTACCCGGGTAAAAAGCCTCCGACGCAGAAGGAATCCACTATGTCCGACATCACGATTTGCACCGCATTTTGCGGCGCGCGGAAACTGTTCTCCGGCCCGCTGGGCGAAGTCGCCTTGCACGTGAAGCGGGCGCTGGAAGGAGGCGCTGCCGATGCCATCCAGGTTTTCGACGACAGCAGCGGACGGATTGTCGATCTGGACCTGCGCGGCAGCGACGAGGAGATCGTGGCACGTCTTTCTCAACCTGCGCCGGTCTATCGCGGGCGTTACCGTGCCCCAACGGCTTTGTCCGACGCGCTTTCGGCAGGGGAAGGGCAGGCGGGGGAACCGCGTGGACGGGGCCGGCCCCGGCTGGGCGTGGTGGCGCGCGAGGTAACCCTGCTGCCCAGGCAATGGGAATGGCTGGCTGCCCAGCCCGGAGGCGCTTCGGCTACCCTGCGCCGTCTGATCGACAGCGAGCGGAAGAAACCCGATACCCGCCAGCAACGGCGCCGCGCGCAGGAGGCGGCCTATCACTTCATGCTGGCGATGGCCGGCGACCTGCCCGGTTACGAGGATGCGACACGGGCGCTGTTTGCGGGAGACCTGGGGGCATTGGAGCGGCATATCGCGGAATGGCCAGAGGACGTCAGGATGCATGTTCTGCTGTTGGTGCGCGCTGATGGCGGTGCGGAAGGATGACGGATACGTCCACCCCTCATTTCGATGTGTCGCCGGCGGCCGGCATGCTGTTCGTCCGGCGCGGGATTGCGGGTAGCGTCGTCATGCTGAACCTGCTGCGGTTTCGCGCCGTTGCGGACTACGCGGCGCATCCGGAACTTGCGCCGGCATCGCCGATCGGCGGAAGCGAGGCATTCGGGCGGTACATCGCGCATACCCTTCCGCACCTGCGCGCGAGCGGCGGGGATATCCTGTTCCTGGGGCAGGGCGGCCCTTTCCTGATCGGGCCAGAGTCCGAACGATGGGACATGGCGATGCTGGTGCGCCAGAGCAGCGTTTCCGCGTTCCTCGCCTTTGCCGAAAACGAGACTTACCTCGCTGGCATCGGTCATCGCGTGGCGGCGCTCGAGGATGCCAGGCTGTTGCCGCTGGAGGAAATGTCGCTTCGGGGGCACGCCGTGGCGGGGGCGCTATCGTAAGGGCGACAGCGACGGAGCATCTGTCTCTGCCGTGCCACAGGAATGTGATCGACAGGTTCCGATCAGGCGAGCCATTGATCGACGCAATCAATCAAAGTGGCCGGAATTGATCATTGGAAATTGCGAACGGGAGTCGCTAGCTCACCCTCGTATCCAGTTTACCAACGACGAATCAGAAGGAAATCGTCTGTCATGTCTCTGATCGGAACCACGCTTAAGCCGTTCAAAGCCGAGGCCTATCGCCAGGGCAAGTTCGAAACCGTTACCGACGCCGACGTGAAGGGCAAGTGGGGCGTGTTCTTCTTCTATCCGGCGGACTTCACGTTCGTCTGCCCGACCGAACTGGAAGACCTTGCCGACAAGTATGCCGAGCTTCAGGGTCTGGGCGTCGAAGTGTACTCGGTTTCGACCGACACGCATTTTTCGCACAAGGCCTGGGCCGACACCTCGCCGGCGATCGGCAAGATCCAGTACTACATGCTGGGTGACCAGAACCACGACCTGTCGAACAACTTCGACATCCTGCGCGTGGGCGTGGGCCTGGCCGATCGCGGCACCTTCGTCGTTGATCCGGACGGCGTGATCCAGCTCGTCGAAATCACGCCCGAGGGCGTGGGCCGCAATGCGAGCGAACTGGTGCGCAAGATCAAGGCAGCCAAGTACTGGCGTGAAAACCCCGGCCAGGTCTGCCCGGCCAAGTGGGAAGAAGGCGCCGAAACGCTGGCTCCTTCGATCGACCTCGTCGGCAAGATCTGATGGGTTGGGCCGGGCGGGTTTCCCGTCCGGCCACCCTCTTCATCGAGACCTTTCTACCGGAGATCGGCGTGCCCTGCATGATCCGCCCGTCCTGAGCTTTCCCGAGAATTGCCGTTCCATATGTGGACGGCTCCCTCTTGCAAGGGCTGAACGGAAAATTTGATCGGATCGCTTGCTTCCATATGTCCGGCCTTTCGGTGCGGTCGCACGTGACCGCTGGCCAAGATGGTTTCCGCGGTGTGTG